>QEVN01000111.1 GCA_003576795.1 Burkholderiales bacterium
GCCGATGCTGCCGATGTTCGCGGCCGCATCGAGGATGTTCGCTCCGCTGCCGCGCGCCGGCAGGTTGGTGCCGCCGATCACCCGCGTCGAGCCGTGCGGCGAGCCGAGGAACTGCCACTGCACGCCGAGCTCCGCGGCCTTCTCGGCGCTGATCTCGACGATCAGCGATTCGATGAACACCTGCGCGCGGCGCGCGTCGAGCTTGTCGATGACGGCGCGCAGGTTCCGGTAGATCGGCTCGGGCGCGGTGATGATCAGCGAGTTCGTCGAGGGATCGGCTGCGATGATCGCGCCGCCCGCCTGCACGCTGACCGGCTGCAGCTGCGACGGCTGCAGCGGCGCCGCGGACGAGCCGTCGACCGGCTGGATCGTGTTGACCTGCGTCGACATGCTGTCCTGCGTCAGCTGCGACGGCGTGCGCTGTTGCTGCAGCAGCCCGCTGCCCGGCGAAGCCGACGAGGCGCCTTCGCCGGCGCCCAGCACCCCGCGCAGCGTCTGCGCGAGCTTCACCGCCTCGGCGTTGCGCAGATAGACGACGTTGATGTTGCCCGGGCGCGCGCTCGGCTGGTCGAGCCGGGCGATCAGGCCCTTGGCCAACCCGACCTTCGCCGGACTGGCCGCGCGCAGCAGGATCGAATTCGTGCGCGGATCGGCCATCACGACGACGCGCTGGCCGGGATCGACCGCGGCTCCCGCGGCGGCCGGCTGTTCGAGCAGGCGCTGTATCGCCACCGCGATGTCCGTCGCGACCGCGTACTGCACCGGTATCACCTCCACCTCGCGCGTCGACGGGCTGTCGAGCGTGGCGACGATGCGCGCGATGCGCTCGACGTTCGCCGCATAGTCGGTGACGACGAGCGAATTGTTGTTCGGATACGCGACGACGGTGTTGTTCGGCGAGATCAGCGGGCGCAGCACCGGAACCAGGTTCGACGCCGATTCGTAGTTCAGGCGGAAGATCTGCGTGACGACCTCGTCGCCCGATGCGGCCGGCGAGCGGCCGACCGACACGGGCGTGGACTGCAGCTTCGCGTCGGCCTCGGGCACGACCTTCGTCAGCGCGCCGGTCTCGACCACCGCGAAACCCTGGGAGCGCAGCGCCGATTGCAGCAGCCGATACGCCTGCTCGCGCGTGACGGGGCGCGGCGTTTCCAGCGTCATCTTGCCGCGCACGCGCGGGTCGACGACGAAAGTCCGGCCGAGCAGGTGCCCGAAGGCGCCGACGACCGAATCGACCTCGGCGTCGCGGAAATTCAGCGTAACGAGATCGCCCGATGCCGTCTGCGCGCCGCCATTCGTCGCCGCCTTCTGCAGGCCGCCGTTCGCCGGCGCCGCGGCGCGCTTCGCTGCGTCGGGCGCGCGCTGCCCCTGCGGCCGCGCCTGGGCCTGCCCCGCACCGGAAATCGCGATGGCCGCCACGAGCGCCAGCGCGCGCACCGCCGTCCGGCGTCGCAGCCGCCCCGTTCCCACCGTCGCGTTCATGCCCCAATCCTGATGATCGTGCGCTCGCCTTCGCGTGGCCCGATCAGTCCGAGAAAGGACTGCAGGCGATCGCGCTCGCGCGCCTCCGCGCTCGCCTCGGCGACGAAACGCAATCCGCGATTCGCGTCGAAGCTCCCCTTGCCCTGCAACCGAAGCGGCCCGTCGATTGTCGCGATGCTCAACTCCGCGCGGCTGCCGCTGCCGACGACGTCGACCCGGTAGCTGCCCAGCGGCCGAACCGGCGTCATCGCCGACGAAGCTCCGCGCAACTCGATCTGCGCGCGACCGTCGACCCCCGAACGGCGCAGCACGAGGTTCTCCCAGCTCAGCCGCAGCGCACCCGAAGGCCGCACGGTGTTCCACGGCGAGCCGAGCCGCCCGAGCTCGACCGACGGCAGCTCGACCGCACCGGCGTCGATGCGCACTTCGCCCCAGGCGCCGTGCACGCGCACCGGCTTCGCCACGCCGTCGAAGCGCAACTGCGCATCGAGCTGCCCCACGAGCAGCGACAGGGGGCGAATGCTCCAGTCGACCCGTCCCGGGATCGCGACACCCGCGACGAGCGCGTCGCCGGCCGGCGGGAAAGCGGAGGCGCCGTCGCCCGGCGGGCTTCGGCCTTCGGCGAGCACGAGCCGCGCCGAGCCGTTCCAGAGGGTTCCCTCCGCCTGCGCCAGGCGCACGCGGCCCTGCGTGGCGCGGGCCAGCGCCGCATCGGCGAAGCTCGCCGGAACCACCGCGCCGCCGACGAGCACGGCGCCGAGCAGCGTGACGATCGCGTAGAAGAGGGGCCTGCCGGGATCGATGCGCCGCACTTCAGGAGCCTTCCGCGCGCGGAGACTCGAGCGCGAGCCGGACCGAGACGAGCCCGTGCTCGGCTTCGCGCGTGACGGTGACGTCGGCGACGCGCAACCGCATCTCGCGGGTCGTCGTGTCGAGCCACGCCAGCCAGGCGGCGTGCGGTACGCGATCGAAGCGCAGATCGAACAGCGTGCCGTTCAGCGAAAGCTGCGTCAGCGACGGCGCAAGCCCGGCGCTCGCGATCGAGCGCTCGAGCTGCGTCTTTCGCGTCTGCGGCGAGTCGCTGCCGGCCGCCGCCGACGACAGTCGCTGCGCCTCGTCGGCCAGCGCGTCGATGCGGGCGAGTTGCGCGCGCAGCGCCGGCAATTCGCCCTGCAGGGCCGCGCGCGCCTGCCACGCCGGCTCGAACAGCAACAGCCACGCGGCGACGACGGCGAGCAGCGCGGCCCCGCCGGTCACCGCCCGTCGCTCGCGCGCCGAGAGCAGCTGCCAGCGCTGCATCAGCGTCTCGATCGCCGAAGTCGTCATCGCAGCAGCGCCACCGCCGCGGTCGGCTCGCGGTCGGCATCGAAACGAACCGACAGCCCGAGCTGCTGTCCGGCGCGAACGAGCGCGTCGCGCGCGGTGCGCGCCTCGAAGAAGCCGGGCTGGAAGCGAACGCGCAGCCTGCCTTCGCGGAACTCCACCGAGGCCATCGCATCGATCGCCTGCGCCCCGAGCACCTGCGAGAAGCGCGCGAGCAGCGGAACGAAGTCCTCCGGCCCCGACTGACCTGCGCGCGCGCGCAGGTTCGCCACCTGGCGCTGCATCTGCAGCAGCGGATCGACGATCACCTGCGTGCCGGGGAACGCGTCGCGGTAGCGCTGCTCGATGCTCGCGTGCAGCCGCTCGCTCTCCTTCGCGAGCAGCGCCCAGTGCAGGTTCAACCCGACGAGCGCGACCGCGACGGCCGCGGCCGCGGCCGCGGCGGGAAGCCGCCACGCCCGCCAGTCGACGTCGGCCAGCCAGCGTCGGGCGGCCGTGCCGGAACGCGCCGACAGCAGATCGATCGGCGCGGCGACCGGAAAGGCGAGCGCGCGCACTTCGGCATCGACGCCGGCGCGCGCGGCTGCCTTCAGCACCGGCGCCTGCCAGGATCCGTCCTCGACGAACACCGCGACGCGCCGTCGCGCCTCGATCGCATCCGCGGCGGGAGCGCAAGCGCCGGCGGCGTCGAGCGCGCAGACGATCGCCTCGGCGCGCGAGTCGGCGTCGGCGCCGGCGCCGGCGCCCCAGCCGATGCCGTCGTTCGGCTGCGTGCGCAGCGCGAGGCCGTCGTGGAGGCAGGCGAGCGCCGCCTGCCCGGCGACGAGCGGCAACGCGAGCTGCGCGGGCCAGGCCGCCTGCACCCGGATGCCGCGCCGCTCGAAGGCGCCGACGACGAATTCGAGCCAGGCGCGATCGATCGCGGCGACCAGTCGCTGCTGCGTGTCGCTCTCGCGCGGGCCGAGCGCATAGGCGCACGACTGCGCATCCTGCAGCAGCAGGTCCTCGACGAGATTGGGCAATGCCTGCTGCAGCCGGGGCGCAGGCAACGGCGGCACCGCCACGCGCAGCAGGTTCACGTCGCGTGCATCGAAGACGAGCGTGACCTGCTTCAGCGCCGGAAGCGCATCGAGGCTCATGCGCACGCAACGCGCATCGCTCGCGCTGCCGGACACCGTGACCGGATGCCCTGCCGCGCTCGCTGCGCCGCCGACCTGCCCCGATACGGCGGCGGGCAGCATGGCGAGCAGCACCGGCGCACTCGCGAACTGGCGCTCGCCTGCCGAACGCGGCGGCACCCAGACGACCGCCTGACCCCGCTTCAGGACCTGTGCTGCCATACGAGTTCCACGTGACGACCGCCTCGATACAGCAGCGCCTCGGTGTTCGATTCGATGCGGCCGAAGCGTACCATCCCCTTCACCAGAAAAAAGTTCGAGCCGACCGCCAGCAGGGTGGGCGCAAGCGCCGGCGAGCCGTCGAAGCGCGACCGCGCCACGTCGAGACTGGCGAAGAAGGTTCGCTGACGAACGCCCTCGACGAAACGGCGAGCCGCCTGCAGGTCGATGTCGGGGATGCAGGCAGCGAGCACCTCGGCGGGAGCCGTGTTCAGATTCACCCGCGTATTCTCGATGCGCGCTTCGCCCGCGCCGGTCGGCAGGTACTTGGGCAGGAACACGACGAAGGGCTCGAGCAGGTCGATCGTGGCCTGGTCGAAACCCGGCACGGTCTGCAGATCGGCAAGGCGCAGCAGCGGCAGCGCGCTCGCCGGTATCCGCTTGCCTTCGACGGTGGGCGGATAGGCCTGCAGCAGGCGCGCCTGCAGCGCGCCGGCCAGGCTCTGCGGACGCCCGAGCAGCGCGAGCAGCCGCTCGAAGGCAAGCCGCATCTCGCCCGACGGCACGCCGCCGATCACCAGGTCGTTCAGGTTCAATCGCGCCTGCGCGTCGAACATCTGTCCGACGAGTCGCGGCTCGCTGCCCGGTTCGTCCAGCCGCGCACCGCCCGTCACCGTCTCGTCGAGCACGGTTTCGGCGATCGGCGTCGCCCAGACTTCGTTCAGGTGATCGACGCCGCCCGTGCTGTTGCGATCGACCTGCAGGACGACGCCCGCCCAGTCGAGTACCGCCGCCTCGATCCAGCGCAACTGCGCGAGCGCGAGGCGGTTCTCCACCGAACGGACCGTGACGTGCTCGCGCCAGAACAATGCGCTCACGATCAGCGTGGCGAGCGCCACGACGAGCATCACGCTGATGATGGCCACGCCCCGCTGGCGGCGTTTCGTGCGCATCGACTTCCGCTTCAGTTGCGCGCCGCCAGCACGCGCACGATTCGCTCGCCGCCGCGCACGATCGTCAGCTCGACGCCGTCGACGCGCGATCGGCCCGCATCGCGCGCGAGCGTCGCCGCCGGCGTCCAGCCGCGCGAGACGATCCAGGCGCGAAACCGGACCTGGTCGACGTCCGCGAGCAGCGGCTGCCAGACCAGCGGCTGCTCGGACACCGGGCGGGCGGGATCGACCGTGGACGACGTCCACGGCGCGAAGCCGCGCTCGAGCCGGTGCTCGCGCAACCGGTAGCGAACGCGTTGCAGCTGCAGCGGCCGGTTCGCGCTCGTCTCGCGCACCAGCGCCAGCTCCGGCTGCACGTCGTCGCCGCGCACGGTGAATGCGATCGCCGGCTCGTCCAGCCCGAGCAGCCCGATTTCCCCGCTGCCCCGCACGTCCTGCTCGAGCTGGGCGAAGGCGACGCTCAGCGCGCGCAGCTCGTCCGACGACTGCACGATGCGATCGCGCGAGCGCAGCACCGAATCCATTGCGCGCCAGCTGAGCACCGCGAGCACCGACAGCAGCGCGACGGCGACGAGCAGTTCGAGCAGCGTGAAGCCGCGCGAGCCTCGCCTCACGGCTGCCTCGTCGAGAAGCCCACCAGCCGGGCGTAGCGGAAGGACGCCCTCTCGTCGAGCACGCTGATCTCGACGCGGCGGAACAGCGGATTGGGCGTCTGGAACACCTCTTCGCGACACAGCAGCCCGATGCCGCCCTGGCTGCAGTCGAACTGGCGCCGACCCAGGTTCGGCCACTCGCGCGCGACGCGGATCTGCGCCAGGCGATTCTCGGCGCTCCATTGCGCGAGGGTGCGCGCGCGCAGCTCGGCGGCATTCACCGCCAGCGAAGTCGTCGCGCGGATCGCCGTCATCAGCGCCACTGCGGCGATCGTCATCGCCACCAGCACCTCGATCAGCGTGAACCCGCCCTGCCGTGGGCTGCACGGGGTCATCGCAGCACCTCGAAGAGCCCCAGCCCGTTGGCCGCGATCGCGACTTCCTCGCCGTTTCGCCGCAGGCGCAGCACGAACGGCGCATCGACCTGGTCGAGGCCGAACTCGATCTCGCGCCGCCCGTCGCCCCGCTCGATGCCGAACTCGGTGGGCTGCTCCCACCGGCGCGCGCGCAGGTCGCGATCGTCGGTGAGCGGGCGCCAGCGGCGCTCTCGCCAGACGGAGAAGCGATAGCTCTCGTCGTCGGCCTCGAAACGGATCGGCGCGCCGCGCAATTGCGCCTCCTCCCGGGCAAGCGCCAGCAGCTGTGCGAGGCGCTCGGCCTCGAAGCGCAGGCTGCGGTCGAAGCCGCCGATCGACAGCGACACGATGCCGACCATCACCCCGGCGACGACGATCGCCACCAGCAGTTCGAGCAACGTGAAGCCGCGCGCGCGCTTCATGCGCTCGGTGGCATCGAAGGGCTTCAGCGATTCAGCGACCAGTTGCCGATGTCGGCGGCAACACCCTCGCCGCCGGGTTTGCCGTCGGCGCCGAGGCTGAAGACGTCGATCTCGCCGCGCACGCCCGGATTCAGGTACTGGTACGGCTTGCCCCAGGGATCGACCGGCGCCTGCTTCAGATACGGCTTCCAGTTCGACGGAACCGGGTCGACGGCGGGGCGTTCGGCGAGCGCCGCCAGGCCCTGCTCGGTGCTCGGATAGCGGTAGTTGTCGAGCCGGTAGAGATCGAGCGCCTGCAGGATCTGCGCGACCTCGGTCTGCGCGGCCTTCACGCGCGCCTCGTCCGGCTTGCTCATGATGCGCGGCACCGCGATCGCGGCGAGTACGCCGAGGATCACGATGACGACCATGATTTCGATGAGCGTGAAGCCGCGCTCGCGCAGGCGTCGTCCGCGGCCAGCCGATGAACGGAGCATCCCCTCCCCCGGGGCTTCTCGTGCAGGAGTCGGGCTATGATAGCAGCGCACATTCCGCTGGCAGACTCACGGCAAACGATGAAACGCACGCTCCGGTCGCGCGGCTGGGCGCCGTCGGTCGCGGCGGTCGCAGCCTTCGGCGCGCTCGGCGCCACCTGCGCGTACTGGGCCCTGCAACTGCTCGCCCCGCCCGTCGCGATCGCACCCGCCGGCTCGCTGGTCGACACGCGAAACGCGCACGATCTCGCCGCAGCGCAGGCCTTGTTCGGCAGCGCCGTATCCGGATCGTCCGCGTCGATTTCCGCGCCGGTCGACGTCCGCGTGCTCGGCGTCGCCGCCAGTCCGCTGCGGGGCAGCGCAGTGCTCGTCGTCGACTCCGCGGCGGCCAGGGCCTTCCTCGTCGGCGACGAGGTCGGCGCCGACATGCGGCTGGTCGAGGTGCGCTCCGATACCGCGGTGCTCGAGCGCAGGGGCGTGCGCATCGAGTTGCCCGCCCCGCAGCGCCCGTCGGTCGCGCTGCTGTCGAGCGGACCGCAATCCGCGGAAACCGCCGAAGCGCCCGTTCGCCACGATCCCGCGGTCGACGCGGCGACGCTCGCGCCCTCCGCCCCGCCGCCTGCCGACCCTCCGCGCGTTTCCGGCATCCGCGGGAGCGGCGTTCGCAACCTCGCCGCGCCGGGGAACGCCGACGCGAGCGCGGACTAGCGAACCCGGTTCCGCTCCCCGGCAAATCGTCGATGCCGCATCCCGAACAGCAGTACCTCGATCTCCTGTCGCGCGTGCTGACCGACGGCGATCGACGCATCGACCGCACCGGCGTGGGCACGCTGTCGGTGTTCGGCGCGATGGCGCGCTTCGACGTCTCGCAAGGAGAAGTGCCCATCCTGACGACCAAACGCGTCTACTGGAAGACGGCGATCAAGGAGATGCTGTGGTTCCTCAGCGGGGGGACCAACCTGCGGCCGCTGCTCGAGCAGAACGTGCGCATCTGGACCGACTGGCCGCTGGCGCGATACCGCCGCGCCACCGGCGAGACGATCGACCAGCAGGAGTTCGAGCGACGCATCGTGGCCGACGAAGCTTTCGCGCGCGACTGGGGCGAACTGGGGCCGGTCTACGGCAAGCAGTGGCGACGCTGGCTCGGGCCCGATGGGCGCGAATACGACCAGATCGCCGCGCTGCTCGCCACGCTGAAGACGAATCCGTCGAGCCGCCGCATGCTGTTCCACGCCTGGAACGTCGCCGAACTCGACGACATGGCGCTGCCGCCGTGCCACATGGTCTACCAGTTCCACTGCACGAGCGACGGCAGGCTGAACTGCCTGATGTTCCAGCGCAGTTGCGACCTCCTGCTCGGCGCGCCGTTCAACTGGGTCGGCACCGTCGCATTGCAGGCGATGCTCGCGCAGC
>QEVN01000002.1 GCA_003576795.1 Burkholderiales bacterium
CGTGCTGCTCGGCTACGCGTGGCAGCGGGGGCTGGTTCCGGTGTCGGCGGGCGCGATCGAACGCGCCATCGAACTGAACGGGGTGGCGATCGAGGCGAACCGCATCGCGTTCCGGCTCGGGCGGCTGGCGGCGCACGACGCCGGCGCACTCGAAGCGCTGCTCGCCACGCCCGCCCGGCCGGCGCCGGCGGTCGACGAGTCGCTGTCGGCACTGCTCGGCCGGCTCGAAGCGCAGCTGGCGCAGTACCAGAACGGGCGCTATGCGTCGCGGTTGCGCGCGCTGGTCGAACGCGTCGAAGCCGCGGAGCGCGCGTTGCGGCCCGTGGGCGAGAAGCCCGAACTGGCGATGACCGTCGCCCGCACCTACGCGAAGCTGCTCGCCTACAAGGACGAGTACGAGGTGGCGCGCCTGTACGCATCGGAGGAGTTTCGTCGCTCACTCGAGGAGCAGTTCGAAGGTGAGTACTCGCTGAGCGTGCAGCTCGCGCCGCCGCTGCTCGCGCGCCGGGGACCGGACGGGTTGCCGCGGAAGATGCGCTTCGGCGCGTGGGTGTTCCCGGTGTTCCGCGTGCTCGCCTCGCTGCGCGGGCTGCGGGGGACGCCCTTCGATCCTTTCGGCCACACGACGGAGCGGCGCATCGAGCGGGCCCTGGTGCGCGACTACGAAGCGCTGGTCGATGCGCTGCTCGCGCGGCTCGACGCCGACCGGCTCGCCGCGGCCTGTGCGCTCGCCGCCACGCCCGAAGCGATCCGCGGCTACGGGCACGTGAAGATGCGCCATCTCGTGCAGGCGAAGCGGCGAGAGTGGGCGCTCGCTCGTTCGTTCGGCGTCGATGCGCCCGTCTCGCCGATCGTCCGCCAGGCGGTCGAGCGGGCGGCGTCGCCGACCGTCGGGCAGATCCCGGTGGTCGTGCAGCGAACGCGCTGAGCGGCGGCCCATTCGGGGCCCATCGGAGCGGCCGGTTGGCGGGGCCATTCGCGGCCCATCGGAGACCCGTCGGCGGGTCGGTCCTACAATCGGAAGCCGCCGCTCCCTTCGTTCCGACATGCAAGAAGACCGATTCGCCACGCGCCTGGCCGAGGCCGGCCGCGACGGCGAGGCGACTTTCGTCGCCGCCAACGTCGCCGTGCATCGCGCGTCGACCGTGCTGTTCGACACGCTCGAGGCCACCGGCGCGGCCGGTGCGGCGGTGGCGGAGGGGCGTGCGCGCGCGACCACCTACGGCACGGTGGGCACGCCGACGACGATGGCGCTGATGGACGCGCTGTGCGAGATCGAGGGCGGCGGCCACGCGGTGCGCGCGAGCCTGATGCCGTCGGGGCTCGCCGCGATCACCACCGCGCTGCTGGCCGTGCTGTCGCCGGGCGATCACCTGCTGGTCGCCGACTCGTCCTATGGTCCGACCCGCGTGTTCTGCGACGGGATGCTCGCGCGGATGGGCGTGCGCACCAGCTACTACGATCCGACGATCGGCGCCGGCATCGCGGCGCTGCTGCGGCCCGAAACGAAGCTGATCTGGCTCGAGAGCCCGGGAAGCTACACCTTCGAGGTGCAGGACGTGCCCGCGATCTGCGCGATCGCGCGCGAGCGCGGCATCGTGACGATGATCGACAACACCTGGGCGTCGCCGATCTTCGCGCGGCCCTTCGACTGGGGCGTCGACGCCTCGGTGCTCGCGCTGACGAAGTACTGGGGCGGCCACTCCGACGTGCTGATGGGCGCGGTCGTCGTGCGCGAGTCGCTGTGGCCGAAGCTGTGGGCCGCCGTGCGCCAGCTCGGGCAATGCGCGAGCGGCGACGACGCCTGGCTGGTGCTGCGCGGGCTGCGCAGCGCCGAGGTGCGCATGCGGCGGCACGAGGCCAACGCGCTCGAGGTCGCGCGTTGGCTCGAGGCGCGGCCGGAAGTCGCCAGCGTGCTGCATCCGGCATTGCCTTCGCACCCGCAGCACGCGCTGTGGCGCCGCGACTTCTCGGGCGCCAGCGGGCTCTTTTCGTTCGAGCTGGATCGCGCGCTCGTCGCGTCCGCACGAGCGGACGGCCACTCCGCGACAGCGGGCGACGCGGCACGCGCGAGCGAGCGCGAGCGGGCCGCGCTCGCCGCGCTGTGCGAGCGGCGACGGCATTTCGCGATCGGCTATTCGTGGGGCGGTTTCGAGAGTCTCGTCATGCCGGCACACATCGACCGCATGCGCAGCGCGAAGCCGTGGACCGGCGGGCCGCTGGTGCGGCTGCACGTGGGACTCGAAGATCCCGCGGATCTGATCGCCGACCTGGCCGAGGGCTTCGAGGCGATGGGGCGCGTGCTCGCGGCGTCCGGTCCGGGCTGAGGCGCTCGCCCTCGGGTCAACGCCGGTGCTCCGGGCTTGGCGCGCATGCGCACCGCGCACCGGCGCCCCGGGGCGCAGCACCGCTGTCGGCACCCGCCGGATCTTGACCACGCTGCGCAATGCAGCGTTCCTGGCTACGTAAACTGTTTCGGACGCCGGAATGCTGCATTTCACAGCCCACCCCTTGCGCTGAGCTTCAACTGCTCGACGTATGGCGAAGCAAGGCCGCCCCGATTCCGTCTCGCGATCAGGCTTCACATTGAACCTGTGTTTAGCCTTAAGGTTTTCGTCCGACGCGGCACTTGCACTGCGGCCGATCTGCCGATGACGGAGCGCGGCGACCCATGAAGGTGGCGGTATCGCGATGAGCAAACGCATCCTCCACGTCGTCAGCAATGTGGCCCATTACGGCGATGGCCTCGAGCCCACCGGCCTGTGGCTGTCGGAACTCACCCATGCCTGGCACGTGTTCGCCCGGGAAGGGTGGAATCAGCAGCTCGTCAGTCCCAGGGGCGGGCGCTCTCCGCTGGAGCCGCGTTCGCTGAAATGGCCGAACCTCGACGCGACCGGCAAGGCCTGGCTGGCCGACGACGCGTGCAAGGCGCTGCTGACCGACACCGCTCGACCCGATGAGACCGACGCCTCGACGTTCGATGCGATCTATTTCACCGGCGGCCACGCCGTAATGTGGGATTTCCCCGAAGATGCCGGGCTGCAGCGACTCGCGCGCGAGATCTACGAGCGCGGGGGAATCGTCTCCTCGGTCTGCCACGGCTATTGCGGACTGCTGAACGTGAAGCTGTCCGACGGCAGGCTGATGGTCGCAGGCCGCCGGCTCACTGGCTTCTCCTGGACGGAAGAGGTTCTCGCCGGAGTCGCCGCGAAGGTGCCCTACAACGCCGAGGAGGAGATGAAGCGGCGGGGCGCGCTCTACGAGAAGAACCTGCTGCCCTTCACCTCGAGGGTCGTCGTCGACGGTCGGTTGGTGACGGGCCAGAACCCGCAATCGGCGAAAGCGGCGGCCGAGAAGGTCGCTGCACTTCTTCGACAGCCGCTGCCGCAACGGTCCGACGAGTATCCGAGGGCGAGAACCCCGGGAGAGACAGGGACATGAACCCGGCACATCCGAAATGGATGATCTACGGCGCCAACGGCTACACGGGCGAGCTGATCGCCCGCGAAGCCGTCCGGCGCGGACTCCAGCCGGTCCTGGCGGGCCGCAGCCGTGAAAAGATCGAAGGGCTGGCGCGCGAACTGGGTCTCGAAGCGCGCGCTTTCGCACTGGACGACGCGGCGCATGCGGCCCGGCAGGTCGACGGCCATTTCCTCGTCCTGAACTGCGCGGGTCCCTTCTCGGCGACTGCGCAGCCGATGATGGAGGCGTGCCTGCGCGCTCGCGCGCATTACCTGGACATCACTGGCGAGATCGCGGTCCTGGAACTCGCGCAGTCGCTGGCCGCGCGGGCGCGCTACGCCGGCGTCGTGCTCTGTCCGGGCGTCGGCTTCGACGTGATTCCCACCGATTGCGTGGCGGCGGCGCTGAAGGCGGCGCTGCCCGATGCGACGCACCTGGCGCTGGGCTTCGACTCGCGTTCCGGCCTGTCGCCCGGCACCGCCAAGACCTCGGTCGAAGGGCTGGCCCAGGGCGGCAAGGTGCGCCGCGACGGAAAGATCGTCACGGTGCCGCTCGCCTACCGGGTGCGGCGCATCGACTTCGGCGACGGCGAGAAGGAGGCGATGACCATCCCCTGGGGTGATGTCTCCACCGCGTACCACAGCACCGGCATTCCCAACATCGAAGTGTTCATTCCCGGGTCTGCGGCCATGATCGCCAACGCCCGGCGCGCGAACTGGATCCGGCCGCTGCTGGGATTCTCGTTCGTGCAGAACCTGATCAAGTCGCGTATCGCCAGGACCGTGAAAGGGCCCGGCGAGGAGCAGCGCGCGCAGATGCCGACCTTCGTGTGGGGCGAGGCGCGCAATGCGCGAGGCGAGAAGAAGGTCGCCCGCATCCGGACCGCGAACGGCTACAGCCTGACGATCACCGGATCGCTGGCCGTCGTCGATCATCTGAGGAAGAACGAGCCGGCGGGCGGCGCCTACACGCCGTCGAAGCTGGTGGGCGCAGATCTGGTGACGCGACTGCCGGGCTCGGGGGCCCTGCAACTCTCATAGGGGAGTCCTGGCACGACACGATCAGGCCGCGCGGCGGCTTCGCTGCCACGGCCACTGCCTTCCCGGCTCGCGACCGGTGACGAGGTAGTCGAGCACGCCCGGGTCGTACAGCCCGATCTCGACGTGGCGGCGGGCCGCCTCGGTGCCGCCGAACAGCAGCTCGTCGCCTTCGGCGAGCTTCCAGTCGTCGGTGGGCAGCAGGGTCTCGCGGCCGGCGCGCAGCGCGAGCAGCACGCTCGCTTCGATGCGCGCATTGCGGTCGCGCGGCGAGCGCAGCAGGTCGCCGAGCCGCAGCGGCGCGGCGGAAGCGTCGACGCCGCGCGCGCAGACCGCCGGGGCCCGGTCGCGGTCGATGCGCAGCTCCCAGGTGAGCGGCGACTCCTTTCCGCTGGCGTCGCGCAGCCGATGGATCACCTCGTCGGCCCATCCGTCGGTCTGCCGGCGCACGTGGCCGAGGAAGCGCAGCAGCAGCGGCGAGGTCAGCAGCGCGACGCACTCGTCGGCGATGATCTCGCTCGGACGCATGACGAGGTCGGCGCGGAAGTGCTCGAAGAGCAGCGCGTTGTCGGCTTCGTTCTGGCGCAGCACGATGAACAGCGACGGGGCGATAGCCTGCGCCAGCCGCGCGATGGCCAGGTTGCGCAGGTCGCTGGCCGTGCCGACGACGATCGCGCTCGCGTCGGCGATCCCGGCTCGATCGAGCGTCTCGCGCCGCGTTCCGTCGCCGACGATCACCTCGATGCCGGCGTCGTCGTCGCCGATTGCGGTCGGCTCGATCACGCGCACCTCGCAGCCGCTCTCGCGCAGGCGATGCCCGACGGCCCGGCCGAAGCGGCCGTAGCCGCATACGATCCAGGCGCCGGTGGGCGGCGCCAGCTCGGCCGGCAGCGGCGTGCCGCGCAGCGCGGTCAGCCAGTCGAACAGGCGATAGCAGCCCGGCGCGCGCAGCGCCATCGCCAGCTGCTCGGCGAACGCGACGAAGGGATCGACGATGCGCGGCTTGCCCGAGGCCTGCATCAGCGTCGTCGTCTCGGCGGTGTGCGAGCGCGCGATCATCGTCGCGCGCGGATTCAGCAGCGACGCCGTGATCACGGCGGCGAGGTTGGCCGCATCGTCGTTGGTCAGCGCGAGCACCGCGCGGCAGTTTCCGTGGCGCAGCCCCGCGCGCACCAGCGCCTGCGGCCGGCTGGCATCGTCCTGGATCGCGACGACGTCGTGACGGAAGTCCTCGAGTTCGAGCGTCTGCAATCGCGCCGGGTCGATCTCGACGACGACGAAGCGCATGCCGAGGCGATCGAAGATGCGCGTGAGCCGCAGGCCGGTGTCGCCGCAGCCGAGCACGAGCAGGAAAGGCTCGACGATGCGGCGCACGCGGCGCTCGAAGCGGATCGCCGCGATCGCGCGCAGGAACGAGCCGTCCTGCACTGCGGCGAGCAGCGTGAGCAGCGTGTAGGTCCAGGTGATCACCGACAGATAGATGACGACGGTCGCCCACATGCGCTGCGCGTCGGAGAACGCCACCGGCACTTCGCCGAAGCCGATCGTCGTCGCCGTGTAGGTGACGAAGTAGAACGCATGGAACAGGCTGAGCGGAGCGCTCGGCCGGCCGTCGGCGTCCGCTCCGGGGACGAGCGTGAACCCGGCCACCGACACGGCGAACACGACGGTGACGAGCAGCAGCGGAACGCGCAGCCGGCGCAGCAGCAGGTGGAGTACGCTCGCGTGCGTCAGCGCGGCCGCGCCGGGCTCGCCTTCGGGCATCCGCTTTCCCGGCCGCCGCTCGTCAGCGCCGGAAGGTCAGCGTCTCGGTGACCAGCAGCACCACCGACACGATGTTGGCGAGCAGCGCGCCGGCGGCGAGCGAGACGACGCTTGCGACGATCTCCGCTTCGGCCTGGCCCGCCTGCACGTGCGTGCCCCAGGTCCAGACGACGGCGGCGACCAGCAGTTGCACGACGGCCACCAGGCTCGACGCGAGGTGGATGGCGCCCAGCTGCGTGCGATCGCCCAGCTTCAGGATCGTCGCCACGACGTTCACGACGATGGCGGCGAACAGCTCGCTGACCTCGTGGTGCGCGGCCACGTCGATGTCGCCGTAGACGAAGCCGAAGTTCAGCGTCGCCGCCAGCAGGATGAAGAAACCGAAGACGACCTTGCTCGTGTTCATGGCGCTCCCGGTCGCCGCACTCCTGGCCGCGGACGATGCGGTCGGTGGCCGCGGGCGCGGCGATTGGCGCCGAGTGTACTTCGGCGTCGACGTTCGGGCGTTGCGGCCGGCGGGTGCTCCCGGCGGCTTCAATTCGTTGCCGGCAGCGCGTGCGGAACGGAGGCACGAAGCGCCCAGTCGAGCAGCACCAGCTGCCCTTCGTAATACTCCGTGCCCACCGAGAGCATGGTGGCCGGCGGCAGCGACAACGACGCGTCGCGATCCGAGCCGTCGATGACGATGCGCATGCCTGCTTCGCGCGCGATGTGCATCATCGCCGCGTTCTCCGCCAGGCAATGCATGAACAGCTGGCGAAAGCCCCGGTTGCGGGCATGCAGCAGCGCGCGCCGGAACATCGCCTGCGCGATTCCCCGGCCGCGATGAAGGGCGTCGACCGACAGTCCCAGTTCCACCGCGTCGTCGAGCTGCGCCACGTGCGTGAAGCCGGCCAGCGCGCTCGGGTCTTCGCGCACGCCGAAGATCGCGTCGCGCGAGAAATCGAGCTTCTCCACGTAGCCGGCGATCGTCTCTTCGGAAACCGGCACGCCGAAGCGAAGACGGCGGTCCTCCGGCGGCAGCCGCAGCAGGTGCTCGAGAATCTGCGGGCGCGATTCGGGGGAGAGCGGATAGACCACGAAGCCGGGGGCGACCAGGCCGGGCACTGCCGGGTGGGTCATGCGTATCTCCTGCAGGACGACTTCCGGCCAATATACCGGAAGGATGCTGCAATGCAGCATAACGTCCTTGCCGAGGAAATACGACGGGCTGAAGCACTCCCGCGTACGACGACAGAGGTACGACGGCTGCTCCTGACAGCCGATGCCTACAATCGTCACCAGCCCCGGCCACCGCGGCCCGGAGACGGCAACTCCCCGGCAATTCCCGAAAAGGTTGCGACGATGCCCACCCGCCCGAACCCGTACCGCCAGAACCTGGACCGCAACGCCGCGAACTACGTCCCGTTGACGCCGATCAGCCTCGTGCGCTGGGCCGCCGACGTCTTTCCGGACCGCTGCGCGGCGATCCACGGAAGCCTGCGCCTGACCTGGTCGCAGATGCTCGAGCGCGCGCGGCGCCTCGCGTCGGTGCTGGCAGCCCGCGACGTCGGAAGCGGCGACACCGTCTCGGTGCTGCTGCCGAACACGCCGCCGATGCTCGACGCGCATTTCGGCGTGCCGATGACCGGTGCCGTGCTGAACACGATCAACACGCGGCTCGACGCGTCGACCGTGGCATTCCAGCTGCGCCACTCGGGGGCGAAAGTGTTCGTCGTCGACCGCGAGTTCGCCCCGCTGGCCAGCGAGGCGCTCGCGCTGCTGGCGGCCGGCGGGCAGCCGCGCCCCTTCGTCGTCGACGTCGACGATTTTGTCTACCGAGGGCCGGGCGAGCGCATCGGCGACGTCGAATACGAAGCGTGGCTCGCCTCGGGCGATCCCTCGCACGGCGGGGCGCTGCCGGAGGACGAATGGGACGCGATCGGCCTGAACTACACGTCGGGCACTACCGGCGATCCGAAAGGCGTGGTCGTGCATCACCGCGGCGCGTACCTGAACGCGGTCGGCAACGTGCTGGCATGGGGCCTGCCCCGGCATCCCGTCTACCTGTGGACGCTGCCGATGTTCCACTGCAACGGCTGGTGCTTCCCGTGGACGATTCCCGCGGTGGCCGGCACGAACGTCTGCCTTCGCCGCGTCGAGGCGAAGACCATCCTGGATCTCGTGCGCGAGCACCGCGTCACGCACTACTGCGGCGCGCCGATCGTGCACGGCACGCTGATCGACGCCCCGGCCGAATGGAAGAAGGGCATCGACTGGCCGGTGCGCGCGATGGTGGCAGGCGCCGCGCCGCCGGCCGCGATGATCGAAGGCATGGAGCGCATGGGCTGGGAGGTCACGCACGTCTACGGGCTCACCGAGGTGTACGGGCCGGCGTCGGTATGCGTGAAGCACGAGTCGTGGAACGAACTCGACCTGGCCGGCCGCGTCGAGCGCAACGCACGCCAGGGCGTGCGCTACCAGGTGCAGGAGGGACTCACCGTCGTCGATCCGGACACGATGCAGCCGGTGCCGCACGACGCCGAGACGATGGGCGAGGTGGTCTTTCGCGGCAACATCGTGATGAAGGGCTACCTGAAGAACGAGAAGGCCACGGCCGAGGCCTTCGCCGGCGGCTGGTTCCACACGGGCGACCTCGGCGTCGTCTACCCCGACGGCTACGTGAAGCTGAAGGACCGCGCGAAGGACATCATCATCTCCGGCGGCGAGAACATCAGCTCGATCGAGGTGGAGGACGCGCTCTACAAGCACCCCGCGGTGCTGGCCTGCGCGGTGGTCGCCAGGCCCGACGAGCGATGGGGGGAGACGCCGCTCGCCTTCGTCGAACTACGCGCCGAGCGCGTGCCGGGCACGCCCGCGGAAAGCAAGGCGCTGGCCGACGAGCTGATCGAGCACTGCCGCGCGCACCTGGCGCGCTACAAGGTTCCGCGCGAAGTGCGTTTCGGCCCGGTGCCGAAGACGTCGACCGGGAAGATCCAGAAGCACGTGCTGCGCGCTCAGGCGAAGTCGGCTTCGGCGATCGACCGCTGAGCCGGCGACGGGCCGGACGCGGCGACCAGCTCGAATTCGGCCGGCGCCTCGGCCTGCAGCACGGCGCGGCCGCGCCGGCGCAGTTGCCACGATTCTCCGGCGCCGAGGAACACGTCGTCGCGCAGTCCCCGTTCGGTGATCCACAGCCGGCCGCGGCGCACGCGCACCGTCACGCCCCGCGCATCCTCGACGCGCATCGTGCCTTCGTGCGGCAGTTGCAGCCGGACCTTCTCCAGCGACACTTTCATCTTCGCCTCCGTTCTGCGTGGATTCCGGCTCGCCTTTCACGGCAGCCGGAACCTGCCGTCGATCTTCGGCGCGCGCGAGTCCGGCGACAAGCGAGATCCGTGCGGTCGAGACATCAGTAAAACTGAACGCTGCGCTAAACTCGCAACATGAAGCTGCCGCCGCTCAATGCCGTTCGCGCATTCGACGCGGCTGCGCGCCGGCTGAATCTGCGCCAGGCGGCCGGCGACCTCTACGTCACGCCGGGCGCGGTCAGCCAGCAGGTGCGCCAGCTCGAGGAGTGGCTCGGCGTGCGCCTGTTCGAGCGTCGCGCGCGAGGCGTCGCGCTCACCGCGGCGGGCATCGAGTTCCACGCGGCCGTCGCGCGCGCGCTTCGCCAGATCGGGCAGGCTGCGGAGCGCGTCCGTCCCGAGCGCAACGCCGTCACCGTGAGCATGCTGCCGACGCTGGGCGCTCGCTGGCTGATGCCGCGGCTCGACGCGTTCACGCGCGCGCATCCGTCCGTCCAGGTGAGCGTCGCCGCGACCGACGACGTCGCCGACTTCGAAGCCGACGGCGTCGATCTCGCCGTGCGTTGCGCGTCGATCGAGCCGCGCGGGCTCGCGTCGATCGAGATCTGCGCGGAGGCGGTGTACCCGGTGTGCTCCGCTGCCTACCGCGCCGCCCACGTCCGGCGCGGGCGCCTGTCGGCCGGCGCGCGCCTGCTGCACGAGGTGTGCGCGCGCCAGTCGAGCCGCAACTGGGCGCGCTGGCTCGAAGAGCAGGGCTACGAAGACTTCGACGCCGAGCGTGGACTGTATTTCAGCCACGAGATGCTCGCGGCTGATGCAGCCGCGAGCGGGCAGGGGATCGCGCTGCTCAGCCAGCTCGTCGCCGCCGACGCGCTGCGGGCCGGCCGGCTGGCGCTCGCGTCGCCCCGGCCGCTCGTCACCGGGCAGCGCTACTGGATCGTCTGGCCGCCCGGCGAGTTGCGCGAACCGGTGCGCATTTTCCGCGACTGGCTCTCGGCGGCGTTCGCGCAGGCGGTCGACGAGGCCCGGGAGATTCTTGCTGCCGGGAAGCCGATCGCGCGCCCGGGGCGTCCGACCGCGCCTTCGGCGCGTCCCGCCCGCGTGCGCGGCAGCGCCGTCGCGGGGGCGCGGCGCTCGATGCAGCGCTCGTAGCAGGAAGGCCGCGCAACCGATCGTCGCGCGGCACCCGCCGGGGCCGCACGGCACCGCCAGTACAATCGCGCTCCATGCTACCCGAGCAGAAATCGCGCATCGCCGAATCGCTGCGCACCGCGGCGCAGCGCGTCGTCGAGCAGGCCGGCATCGACGTCGATGTTCCGCCGATCGAGCTGGAGCGTCCGAAGCAGCCCGAGCACGGCGATCTCGCCTCGAATCTCGCGCTGCAGCTGGCGCGTCCGCTGAAGTCGAACCCGCGCGCGATCGCCACGCAATTGAAGGACGCGCTCGAGGCGCTCGATCGCGAGGGCGGCGATGCCGCGGCGCTGATCGAGTCGATCGAGATCGCCGGTCCCGGCTTCCTGAACCTGCGGGTGCGCGCCGACGCGAAGCGCGCGGCGATCGCGCGAGCGCTGGCCGATGCCGAAGCCTTCGGCCGAGGCAGCCGGGGCGAAGGCCGCGCCGTGCTCGTCGAGTTCGTCTCGGCGAACCCGACCGGACCGCTGCACGTCGGACACGGCCGCCAGGGGGCGCTGGGCGACGCGCTGTCGGCGCTGCTCGACGCCGACGGCTGGCGCGTGACGCGCGAGTTCTACTACAACGACGCCGGCGCGCAGATCGACAACCTCGCGCGTTCGGTGCAGGCGCGCGCGCGCGGCATCGAGCCCGACGACCCGCGCTTCCCGGCCGACGGCTATCGCGGCGAGTACATCCGCGACATCGCGGCCGACTACCTGTCCGGAAAGAGCGTTTCGGCCGAGCAGGTGGAAACGGTGCGCGGCGCCGGCAACCCCGACGACCTCGAAGAGATCCGTCGCTTCGCCGTCGCCTACCTGCGTCACGAGCAGGACATCGACCTGCGCGCTTTCGGCGTGCGCTTCGATCGCCATTACCTCGAGTCTTCGCTGTACGCCGACGGCCGCGTGCAGGCCGTGGTCGACGCGCTGCGCCGTTCCGGCCACACCTACGAGGACGAGGGCGCGCTGTGGTTGCGCACGACGGCGTTCGGCGACGACAAGGACCGCGTGATGCGCAAGTCCGACGGCGCCTACACGTACTTCGTGCCCGACGTCGCCTATCACGTGACCAAGTGGGAGCGCGGCTACGCGCGCGCGATCAACGTGCAGGGCTCCGACCACCACGGCACGATCGCGCGCGTGCGTGCCGGGTTGCAGGCGCTGGGCATCGGGATTCCCCAGGGCTACCCCGACTACGTCCTGCACAAGATGGTCACCGTGATGCGCGGCGGCGAGGAGGTGAAGATCTCCAAGCGCGCCGGCTCGTACGTCACGCTGCGCGACCTGATCCTGTGGACCGGCGAGGTGCGCGACGACGACGGCGAGGTGCGCATCGACGAGCAGCGCGGGCGCGACGCCGTGCGCTTCTTCCTGATCTCGCGCAAGGCCGACAGCGAGTTCGTCTTCGACGTCGACCTGGCGCTCGCGCGCACCGACGAGAATCCGGTCTATTACATCCAGTATGCGCACGCGCGCATCTGCTCGGTGCTGGCGCAGTGGGGCGGCGATGCCGGTGCGCTCGCCCGTTCCGTCGCGGCCGGCGAGGTGGCGCTCGATCCGTTGGGCGGTGCGCGCGAATTCGCGCTGTGCGCGCGGATCGCCTCGTTCCCGCAGGCGCTGCAGGCCGCGGTCGACGAACTCGCCCCGCACGCCATCGCCTTCTATCTCAAAGACTTAGCCGCCGAACTTCACTCTTACTATAATGCCGAGCGGGTGCTCGTCGAGGAAGAGGCGACGCGGCTCGCGCGGTTGGCGCTGCTGCTCGCCGTGCGGCAGGTGTTCCGCAACGGCCTGGCGCTGCTCGGCGTATCGGCTCCCGAGAGGATGTAAATGGTGGATCGCCTCGTTCGTCCGGGCTCGGACCGCCGCATGCGCGGCGGCACGCTGCTCGGTTTCCTGGTCGGGCTGATCGCCGGACTGTCGATCGCGGTCGTCGTCGCGATGATCGTCACGCGTGCGCCGGTGCCTTTCGTCGACAAGAGCAAGCGCAACGCGGAGCCGGCGCTCGAGCCGAAGTCGCTGTCCGAGGCGCCCGATCCCAACGCTCCGCTGCATGCGAAGGCGCGACCGGCGGGTGCGGCCGTCTCGAGCGCCGCTGCGCCGGGTCCCGGCGCTGCGACGGGCCCCGCGTCTGCGGGCATCGCGTCCCCGTCGGCATCGGCGCCGATCGTCGCTTCGGCGCCGGCCAGCGTCGCCGGTGCGTCGCCGGGCGCCCCGGAGGCGCAAGGCGATGCCAGCTACCTGCTGCAGGCGGGCGCCTTCCGCTCGTCGTCGGAGGCCGAGAGCATGAAGGCGCGCCTCGCGCTGATCGGCTTCGAGGCGCGCGTGCTCGATGCGCAGGTCAACGGCCAGACCCTGTATCGTGTCCGCGTCGGACCCTACTCGCAGCTCGACTCGATGAACCGCGCCCGCGCACGACTGGCCGAGAACGGCATCGAGGCGTCGGTGGTCCGGCAGCGATGAAACCCTCGCGCGTCGCGCTTCGCGGGCGCGGTGCGCATCTTCCGGGACGCTCCATGATCGATGCTCGCAGACGAACCCTGATCTCCGCCGGCGCCGCGCTGGCCGGCACCGCTGCGCTGCCCGCGGCGCGCGCGCAGAACGTGCCGGTCGAGGGTCGCGACTACCGCCTGGTGTCGCCGCCGCAGCCCACCGAGGCGCCGGCCGGCAAGATCGAGGTGATCGAGTTCTTCTGGTACGGCTGTCCGCACTGCAATGCGCTGGAGCCCGTGCTGAAGCAGTGGCTGTCGAAGTTGCCCTCCGACGTCTTCTTCAAGCGCGTGCACGTGCCCTTCGGCGACCGTCGCCACCAGCAGCTGTACTACACGCTCGAGTCGATGGGACTCGACGAGAAGCTCGACAACGTCGTCTTCCGTTCGATCCACGTCGACGGCAACCGGCTCGACACGCCGGAGAAGATGGTCGACGTGCTCTCGAAGCACGGCGTCGACAAGGACAAGTTCCTCGAGGTCTGGAAGTCGTTCACCGTGCGCACGAAGATGGGGCGCGGTACGCAGCTCACGCAGGCCTATGGCGTCGATGGCGTTCCCGCGCTGGCGGTCGCCGGCAAGTACTACACGGCGCCGAGCATGGCCGGTTCGAACGACGGCGCGCTGCGTGTCGTCGACTGGCTGGTGCAGAAGGAGCGCCAGGCGGGCAAGTAGGCGGCAGTGCCCGGGCCTGCGCCAGCGGGCGGAAGTGCGATGCGCATCGTGTCGCTCGTGCCGAGCCTCACCGAGCTGCTGTGCCAGCTGGGCCTGCGCGAGCAGCTCGTCGGCCGTACGGGTTTCTGCATCCATCCGCGCGATGCATTGCGCGACGTGCCCCGGGTCGGCGGCACGAAGGACGTCGACGTCGAGCGCGTGCGCGCGCTCGCGCCCACGCACGTCGTCGTCAACGTCGACGAGAACGAGAAGCCGGTCGTCGATCGCATTGCCGAGCTGGGGCCCGAGATCGTCGTCACGCACCCGATCACGGTCGACGACAATCTCGCGCTGATCGAGTCCTTCGGCGATCGCTTCGGCGTGCGCGCCGTCGCGCAGCGCATCGCGGACCGACAGCGCGAGGCGGTGCATCGGGTGGGCACGCGGCGCTTCGCGCCGGTGGACGTGCTCTACCTGATCTGGAAGGATCCGTGGATGAGCATCGGACGCGAGACCTTCATCGCGCACATGCTCGCCGCGGTCGGGCTGCGCTCGGTCGTCGCAGAGGCGCAGCCGCGCTACCCGCAGGTCGGCGACCCGTCGGTCGACGCGCGCGGCGCGCGCGTCGTGCTGCTGTCCTCCGAGCCGTATCGCTTCCTCGAGCGGCATCGGGCCGCGCTGCAGCGGGCGAGCGCACGCCGCTTGCCGATGTTCGCGACGATCGACGGCGAGATGACTTCCTGGTACGGCACGCGCGCGATCGACGGGCTGCACTACCTGCTGGGTTATCGCGATGCGCTCGATCGTGCGCTGCAGGCATGCGGCGCGAACCCGGAGGAAGGCGGATGACGGGCGCGTGGCTGCGGATCGCGGCGCGGGTCGCCTGCGTGCCGCTGCTGTTCGCGCTCGGCGCGTGTTCGACGTCGAAGGGAGCGCGAAGCGGATCGGGCGCCGATGCGGGCGCTGCGCGCGGCGGCGGCTACTACCTCGACGACGGTCCCGGGCATCTTTCGCCGGCCGACGTCGCCGCCATCCCCGATGCGATACCGCGTGCCGAGCCGGTGCTCGTGAGCACCTCGCGGCCGTACGCCGTGTTCGGCCGCACCTACGTGCCGATGCGTGCGCTCGCACCCTATCGCGAGCGCGGAATCGCTTCGTGGTACGGAAGGCGCTATCACGGCAAGCCGACGTCGAGCGGCGAGCCCTACGACATGTACGCGATGACGGCCGCGCATCCGACGCTGCCCATCCCGAGCTACGTGCGCGTCACGCGCACGGGCACCGGGCGAAGCGTCGTCGTCCGGGTCAACGATCGCGGGCCGTTCCTGCAGAACCGGGTGATCGACCTCTCGTATACCGCGGCCGCGAAGCTGGGCTTCGTCGAGAGGGGCAGCGCGGAGGTCGAGGTCGAGGCGATCACGCAGTTCGATGCGCCGGGCGCGCCGCTGCTCGTGGCGGGCAGCACGCCGGGGGCGGGGAGCACGCCGGGGGCGCAGCAGGGCGGGGCGGTGGCGGCGAGGTCGGGGGCTGCGTCCGGCGGCGCTGCGGTGGAGGGCGCTGGGTCGGGCGGTGCTGCGTTGGCCGGAGTTGGGCCGGGCGGTGCTGGGCCGGGCGGTGCTGGGTCGGGCGGTGCTGGGCCGTCGGTTGCCGGCGATCCTCCCATCGGGCTGACGATCTCCTCGTCTCGTGTCGAGTCGCCGACCGTCTCTCCGATGCGGGACGACGCGCCCGGCCGACTCGTTGTCGAGACCCGGTTCTCGGATGGCGGTCGGGCGGCGGCACAGGATCCTGCGGCCGCGACCACGACGTCGGCGTCGGCGGCACTGGCCTCTGCGGCTGCGTCGGCGGCACCGACCTCTGCGGCTGTGTCGGCGGCACCGACCTCTGCGGCTGTGTCGGCGGCACCGACGTCTGCGGCTGCGTCGGCGGCACCGGCGTCCGCGTCTGCGTCGGCAGCACCGGCGTTTGCGTCTGCCTCTGCGTCGGCGCCCGCCGCATCTGCTCCTGCGGCGTCGGCTCCCGCTGCGCCGGGACCTACGGGTTTCGCGCCGACAGAATTGGCTTCGGGGATGGCATCGGCCGCAACGCTTTCGACGACGCCGTCCTCGCCGTCCTCGTCGGCGCCGCCGGCTACTGGGCACGCGAGCGGGCCGGGCTTCTGGTTGCAGCTCGGCGCCTTCTCGTCGGCGGACGGCGCGCGCGCTGCGCTCGAACGACTGCGACGCGAGCTTGCCTGGCTCGGCGCCCGCTTCGACCTGCGCCACGAAGGCGGCCTGTACAAGATTCAGGCGGGGCCCTGGCCGCAGCGTGAGCACGCGCTGGATGCCGCGGCGCGCGTACGCGGCGCCACTGCCTTGCAGCCGTTCCCGATCTTCCGCTGAGCGCTTCCTGGCGTGCGCCGGTGCGACGCGTGCCTGCCGCCGCCTTTGCGCGGCGCTGTGAAATACGGCGTTTTCTCTTCCAAAGAGGATTTCAGGCGCAGAAACGCTGCGTTTCGCAGCAGGTCTTTCCGGCGCGCCGTTGCGAGGGTGCCAGCCTGCCGCGTGCCGCGTGCCGCGTGCCGCGTGCCGCCTGCCGCCTGCCGCGTGCTCAGTGCCCGTGCCCGTGCCCCCGCGCCCCGTGCCGTACGCCGGGTGCCCGTGCGTGCCCCTGCGCGCCGGCGCGTCAGCGTGCCGCGCTATCGGCCGCCTTCGACGCCGCCCCCCGCACCCCGCTCGTCGCCCGCGCCGCGCTCCTCCTCGCTCCCTTCAGCCCCTACCTCCCGCGCCGCCGCCAGCGCCATCGCATACAGCTTCCTGCGCGGCAAGGCCGTCACTCTTCCCGCCAGCCGTACCGCCCGGCTGAGCGGCATCTCGGCGAGCAGCTCCGAGAGCAGCGCGCGCACGTCCACTTCCGCCACGCTCGGCGCGGCCGCGTCGTCGCCGTCGTCGGCCGGCCGGGAAGCCGCCGCGACGACGAGCACGTACTCGCCGCGCAGCCGGTTCTCGTCGGCGCCGAGCCAGTCGAGCGCATCGGCGACGTCGCAGACGTGGATCTCCTCGAAGCGCTTGGTCAGCTCGCGGCCGATGGCTATGCGCCGTCCGGTTCCGACGACGCGAGCGAGCGCCGACAGCGTCTGCTCGATGCGGTGCGGCGCTTCGAACAGCACGAACGGATGCGGCATCTGCGCGAGCTGCGCGAGGCGTTCGTCGCGCGCCCGGGCGCGCGACGGCAGGAAGCCTTCGAAATGGAAGGGGCCTTCGACCAGTCCGCTGGCCGAGATCAACGCCAGCGGCGCAGAGGGTCCCGGCACCGGCACGACGCGGTGGCCGGCCGCGCGCACGTCGTCGACGATGCGCGCACCGGGATCGCTGACCGCGGGAGTTCCCGCGTCGCTGACCAGGGCGACGCTGCGTCCGGCGGCCAGCGCCTCGACGATGCGCTGCGCGGCGGCGCGCTCGTTGTGCCGGTGCGCCGGCATCGTCTGCGGATGCGCGCCGAGATGGTCGAGGAGCACGCGCGTGGTGCGCGTGTCCTCGGCCGCTACCAGATCGACCCGGCGCAGCACATCGGCCGCACGGCCTCCGATATCCGACAGATGTCCGATCGGAGTGGCCACTACATATAATGAGCCCGGCTCCATGCCGCCCGTCGAGCCACTCATCGAATCGTTGCGCTGATGTCCGACACGTCGACCTTTCCGCGGTCTTCCCGGCGTTCCGTGCTGCGCGCGCTGCTCGGCGGCGCCGCGCTGGCCGCGCCCGCGTTCTCCGCGCTGGCGCAGGGCGAGACTAGCACCGAGGAGGTCGAAGGCCGCGGCGTCGCGTCGTCCGAACGCCTGCGCTTCGGCGCCGGTCCGATCGGCATCGCGATGTTCGTGCCGCCTGCCGAGGGGATGTACCGGCGCGCGACGAACGCGCTCGTCGACGGCGCGCGCGCGGCGCAGGCCCGCGACGGGTCCGGCATCACGGTCGAGGTCGTCGAGGTCGATCTCGACCTCGTCGCGTTGCGCGGCGTGTACGACGAGCTGCAGCAGCGCGGCTTCTCGATGGTGATCGGACCGCTCACGCGCGACGCCGTCGCGCTGATCGCCGATGCCGGCGCGCCTCCGTTGTTCACGCTGGCGCTGAACCAGAGCGAGGGCCATTCGCTGCCGCCGAACATGCTGTCGCTCGGACTGTCGATCGAGTCCGAAGCGCGCCAGGCCGCGTCCATCGCCTACGACGAAGCGGCGCTCGTCGCGCCTCGCCCGCGCGCCGCGCTGGTGCAGGACGACACGCCGCTGGGCGCGCGCAGCGCCGCCGCGTTCGCCGAACGCTGGCGCTCCCGCGGCGGCGAGGCCTACGAATCGATGACGGTGTCCAACACCAGTTCCAGCCGGATGCGCTCGAAGCTCGCGCCGCTGCGCGCCGACGTTCACTTCGTCGCCGGGCAGCCGGTGCTCGCGCAGGCGGTGCGCGTCGCGCTCGGCCCGCGCGCGGCGATCTACGGCACTTCGCGCCTGAACACCGGCGCGGTGCTCGGGCAGCCGGCGGGCGCGTTCCCGCTGCGCTCGCCGGAACTCGACGGCGTGCGCCTGGTCGATCTTCCGTGGCGCGTGCAGCCCGATGCGCCGGCGGTGATGGCCTATCCGCGTCCTGCCGACATGAATCTCGAGTTGCAGAAGCTCTACGCGCTGGGCATCGACGCGTTTCGCGTCGCGCGCCTGCTCGTCGATCGCGCTCCGGTCATCGACCTCGACGGGGTCACCGGCCGGCTGCGGCTGTCGGCCGACGGCACGATGCTCACGCGCGAAGGCGTCCTCGCCGAATATCGCGACGGGGTCCTGGTCCCGATCGCGCCGTCGTGATCCGCCGCTCGCCCACGCAGGCGCGAGGCGACGCGGCCGAGGATCGTGCGCTCGCCTTCCTCGTCGATCACGGGCTCTCGCTCGTCGAACGCAATGCGGCAAGCCGGCTCGGCGAGATCGACCTCGTCATGCGCGACGAGGCCGGCATCGTGTTCGTCGAGGTGCGCGCTCGCGCGAGCAGCGGCTTCGGCGGCGCCGCTGCATCGGTCGACGCGGCCAAGCGCCGGCGATTGCAGCGCGAGGCGCAGCGCTGGATGAACCGGCGCTTCGGCGATCGCTGGCCGCCGTGCCGCTTCGACGTCTGCGCCTTCGAGGGAGCGCGCCTCGAATGGATCCGCGGCGCGTTCTGAGGCTCGGGCCGCAACTTGCGGCGGTTGCGGCGGTTGCGGCAGGGCGCCGACATTGCGTTCGGCGGGCTCGCGCACGTCGCACCGTATAATCGCCGCGACTTTTCCAGCCTTGTGCGCGGCGCGATTCACCACGCGCCACGCGGCCCGCGAATGAGCCTCACCGATCGCATCCGCAAGCAGTTCGAAGAAAGTGCCGAGCTCAAGCGCGACGCGGCCCAGGCGCTCGCCGCGCCGATCGCCACGGCGGTCGAAAGGATCACCGCGGCGCTCGCGTCCGATCGCAAGATCCTCGTCTGCGGCAACGGCGGCTCGGCCGCCGACAGCCAGCATCTGGCCGCGGAGCTGGTCGGGCGCTACGAGCGCGAGCGGCCCGAGCTGGCCGCCATCGCGCTCACCACCGACACGTCGATCCTCACCGCGGTGGCGAACGACTATGCGTTCGAGCAGATCTTCGCCCGCCAGGTGCGCGCGCTCGGCCGCGAAGGCGACGTGCTCGTCGCGATCTCCACGAGCGGCAATTCGCCCAACGTCGTCGCTGCCGTCGAAGTGGCTCGCGAACGGGATCTCGTCGTGGTCGCGCTCACCGGGCGCGGCGGCGGCCGCATCGCGACCCTGCTCGGCGAGCAGGACGTGAATCTGTGCGTGCCGCACGAGCGCACTGCGCGAATCCAGGAAGTGCATCTGCTGATCCTTCATTGCCTGTGCGACGGAATCGATGCGTCGCTGCTCGGCGACGAATGACCGGCCATCGGGGAGGAACCGAATGAACGACTCGATCTCGAACAACGGGCGCCTGCGCCGTACGCTGCTCGTCGCCGCCGTGCTCGCGGCGTCGCTCGGCGCCTCGGGCTGCCTTCCGGTGGTGGCCACCGGCGCCGCGGTGGGCACCCTCGCCGCGCTCGACCGCCGCACGGTCGGCGCGCAGACCGAGGACCAGGCGATCGAGCTGAAGGCCGCCGCGCAGATCCGCGACCGCATCGGCAGCGGCGTGAGCGTCACCAGCTTCAACCGCAAGGTGCTGCTCACCGGACAGGTGGCGAACGAGCGCGACAAGCGCACGGCGGAGGCGATCGTCGCCGAGCTGCCGAACGTGCGCTCGATCCACAACGAGCTGCAGGTGGCCGGCGTTCCTTCGCTGAGCACGAGCGCGGCCGACTCCGCGATCACCGCGCGCGTGAAGGCGGCGTTCCTCGAAACGGCCGACCTGCAGGCGAACACGATCAAGGTCGTCACCGAATCGGGCACCGTATACCTGATGGGCCTGGTGTCGCGTCGCGAGGCCGATCGCGCGGCGCAGGTCGCCAGCCGCGTCGCGGGCGTGCAGCGCGTCGTCACCGTCTTCGAATACATCACCGAGGAAGAAGCCGCGCGCGCGAAGCCGCAGTCGCGTTAGCGGAAGGCGGGCACGACGGACGGATGCGACTGCAGGTCCGACGAGCGGCCCGCCGGAACGACGGCTTCGCAGGGGAAACGGCGGACAATTCGCGCATCGTTTCGCGGAGCCGTGTCCGGTGATGGCATGACCCAGGTGTCGATAGCTGTAGTGGCGGCGCTCGTCGTCGCACTCGTCTGGAGCGTCTCCGTC
The DNA here is from genome assembly GCA_003576795.1 of Burkholderiales bacterium. GTDB lineage: Bacteria > Pseudomonadota > Gammaproteobacteria > Burkholderiales > Burkholderiaceae_E > Zeimonas. Next base: position 20,629 of record QEVN01000002.1, read on the forward strand.
TTCAACCGCCTCGTCGGGCTGCGCAATCGCTGGCAGAACGCGTATGCGCAGATCGACGTGCAGCTGAAGCGCCGCTACGACCTGATCCCGAATCTCGTCTCGGCCACGCGCGCCTATCTGGCGCACGAGCGGCAGACGCTCGAGTCGGTGATCGCTGCCCGCCAGCGAGCCAGCGATGCGAGCGATGCGGCGCGCGCGCGCCCGCGCCACAAGCCGACGCTCGACGCGCTCGATGCCGCGGAAGTGGCGCTGGCTTCGCCGCTGTCGCGGCTGATGGCGCTGGTCGAGCAGTATCCGAAGCTGCAGGCCGACGAGACGGTGCATCGCCTCACCGAAGAGCTGCGCAGCACCGAGAACCGCATCGGCTTCGCGCGCCAGGCCTTCAACGACCAGGTGACCACCTACAACACCGCCATCGAATCGTTTCCGGCGTCGCTCGTCGCGACGCTGTGCGGCTTCCGGCGTTCGAGCACGCTGCGCGCGACCGCGTCGGCGCAGGAGCGCCAGCCGATTCCCGTCGCGCTCTGAGCGGGCGCGTCCGCCGATGGACTTCTTCGCCCACCAGGACCGGGCGCGGACACGCTCGCGCCGCCTGGCCGTGCTGTTCGTGCTCGCGCTGGCCGGCGTCGTCGTCGCGGTCGACGTCGCCGCCTTCGCCGGATGGCGACTGCTGGCGGGCCGCCTCGCGCCGCCGCGCTTCTTCCTCGAGACGAACACTTTCGTCACGCTGCTGATCGTCCTCGGCGGCGCGTGGATCGAGACGCAGCGGCTGCGCGAGGGCGCGTCGGCGCTGGCCGGGCGGCTCGGCGCGCGTGCGCTCGACGACGACGAGCCGCTGCATCGCCGGCTGCGCGACGTCGCCGAGGAAGTGTCGATCGCGGCCGGCGTGCCGGTGCCGGCGCTGTACGTTCTCGACGAGCCGTCGATCAACGCGCTCGCCGCGGGCGAAAGCCCGGCGCACGCCGCGGTGGTCGTCACGCGCGGCGCGCTCGAGCGCCTGGAGCGCGCGGAGCTGCAGGGCGTCGTCGCGCACGAGATCGCGCACATCGTCGGCGGCGACAGCGCGACCAATGCGCGGCTCGCCGGCGCGTTGTACGGGTTGCTCTCGCTGCACCTGCTCGGGGCGCGGATGCTCGCATCGGCCTTCGGCGTCGACAGCGCGGCGCAGCGCTTCTTTCCGCTGCGCATCGTGTTCGCCGTTGCCGGGGTGGCGGTATCGGCGGTCGGCTGGCTCGGCGTCGCGGCGGCGCAGCTGCTGCGCGCCGGCATCAGCCGCGAGCGCGAGTTCCTGGCCGACGCGCTCGCCGTGCAGTTCACGCGCGATCGCGACGGGCTGGGCGGCGCACTGCGCCGCATCGCCGGCGAGAGGCCCGCCGCGCTGCGCTCCGCCTATGCCCCGCTCGTTGCGCATTTCCTGCTGGTTCCGCCGTCGATCGGCGGCGATCGCCTGAGCACGCATCCGCCGCTGCGCGAGCGGATCCGGCGCCTGTACGGGCGCTCGATGCCGGCGCTCGACCCGATCGCCGATGGCGCCCGCGTCGCGCAGGCTGAACCGAAGGCGCAGGTCGCGTTCGGTCCGGCAGCGGGCCTGGAGGCCGTGCCCCTGCTCGATGTCCGCGCGGCGGATTCGCCGTCTCCGGCGGCCAGGCTCGTCGAGCGGATCCGCGATGCTTCGCTTCGATACGAGAGCGCCGCGCGGTGGCTGGAAGCGCTGGTCGGCGGTCTGCCGAACGGCGGCGTGGTGCGCGCTCCGGCCGGCGGCGGCTTCGGCGTTGGCGGCGGCTTCGGCGGTGACGGCCGCGACGAGGACCCCGCCGACGCCGAACTGCGCGCCGCACTCGCCTGGGTGCTCTCGCCGGCCGGCGCCGCGCTGCGCGTGCCGCTGCTCGAGCTGCTGCTGGCGCGCGTTCGCCGCTGGAGCAGCGCGCATCGGCGTGAACTGCTCGATCGCTGCCGGCGCGCCGTCGAGCGCGACGGGCGCGTCGATTCGTCCGAATGGGTCTATTACACGCTGGCGCGACATCGGCTGCTGCCCGCGACGCCGGTCGCGCAGCATTCGCGCAGGGCGAACGCGACGCGCTTCGAGCACAGCCGCGCGCTCGCGGCGCTGTTCGCGATGGCCGCGGCGATCGGCGAAGCCTCCGCGCGCAGCACGCGCGATGCGCTCGCGGACGCCGCAGCGCTGCTCGACGTGCCCCCGCCGGCAGCCACGCCCGACGAGGTCGGCACCGCCGAGTTGACGCGCGCGCTCGACGTCCTGCTCGCGCTGCCGCCGCTGTCCAAGCCGATCCTGCTGAAGGTGCTGCGCGGGCTGGGCCGCACGCCGGGCGACCCGAACTACGAAGCGTTCCTGCGCGCGGTCGCCGCGGCGATCGATTGCCCGGCGCCGCGCGGTGCGCCGGCTGCGCAGCGGGCGGCCGCGCCGTCGATGCGCGCCGCCTGCGCGCCTGCGCCCGCGGTGCGGACCTTCGGCAGCGCCTCGCCGCACGAGATCGACGCCGACGTATTGAGCGTCTGAGCCGGCCCCCTCGCGCTTCGCGCCGTGTGCCAGAATCGCCGGCGACGAGGGGGCGGACACATGAACGGCGACGGCGAGGGTGCACGCGATCCCGGCGCGCGCGCCCGAAAGCGCAGCGTGCGCATCGGCGGCGCTTCGGGCTTCTGGGGCGACAGCGCGCTGGGTGCACCGCAACTCGTCGCGCACGGCGACGTCGACTTCCTCGTCTTCGACTATCTCGCCGAGACGACGATGTCGATCCTCGCCGGCGCGCGGCTGCGCAATCCGGCCGTTGGCTACGCCACCGACTTCGTCGACATCGCGATGAAGTCGGTGCTGCGCGAGATCGTCGAACGCGGCATTCGCGTCATCAGCAATGCGGGCGGCGTCGCGCCGCAGGCCTGCGCGCGGGCGCTCGTCGAGCTGGCGCAGTCGCAGGGGGTCGTGCTCGACGTGGCGGTGGTCGAGGGCGACGACGCCATGCCGGTCGTCGATGCGCTGCGCGAGGCGTCGGCGCACGCGGGGGAAGGGGCTTTCGTCGACGTCGAAGGCCGGTCCGTTCCCGCGAAGCTGCTCAGCGCGAACGCGTACCTGGGCGCGCTGCCGATCCGCGCCGCGCTGGACGCCGGCGCGCAGGTGGTCGTCACCGGCCGCTGCGTGGACTCGGCGGTGACCCTGGGCGCGCTGATGCACGCCTTCGACTGGTCGGCCGGCGACTACGACCGGCTCGCCGCCGGCAGCCTCGCCGGCCACCTGATCGAATGCGGCTGCCAGGCCACGGGCGGGCTGCACACCGACTGGGAGACCGTGCCCGACTGGCCGAACATCGGCTACCCGATCGTCGAATGCACGGCCGACGGCGAATTCGTCGTGACCAAGCCGCCTCGCACCGGCGGCAAGGTGACGCCGGCCGTCGTCGCCGAGCAGCTGCTCTACGAGATCGGCGATCCGGCGGCCTATCGCCTGCCCGACGTCGTCTGCGACTTCCGGCAGGTGCACCTGAGCGCCGACGGCGTCGACCGCGTTCGCGTGCGCGGCGCGCGCGGTCGCGCGCCCGATGGCCGCTACAAGGTGAGTGCGACGCACGTCGACGGCTACCGTTCGAGCGCGACGCTGACGATCATCGGCATCGACGCTGTCGCAAAGGCGCGACGCACCGGAGAGGCGATCCTCGCGCGCACGCGCACGATGTTCGCGAAGCTGGGCTGGCCCGACTACAGCGCCGCGCTCGTCGAAGTGCTCGGCACCGAGTCGGGCTACGGACCGCATGCCAACGCCGCGCTGCAGGCGGCGCGCGAAGCCGTGCTGCGCGTCTCGGTTCGCCACCCGAGGCGCGAGGCGCTCGAGCTGTTCTCGCGCGAAATCGCCCCGGCCGGAACCTCGTGGGCGCCCGCCACGACCGGCGCGACGGGCCGCCCTCCGGTTTCGCCGTCGATCCGCCAGCTCGCGTTCTTCGTCGGGAAGAACCGCTTCGCGCCGGCGGTCGTGTTCCGCGGCGAGCGCATCGAGGTGGAAATTCCGACCGGCGACAGGATCGCGGACGACGCTCGCGCCGGCGATGCGGATGCGGGGGACAGCGATGCCGGGGACAGCGATGCCGACCTCGCGCACGGCATCGACCTCGTTGGCGACGCGGATCTCGTGCCCGTCGCCGGCTCCGCCGCCGCCGCCGACCTGGTCGAAGTGCCGCTTGTCCGCCTGGCATGGGCGCGCAGCGGCGACAAGGGCGACACGTCGAACATCGGCATCGTCGCGCGCAGCGCCGCGCTCGTGCCGGTGCTGCGCGCGCAGCTCACGGCCGAGCGCGTCGCGGCGCATCTGGCGCACGTCGTCGAGGGCCCGGTCGTGCGCTACGAGCTGCCCGGCATCGGCGGCTTCAATTTCGTCTGCGAGCGCGCGCTGGGCGGCGGCGGGATGACCTCGCTGCGCAACGATCCGCTGGGCAAGGGGATGGCGCAGATGCTGCTGTCGATGCCGCTGCGGGTCGACCCGCGCCGGCTCGCTTCGATCCCGGCGCCTGGCCGGAGCCAGTGAACAGGCGCTAGTCCGGATCCGCCCGCTCCGCGATCTCGATCAGGTTCAGATCGGGATCGCGCACGTAGATCGAGCGCAGCCGGAAGGTCGCGCCGGTGCGCGGCACCGGACCCTCGACGATCTTCACGCCGGCCGCCTGCAGCCGCGCGATGACGTCGTCGAGCGGAATCGCCGCGATGAAGCACAGGTCGAGCGCTCCCGGCACCGGCAGGTGCGCCTTCGGCTCGTATTCGCGGCCCTTGACGTGCAGGTTGATCTTCTGCGCGCCGAAGCGGAAGGCGACGCGCCCTTCGCCGAAGCGTTCGAGCGACATGCCGAGCCCCTCCGTGTAGAAGCGCACGCAATCGTCGGGGTGCGAGGTCGTGAGGACGATGTGATCCAGGTGGTCGATCATCGGCGGGGTTCTCCCGGGGGCGGCGCCGCTGCCTGCCGCGCGTCCTCCTCGAGCAGTTCGACCAGGTCGAGTGCGAACGAAGGCAGCGAAGCGAGACTGCGCGCACAGATTACCAGGCGGCGAAGCGCCCAATCGTCTCGCAGCGGCACGATGCGGATCGCCATCGTCCGCGCATGACGCAAGGCGGCCGAAGTCGGCACGATGCCGACCCCGATGCCCGCTTCGATCATCCGGCAGGCGGATTCGAAGTTGCCGACCTGGATGCGAAAGCGCGGACTGCGATGCAGATCGTCGCAGACGCGGCGCACGAAGGCGTGGATCGCGCTCGCCTCGTGCAGGCCGATCTGGTCGAAGTCGAGCGTACGCACGAAATCGATCGAGGCTTCGTCGGCCAGCGGGTGGCCTTCGGCGACGACCAGCGCGAGCCGATCCTCGCGGTACGGAATCGTCTCGAGCTGTCCGGTGCGCACCGTCCCGGCAACGATGCCGAGGTCGGTCTGTCCGTCGAGCACCGCGCGCACGATCTCGTCGCTCGAGCGTTCGCGCAGGTCGACGTTCACGTCCGGATGCCGGATCAGGAAGGTGCGCAGCACCTGCGGCAGGAACTCGCTCGACGCCGTCGTGTTGGCGAACACGCGCAGATGCCCCTTGATGCCCTTCGCGTATTCCTGCAGGTCGGCGCGCAGGTGCTCGAGCTGCGCGAGCACCGTGCGCGCGTGCTGCACGAAAGCGAGCCCCGGCGGTGTCAGTTCCACCCCCTGGCTCGAGCGATGCAGCAGCTTCGCGCCGACCCGCTCCTCGAGATGCTTCACGCGCGCGCTGGCGGCCGGAAGCGACAGATGCATCGCGGCGGCCCCGCCGGTGAGGCTTTCCGCTTCCGCGATGCGCACGAGCAGGCGCAGATCGACGAGGTCGAAATGCAGGGACATGGACAGGGTATCCGGCCTGCTCGCAGTCTACCCGCCGGGGCGCGCCCTTCCGCTGCGCCGAAGGCCCCGTTCCCCGAAAGCGAATTGTCCCCGGCCCGCCTTTTCGCGCATCCTTGGGCTTTCCGGATCGGCGTCGCAATGGAACTCGAACACCTTCGACAATGGATCGGACGCACCGAGCGAAGCGTCGATCGCGTCGACGTCGCGCGCGTCGTGCAACTGGCCGCCACGCTCGACCGCGGCGACGTCCGCGGCGAGCCGGGCGAAGCGCTGCCGCCGCTGTGGCACTGGATGTTCTTCGCGCCGGCGGCGCCGGCCTCGCAGCTGGGGCCCGACGGCCATCCGCGCCGCGGCGGCTTCCTGCCGCCGGTGCCGCTGCCGCGCCGCATGTGGGCGGGCGGGCGCCTTTCCTTCGAGCATCCGCTGCGCGTGGGCGACGACATCGCGCGCGACTCGCGCATCGCCGACGTCAGCGGCAAGCAGGGGCGCAGCGGCTCGCTGGTCTTCGTCACCGTCGCGCACGAGATCTCGGACGCGCGCGGCGCGGCGATCCGCGAGGAGCACGACATCGTCTATCGCGACGAGCCGAAGGCGGCCGATCCCGACGCAGCGAAGGCGGCCGGCGCAGGCGCAGCACCGGGCGCCGCCGCCGCGGCGCCCCGGGCCGAAGCCGCTGCGCCCGCAGCGGCCCGCACCGACGAAGAGTTCTCGCGCCGCATTGCCCCTGACCCGGTGCTGCTCTTCCGCTACTCGGCCGTCACCTTCAACGGCCATCGCATCCACTACGATCGCAGCTACGTCACCGGTGTCGAAGGCTACCCGGGCCTGGTCGTGCACGGGCCGCTGATCGCCACGCTGCTGCTCGACCTGCTGCATCGCGAACGTCCCGCTGCGCGCGTGGCGCGCTTCGAGTTCAAGGCGGTTCGTCCGCTGTTCGACATCAACGCCTTCGAGGTCTGCGGGCGCGCCGCCGGCGAGCGCTCCTTCGACCTGTGGGCGCGCGATCACGAAGGGCGGCTCGCGATGCAGGCGAGCGCCGAGCTCCATCGAGGCTGAAGCCATGACTTCCTCCCTGCAGGACCGCTACGAAGACATCCGCGACGGCGTTCGCGACCTGTGCAGGCAGTTCCCCGACGAGTATTTCCGCAAGGTCGACGAGCAGCGCGCGTATCCGGAAGCCTTCGTCGACGCGCTGACCCGGGCCGGCTGGATGGCCGCGCTGATCCCCACCGAATACGGCGGCTCCGGTCTCGGTCTCAGCGAGGCGTCGGTGATCATGGAAGAGATCAACCGCTGCGGCGGCAACTCGGGCGCGCTGCACGGCCAGATGTACAACATGGGCACGCTGCTGCGCCACGGCTCCGAAGAGCAGAAGCGCAAGTACCTGCCGCCGATCGCCGCCGGCGAGCTGCGCCTGCAGTCGATGGCCGTCACCGAGCCGACCACCGGCACCGACACGACGAAGCTGAAGACCACCGCCGTGCGTCGCGGCGACCGCTACGTCGTCAACGGGCAGAAAGTGTGGATCTCGCGCGTGCAGCACTCGGACCTGATGATCCTGCTCGCGCGCACGACGCCGCTGGCCGACGTGAAGAAGAAATCCGAAGGCATGTCGGTCTTCATCGTCGACCTGCACCAGGCGGTCGGCCACGGGCTCGAGGTGCGGCCGATCGCGAACATGGTCAACCACGAGACGAACGAGCTGTTCTTCGAGAACCTCGAGATTCCGGCGGAGAACCTGATCGGCGAGGAAGGCAAGGGCTTCAGGTACATCCTCGACGGCCTGAACGCCGAGCGCACGCTGATCGCCGCCGAATGCATCGGCGACGGCTACTGGTTCGTCGACCGCGTCACGCAGTACGCGAAGGATCGCGTCGTCTTCGGCCGCCCGATCGGGCAGAACCAGGGCGTGCAGTTCCCGATCGCCGAGTCGTTCATCGAGGTCGAGGCGGCGAACCTGATGCGCTGGGAGGCGTGCCGGCTGTACGACGCGCACCAGTCCTGCGGCGCGCAGGCGAACATGGCGAAATACCTGGCGGCCAAGGCCTCGTGGGAGGCGGCCAACGCCTGCATCCAGTTCCACGGCGGCTTCGGCTTCGCCGCCGAATACGACGTCGAGCGCAAGTTCCGCGAGACGCGGCTGTACCAGGTGGCGCCGATCTCGACGAACCTGATCCTCTCCTTCGTCGCCGAGCACGTGCTCGGGCTGCCGAGGTCGTTCTGATGGCCCGCGCCCTCGAAGGCATCACGGTCGTCACCCTCGAGCACGCGATCGCCGCGCCCTTCTGCACGCGCCAGCTCGCCGATCTCGGCGCGCGCGTGATCAAGATCGAGCGTCCGGGCGTGGGCGACTTCGCGCGCGCCTACGACCAGCGCGTGCGCGGCCTGGCCTCGCATTTCGTCTGGACGAACCGCTCGAAGGAGAGCCTGACGCTCGACCTGAAGCACGGCGAGGCGCCCGTCGTGCTCGAACGGCTGCTCGAACGCGCCGACGTGCTCGTGCAGAACCTCGCCCCGGGAGCCGCGGCGCGCCTGGGCCTTTCCTTCGACGCGCTGCATCCGCGCTTTCCGCGGCTGATCGTCTGCGACATCTCGGGCTACGGCGCCGACGGTCCGTATCGCGACGCGAAGGCCTACGACCTGCTGATCCAGAGCGAGTCGGGCTTCCTGTCGATCACCGGCACGCCCGACGAGCCTTCGAAGGCCGGCTGCTCGATCGCCGACATCGCCGCCGGCATGTACGCCTACACGAACATCCTCGCCGCGCTGATCGAGCGCGGCCGCAGCGGCCAGGGGCGGAACATCGACGTCTCGATGCTCGAGAGCATGGTCGAGTGGATGAGCTATCCGCTCTACTACGCCTTCGACGGACAGCCGCCGCCGGCGCGCACGGGCGCCGCGCACGCCACCATCTATCCCTACGGTCCGTTCCCGGCCGGCGACGGCCGCGTGGTGATGCTCGGGCTGCAGAACGAACGCGAGTGGCAGGTGTTCTGCACGAAGGTGCTGCGGCGCCCCGAGCTGGCCGCCGATTCGCGCTTCGACTCGAATGCGCGGCGCACGGCGGCGCGCGAGGCATTGCGCGCGATCATCGTCGAGGCCTTCGCGGCGCTCACTGCGCAACAGGTCGTCGATCGCCTGAACGAAGCGGGAATCGCCAATGCGAACATGAACACGATGGCCGACGTCTGGGCGCATCCGCAACTGCAGGCGCGCCGGCGCTGGACGGAGGTCGACACCCCGGCCGGCCCGATCCCCGCGCTGCTGCCGCCGGGGATGTCGCGCGCCGACGATCCGCGCGTCGATCCGGTGCCGGCGCTCGGCGCGCACACCGACGCGATCCTTTCCGAGCTGGGCTACGCGCGCAGCGAGATCGACCGGCTGCGCAGCGAAGGCGCGCTCTGAATCGCGAGGAATGCCGATGAACGCTCCGTCTTCCGCTGCCGCCGCGTCCGGCGTTGCCGCGACCGCAACCGGCATCGCTGCCGCAACCGCCGATGCGTCCGCAACCGCCAATGCGTCCGCAACGCCGCAGGCCGCTTCCGCCGGGCTGGCGCGCTTCGCCGCGCAACTGCGCTTCGAGGACATCCCCGAGGCGGTCGTGCGCCGCGCCGAAGACCTCTTCGTCGACTGGTTCGGCTCGGCGCTTGCCGGCAAGGGCGCGCGGCCGGTCGAGACGATCGCGCGCTTCTTCGAGTCGATGGGCCCGGCCGGCGGGCCGTCCGAGATCCTGATCCACCGGCGCACGAGCAGTCCGATGATGGCCGCGGCGGTGAACGCCGCGTCCTCGCACTTCGCCGAGCAGGACGACGTGCACAACGGCTCGGTGTTCCATCCGGCCGCCGTCGTCTTCCCGCCGGCGCTCGCCGCCGCGCAGGCGCTCGGCCGGTCGGGCGCCGAGCTGCTGTGCGCGGCCGTCGTCGGCTACGAAGTCGGCATCCGCGTCGGCGAGTTCCTCGGCCGGTCGCATTACAAGGTCTTCCACACCACCGGCACCGCCGGCACGCTGGCCGCCGCCGCGGCGGTCGGCTCCCTGCTGCACCTGTCGCCGGAAGCGATGCGCCACGCCTTCGGTTCGGCGGGAACGCAGGCGGCCGGGCTATGGGAGTTCCTGCGCGACGCGGCCGACTCGAAGCAGCTGCACACGGCGCACGCGAGCGCGGCCGGACTCACGGCCGCGTATCTCGCCGCCGACGGCCTCACCGGCGCGCAGCGCATCCTCGAGGGCGAGCGCGGCATGGCGGCGGGCATGTCGAGCGACGCCGACGAAGCGCGACTGCTCGACCGGCTCGGCGAGCGCTGGGCCCTGGCCGAGACCTCGTTCAAGTTCCACGCCTCGTGCCGGCACACGCATCCGGCCGCCGATGCGCTGCTCGCGGCGATGCGCACGAACGGCCTGCGTGCCGACGACATCGAATCGGTCGTCGCGCGCGTGCACCAGGGCGCGATCGACGTGCTCGGCCCGGTCGTCGACCCGCAGACCGTGCACCAGGCGAAGTTCTCGATGGGCACCGTGCTCGGGCTCGCCGCGACCAAGGGAAGCGCGTCGCTGGCCGATTTCGACGCGGACTGGCGTGCGCCCGAGGTCGTCGCCTTTCGCGATCGCGTGCGCATGCAGCTCGACGCCGAGGTCGACCGCGCGTATCCGCAGCGCTGGATCGGCAAGGTCGAGGTGCGCACGCGCGACGGCCGCGTCGTCGAGGCGCGCGTGGACGAGCCGAAGGGCGATCCGGGCAACACGCTGTCGCCGCAGGAGGTCGACGACAAGGCGCTGCGGCTCGCGCAGTATCGCGACGCCGCGACCGCCCAGGAGACGCGCGAGGCGATCCGGCGCATCCGCTCGCTCGCGCGGGCGAGCGCCGCGGGTTTCCTGCTGCCGACGAAGGAGCGATGACCATGGACCGACCGCTGCGTTCGCTGCTCTTCGTCCCCGGGCATCGCGCCGACCGCTACGCGAAAGCGCTCGCGGCGGGAGCCGATGCCGTCGTCGTCGACCTCGAGGACGCGGTCCCGCCGTCGGCGAAGGAAAGCGCGCGCGAGGCGGTCGCCGCGTGGCTCGCCGGCTCGCCGCTCGCCTCCTTCGAACCGAAGGGCGCTCGCGACGACGACGCCCCGAACACCCCGCGCGCGCTCGCGCACGCGGCCGCCGTCGATCCGGTCGCGATGCCGTTGCCGGTCGTCGGGGGAGGGGCGGCGCATGTCGCCGGCGCGAGAGCGCCACGGCTCTTCCTTCGCATCAACGGCGCCGACAGCGCCTGGTTCGACGACGACCTCGCACTCGTCGGCAACGCGGCGCTCGACGCGGTGATGGTGCCGAAATCCGAAGGGCGCGACGTGCTCGCCCGCGTGCGCGACGCCGGCTCCCGCGCGCTGGTGCCGCTGGTCGAGACCGCGGTCGGCTTCGCGCGGTTGCGCGAGATCGCCGCCGCGCCGGGCGTCGAGCGGCTCGCCTTCGGCACGATCGATTTCCAGGTCGACCTCGGAATGCGCGATGCGCACGAGGACGAGCTGCTGCCGTTTCGCCTGCAGTTCGTGCTCGAATCGCGACTCGCGTCGATCGCGGCGCCCATCGACAGCGTGAGCACGGCGATCGACGACGCCACGCGCCTGGCGCACGACGTGCACCGCGCGCGGCGCCTGGGCTTCGGCGGCAAGCTGTGCATCCACCCCAGGCAGGTCGCGCAGGTCAACGCGCTGTTCGCGCCGGACGAGACCGAGATCGCCTGGGCGAAGCGCGTGCTCGACGCGGCCGAAGCCGCCGGCGGCGGCGCCGTGGCGGTCGACGGCAGGATGGTCGACAAGCCGGTGATGCTGCGCGCCGAAGCGATCCTGCGCGAAGCGGGGCTGCGATGAGCGAGGACCGCATCGCCGCGCTCGCCGCGTTCTGGAACGCGCGCTACGCCGGCGAAGACTACGCGTACGGCACCGAGCCGAACGACTTCCTCGCCGCGCAGGCCGCGCTGCTGCCCGCCGGGCTGCCCGTGCTGTGCCTGGCCGACGGCGAAGGCCGCAACGGCGTGTGGCTCGCCGGCCGCGGCTTCGAGGTCACGTCGGTCGACGTCGCGCAGCAGGGCCTGGACAAGGCGCAGGCGCTCGCACAGCGGGCGGGCGTCTCGCTGCGCACCGTTCGCGCCGACGTGATGCAGTACGAGCTCGGCGAGAACCGCTGGGGCGCGATCGTCTCGATCTTCCTGCACCTGCCGCAACGCGCGCGTGCCGCACTGCTCGCCCGCTGCGTGCGCGCCCTCGCTCCGGGCGGCGTCCTCGTCTTCGAGGCCTACGGCAAGCGCCAGCCCGAATTCGGCACGGGCGGACCGCCCGAACCCGAGCTGCTCGCACGGCTCGACGACCTCATCGACGAACTGGCAGGTTGCGAGATCGTGCACCGCTTCGACGGCGTGCGCGCGGTGCACGAAGGCGCGCACCACTCGGGCGACGCGCACGTCGTGCAGGTGGTTGCACGCAAGCCGCTCGCCTGAGCGCATCCGGTTCGGCGTGCGCGCGGACGAGGGACGCTCGAGGCGTCGGCAACTCCCGGCGCATGACGTGTCGGCATAGAAACGAAGCTGCGAAGTGCGGCGTTTCGGCGCCCGAAACGGTTTGCGCAATCAAAAACGCTGCACCGTGCAGCACAGTGCAAGCGGCACCGCCTCCGGAGGAGCAAATGGCCACGCCATGACCCCGCGCCCCCGCCGCGCCAACCGCTACGCTGGCGCCTGCCGCTCGCGCGCCGACCTCGGAACGCTCAGAACAGCAGGTTCGGCAACACCAGCGAAATCCACGGCACGTAGGTCACGACGACGAGGAACGCCAGCAGCACCATCAGCCACGGCAGTGCGGCGCGCACCACCGCCCCGATCGGCATCTTCGTGATGCCGGCCGTGACGAACAGATTCAGCCCCACCGGCGGGGTCACCATCCCGATCTCGAGATTCACCACCATGATGATCCCCAGGTGCACCGGATCGATCCCGAGCTGCGAGGCGATCGGGAACAGGATCGGCGCCATGATCAGGATGATCCCGGTCGGCTCCATGAACATGCCGGCCACGAGCAGCAGCAGGTTCACGACGATCAGGAATTGCCACGCGGGCATTCCCCACGAAACGATCTGCTCGGCGATGATCTGCGGGATGCGCTCGGTGGTGAGCACGTGCGCGAAGAGCAGCGCATTGGCGATGATGAACATCAGCATCACCGTCACCTTCGACGCGTCGACCAGCACCGCGGGCACGTCGCGCATGCCGATGTCGCGGTAGATGAACACCGCTACCAGGAACGCGTAGACGGCCGACACCGCGGCCGCCTCGGTCGGCGTGAACACGCCGCCGTAGTGCCGCCGAGGATGATGACGACCAGCAGCAGCCCCCACAGCGAGTCGCGCCCGGCCACGACGATCTCGCCGAGCGTGGCCTTCGGCTGGCGCGGCAGATTCACCATCTTCGCGCGCACGTAGATCGCCACCATCAGCAGTACGCCGAGCAGGATGCCCGGCAGTACGCCCGCCATGAACAGCTTGCCCACCGAGGTCTCGGTGACGGCGCCGTAGACCACCAGCACGATCGACGGCGGGATCAGGATGCCGAGCGTGCCGGCGTTGCAGACGACGCCGGCGGCGAAATTCTGCGGGTAACCGGCGCGCACCATGCCGGCGATCACGATCGAGCCGACGGCGACGACGGTGGCCGGCGACGACCCCGACACCGCCGCGAACAGCATGCAGGCGAGTACCGAGGCCATGGCCAGGCCGCCCGGGAAGTGGCCGACCGCGGCCACCGCGAAGCGGATCATCCGCTTGGCGACGCCGCCGGTGGTCATGAAGGCGCCGCCGAGGATGAAGAACGGAATCGCCAGCAGCGTGAAGTGCTCGGAGCTCTCGTAGAGCTTCAGCGCGAGCGAGGCGAGCGAGTCCTGCGCGAAGAAAAGGATCGTGAGCAGCGAGGACAGGCCGAGTGCGATCGCGATCGGCATGCCGAGGAACATGAACACGAAGAGCATCGCGAACAACGCGGCCGTCGTCATCGCTTCTCCCCGTGCGGTCCGCGATGCGGATGCGGATGCTCGACTTCACCCGCTTCGGCCTGCGCCAGCTTGAGCGCGTCCTCGACCTCGTCGCCGAGCAGGTGCGCCTCCTTGCCGGTGGCGAGCCCGTACAGCACCTGGAGCATCCGGAAGAACAGCAGCGCGTACCCCAGCGGCAGCACGAGCCGGGGAACCCACGCCGGGACCGGCACATCCTGCGCGAGGATGCCGATTTCGTACATCTTGTCGACGTAGGTCCAGGCGCCGACGAAGACGATCGCCGCGTAGACCAGGCACAGCAGCGTCGCGATGATCGCCACCACCCGTGCGGCGCCGGGCGGCAGCTTCTTGGTGAGCACGTCGATGCCGATGTGCGCGCCCACGCGTACGCCGTACGAAATGCCGATGAAGATCAATCCCGCGAACAGGAAGGTCGTGAGCTCGAGCGCCCAGACGAAGCTGTAGTTGAAGACGTAGCGCGCGACCACCTGCATGAAGGTGATCACCGTCATCGCGGCCAGGAGGAAGGCGACCAGCGCCTCCTCCAGCCGGGACAGCATGCCGGGCTTCATGGCGCTCCGAGCCTTGCGCAGTGCGCCATGGACCGACCCCTTTCGATCACTGGTTCGATTTCAGCGCGGCCTGGATCAGGTCCTTGCCGATGTCGCCCTCGAACTTCTGCCACACCGGCTCCATCGCCTTGCGCCAGGCGGCGACGTCTTCCTTCGTGAGCGCCTGGATCTTCGCCTTGCCGGCGTCGGCGATCAGCTTGCGGTCGCGCTCGTTGAAGTCGTTGGCCATCTTGTTGGCGTAGGCGGTGGCTTCGTCCATCGCCTGCTTCAGGCCCTTGCGCACGTCCTCGGGCAGGCCGTCCCACCACTTGGCGTTGGTGACGACCATGTAGTCGATGACGCCGTGGTTGGTGTTGGCGATCGTCTTCTGCACCTCGTAGAACTTCTGCGAGTACATGTTCGACCAGGTGTTCTCCTGGCCGTCGACGACGCCGGTCTGCAGCGCCTGGTAGACCTCGCTGAACGCCATCTTCTGCGGATTGGCGCCGAGCGCGCGGAACTGCGCTTCGAGCACGTCGGAAGCCTGGATGCGGAATTTGAGGCCTTTCACGTCCTCCGGGCGCTCGAGCTTGTCGCGGTTCGACGACAGCTGCTTCATCCCGTTGTGCCAGTACGCCAGCCCGAGCAGGTTGCGGTTCTTCATCGCGCTGAGCAGGTCCTGGCCGTCCTTGCTCTGCTGGAAGCGGTCGACCGCCTCGATGTCGTCGAACAGGAACGGCAGGTCGTAGAGCTGGATCTTCTTCGTGTAGCGGTCGAACTTCGACAGCGACGGCGCGATGAACTGCACGTCGCCCAGCAGCAGCGCCTCGACCTCCTTGGCGTCGCCGAACAGCTGCGAGCTGGGGAACACCTGCACCTGCACCTTGCCGGGCAGCAGCTTCTCGGCGATCTCCTTGAACTTCAGCGCGCCCTGTCCTTTCGGCGTGGCTTCGGCCACCACGTGGCTGAACTTGATGACCATCGGTCCCTGGGCGTAGGCCCCGACCGAGAACGACAGCGCGACTGCGCCCGCCGCGATGGCTGCTGCAAGCCTCATGCTTTGCACTCCTTTCGATGGGAGGGTGAATGTAGGCGATTGCCGCCTCGTCCTGCCATAAGGGCTTGCCCCCAAGCGGATCGGGCGCGAGGCAGCGGCGTCGACGATGTGCCCGGCACTTTAATCGCTCGCGGAAGGCCTGCGCAAGGGTCGGGGGCACTCGAGTGCAAGCGCCGGAACGGCCCAGGTGCGCAATCTGGGGCCGACCGTGTGCCGCCGCGGGGACCGGCGCCGGCGCAGGCCCGCAGCGATCCGCTCAGGCCAGGCCCGCGTCGTGCGCCTGCCGGTCGGCGTGATAAGAGGACCGCACCAGCGGACCGGAAGCGGTGTTCGTGAAGCCCATCCGCGCCGCTTCCTCGGCGAAACGCCGGAAGGTTTCGGGAGGGACGTAGCGATGCACCGGCAGGTGCGCGTCGGACGGCGCCAGGTACTGGCCGATCGTGAGCATCGCCACGCCGTGCGCGCGCAGGTCGCGCATCGTCTGCAGGATCTCGTCGTCGGTTTCACCCAGGCCGACCATCAGCCCCGATTTCGTCGGAACGGCGGGCACGCGACGGCCGAACTCTTCGAGCAGCTTCAGCGAATTCGCGTAGTCGGCGCCGGGGCGCGCCTGCCGATACAGGCGAGGCACGGTCTCGAGGTTGTGGTTCATCACGTCGGGCGGCGTGCGCTCGAGGATGTCGAGCGCGCGGTCGAGTCGGCCGCGGAAGTCGGGCACGAGCACCTCGATGCGCGTGCGCGGAGAGCGTTCGCGTACGGCGGCGATGCAGTCGGCGAAGTGCTGCGCGCCGCCGTCGCGCAGGTCGTCGCGATCGACGCTGGTGATCACCACGTACGACAGGCGCAGCGCCGCGATCGTGTCGGCCAGATGGCCCGGCTCGCTGGCGTCCACCGGATCGGGACGTCCGTGACCGACGTCGCAGAACGGGCAGCGCCGCGTGCACTTGTCGCCGAGGATCATGAAGGTGGCGGTGCCGTTGCCGAAGCACTCGCCGATGTTCGGGCACGAAGCCTCCTCGCAGACCGTGTGCAGCCGATGCTCGCGCAGCGTCTTCTTGATCTGCGCGAAGCGCGCCGGATCGGCCGCGGGCCGCACGCGGATCCAGTCGGGCTTCGCCAGCGGCTCGGCCGCGGGAACGACCTTGATCGGGATGCGCGAGGTCTTGGCAGCGCCTTTCTGCTTGTCGGCGGGGTTCGGTGCAGCGGGAGGAGGCACGGCGTTCATCGGCGTAAGACAGGTGAGGAGTCGGAGGCGAAGGCCGTCGCGAGCAGCGACGCGAATCGGCCGGAGATCTCGTCGTAATCGGCAGGCGCGGACAGGCAGCTTCGCATATCGGTGACGGCGAGTCCGGGATAGCCGCAGGGGTCGATGCGGCCGAAGGGCTCGAGATCCATCGCCACGTTCAATGCGACGCCGTGCCAGCTGCAGCCGTCGGTGATCCGGATACCGATCGACGCGATCTTCGCGCCGGCGACGTCGCCCGCGCCGGAGCGACCGTCGCGGGCATCGCTCTCGCCGGCAGCCGCGTCGCTCGAGCGCACGTAGACGCCCGGGGCGCCGCTGCGGCGCACGGCGTCGATTCCGTATTCGCCGAGCAGCGAGATCGTCGCGTCCTCGATGCGCGCGACGAAGTCGCGCACGCGGATGCCGGCGCGCCGCAGGTCGACCAGCACGTAGCAGACCGCCTGTCCGGGTCCGTGATAGGTCACCTGGCCGCCGCGCTCGGTGCGCGCGACGGCGATCGTCCCCGGCGCTCGCACGTGCTCGAGGCGCGCGGCGCGCCCGAGCGTGAACACCGGCGGATGCTCGACCAGCCAGACCTCGTCGGGGGTGTCCGGTCCGCGCGCGGCGGTGAACGACCGCATCATCGGCTCGACTCGTTCGTATTCGATGCGGCCGAGGCGACGGACGATCGGGGCCCGCGGGGTCAAAGGACGACGCTGACCATCGGATGCGTGGCGAGCGCGCGATACAGGCGCTCGAGCTGCTCGCGCGACTCCACGCGCACGACGACGGTGACGCTCAGGTACGAGCCCTTGCTCGAGACGCGCAGCTCGATCGTCGACGGATCGAACTGCGGCACGTGCTCGACGACGATGCCGGACATCGTCTGCGCGAAGTCGTCGACGCGCCGACCCATGATCTTCAGCGGGAAGTCGACCGGAAACTCGAGCAGGCGCTCGAGCCGGTCGAAGGCTTCGCTCAGGCTGCGGTCTTCGGACATCGGCGCATCGGCTCCTACGCTGCCGCCTTGGCCCGCTGGTAGGCCGCGTACAGCGCTGCATACACCGGGCCCGGACGGCCGCTGCCCACCGGGCGTCCGTCCAGGCGCGTGATCGGCAGCAGCTCCTTGGTCGCCGAACTCATCATCAGCTCGTCGGCCGCCTGCACTTCCTCGCGCAGGATGCGGCGGATCTCGAGCGGCACGCCGGCCTGCGGGGCCAGCTCCGCCATGAGGCCGTAGCGGATGCCTTCGAGCACGAGGTTGTCCTTCGGCGGCCCGAACAGCGTGCCGTTGCGCACGACCCAGATGTTGCTCGCCGCGCCCTCGGTGAGAAAGCCGTCGCGGAACATCACGCATTCGGCCGCGCCGGCGGCCACCGCCGCCTGTCGCGCGAGCACGTTGCCCAGCAGCGACGTCGTCTTGATGTCGCAACGCAGCCAGCGTTCGTCGGCGAGCGTGACGGCGGCGACGCCCTGCTCGCGTTGCGCGGCGGGCGGGGCGACCAGCTCGCTCGTCATCGCGAAGACGGTGGGCGCGACGTCGGACGGCGGAAACGCGTGATCGCGACGGGCGACGCCGCGCGTGACCTGCAGGTAGACGAACTGGTCGCGCCACGGATGGCGCGCGACCAGCTCGTCGACCAGGCGCGTCCATCCGGCCTCGTCGTGCGGGTTGCGGATCGACACCGCGGCGAGGCTGCGCTGCAGCCGCGCCAGGTGTTGCGCCCAGCGGAACTTGCGTCCTGCGTAGACCGGAACGACCTCGTAGATTCCGTCGCCGAACACGAAGCCGCGATCGAGCACCGGAACGCGCGCGTCTTCCAGCGGCATCCATTCGCCGTTC
This sequence comes from Burkholderiales bacterium, assembly GCA_003576795.1. GTDB lineage: Bacteria > Pseudomonadota > Gammaproteobacteria > Burkholderiales > Burkholderiaceae_E > Zeimonas. The sequence continues at coordinate 39,181 of QEVN01000002.1, forward strand.
AGCCAGGCGGTCTGCGTCATTCCGATTCGTTCGTTTTCCACGGGGACTGCCCGAGTATGCGCCAGAACGCGCGAGGCGACCTGCCGGGCGCGGAGGCGGCCGCGACGGACACCGAGGCGCGCGCCGAGCCCGAGGCGCGGCGCCTTTCAGCGCGCGAGCATCAGCCGCAGCGAGTCCCAGGCGCGGCCGAACCAGCCGGCGGGCTGGACCGCCGACAGCGCCAGCAGCGGGCGCTCGGCCACGAGCTGGTCGCCGATGCGCACGCGCAGCGTGCCGATCTGCTGGCCCTGCGCGATCGGCGCGATCAGCGGCTGCACGCGCTCGATCTCGGCCTTGACCTGGTCGGCCTGACCGCGCGGCACCGAGACGAGAACGTCGCGCTCGAAACCGCCGTCGACGGTGCTCTTGCTGCCTTTCCAGACGTCATAGGTGCCGGCGGGCTTGTCCTTCGCCTGGACGCGCACGACGTCGAAGTTCTGGTAGCCGTAGTTCAGCAGCTTCTGCGATTCGATCGCGCGCGCCGACTCGGAAGCGGCGCCCAGCACCACGCTGATCAGGCGGCGCGTGCCGCCGATGCCGGGAAGATCGCGCTTGGCCGAGGCGATCAGGCAGTAGCCGGCGGCGTCGGTGTGCCCCGTCTTCATGCCGTCGACGCTCGGGTCGATCGCGAGCAGCCGGTTGCGGTTCGGCTGGCGGATGTTGTTGTACGTGTATTCGCGCTTCGAATACATCGCGTACTGATCGGGGAAGTCCTCGATCAGCCGCTGCGCGAGCATGGCGAGATCGCGCGCCGTCGTGTAGTGCTGCGGATCGGGCAGGCCGGTGGCATTGCGAAAGCTCGTGTTGCGCAGGCCCATGCGCTGCGCGGCGCGGTTCATCTGCTCGGCGAAGCTCGCCTCGGTGCCGGCGAGCGCCTCGGCGAGCACGATCGACGCGTCGTTGCCCGACTGCACGATCACGCCGTTGAGCAGCTCCTCCACGGTGGCCGGCTTCGCCGGCTCGACGAACATCCGCGAGCCGATCGCCTTGTAGGCGGACTGCGATACCGCCGGACGCTGGTCCAGCGTGAGGCGCTTCTCGCGCAGCGCGTCGAAGGCGAGGTACGCGGTCATGATCTTGGTGAGCGACGCCGGCTCGATCTTCAGGTCGGGCTCGTGCGACGCGAGCACCTGGCCGGTGGTTTCGTCGAGCAGGATCCAGGCGCGGGCCGCGATGGTGGGCGCGGCGACCTGCGCAACGGCGGTCTGCGCGAAGGCGAGGAACAGGAACGACAGCAGGGCGAGCAGGCGTGCGGGCATCGGTACATCCGGAGGTGCAGGACGGCAATGCGCTTCGCATCGCCGCGCGACGCCGCGGCGGCGCCGCAGGAGAGGACAACGACGAAAGCGGGGAATTATAGGGCGATCGCGGGAGGGTTGCGCACACGCTCCGTGGCTCGCGCACACGCTCGGGTCGATCGCACGCCGCGCTACGACGCGGAAGCGAACAGCGGCCGTGCGATCGCGAGCACGCGTTGCGCGGCCGCTTCGCCGCGACGCAGCTCGACCGCGTCGACCGCTTCGCGCAGCGCGCGCCGAAGCACGTCGAGACTCATGCTGTCGGCGATGCGCGCGTCCCAGATGCGGCCGGCCACGCCGAGTTCGGCCGCGAAGACGTCGCGCAATGCGTCCTTGATCGCCTGCAGGCGCGCCTGCTCGGCGCGCTCGCGCTCGCGGCGCTGCGCCTCGGTGGGTTCGGCCGCGAGCGCGACCACTTCGACGAGGGCGAGGCGCTCGAGCGCGGCGAGCACCGGCGCCAGTTCGCCCGGCCGCGCCAGCTGCGACAGATCGCCGACGCTGCGCCGCGCGTCGACCAGCGCGAGGATGCGTCGCGCCGACGGCGCCAGCTCGAGCGCGCGCGCGCTCGTTTCGGCGTCGCCGGCGGGCGTCCGTGCGTAGATCAGCCGCGGGTCGGGCGGTTGCGATCTCACCCGGCTTCGATGTCGGCCCGCGGCGCCAGCGCGTCGACGACGATGCGCTTGAGCAGCGTCAGGCGCCGATGGAAGAAGTGCTCCGCGCCGGGAATCACGACCACCGGCAGCGATTGCGGGCGCGCCCAGTCGAGCACGCCCTGCAGCGGAACGACTTCGTCGTGCTCCCCGTGCACGACCAGCGTGTCGGCGGGAACCTCGCCGAGCGCGTAGCGGTCGGTGGCAGCGGTGCCGACCAGCACGAGCCGCTGCGCAGGCGCCTTCGCCTCGCGCAGACGCGCGGCGACGCGGATCTGCACGTCGGTGCCGAAGGAGAAGCCGGCGAGCACCAGGGGCAGCGGGTCGGCGCCAGCCGGCGCTTCGGCCGCCGCCTGCGCGCGGGCATGGCGCACCACCTCGAACAGGTCGTCGGTTTCGCCGCGCCCCTCGTCGTGCGTGCCGGCCGTCGCGCCGACGCCGCGGAAGTTCGGGCGCCAGACGACGTGGCCGAGCGCGAGCAGCGCGCGGGCGAGCGTCTGCGCGACCTTGTTGTCGCGCGTTCCGCCGTACAGCGGATGCGGATGCGCGACGACGCCGATGCCGCGCGGCGTTCCCGCAGGCCGGTCGAGCGCGACGTCGATCGCGCCGATCGGTCCGTCGATCAGCAGCAGCTGCGTGCCGGCGTTCATTCGAGTCGCAGCCGCTCGACCGGTTTCCCGTCGCGCAGATGCGATTCGACGATCTCGTCGATGTCCTCGCGATCGACGTAGCTGTACCAGACGCCCTCGGGATAGACGACGGCGACCGGTCCCAGCTCGCAGCGGTCGAGGCAGCCCGCCTTGTTGACGCGCACCTTGCCGGGACCGGAGAGCCCGAGCGCCTTGACGCGCTCCTTCGCGTACGCCTGCAGCTCCTCGGCGCCGTGGCGCGCGCAGCATTCGCGGTTCGGGTCGTCGCGTCGGTTGACGCAGAAGAAGATGTGGCGTTCGTAGTAGGAAGGCATCGCTCGATTATAGGCGGGCGTACATCCGACGACCCCACCACGCGAGCATCGCGAACGGCCACAGCGTGGCGAGCGCGCGCAGCAGGCCGTGGAAGTTCGCCCACTCGCCTTCCCAGTGGGCGAGCATCGACAGGTAGTACTCGTTGGGCGGCGCGAGGTTCACCAGCACGGTGCCCAGCGCGACGGCGGCGATCGCGCTGGCCGCCCGCACCCGCGGAGTGGCGGGGACGAGCGCGATCGACGCGATCGCGCCGGCCACCAGGCCGCCCTGCGTGGCGGCGCTCAGCCAGCCGAAGGCATGCGCCGCTCCGAGCACGACCGCGCCGGCGATCGACTTGATCGCGCAGGCCGCGACGATCGGCAGCGCGATCGGCCAGGCCGGCGGGCGCGCGCCGGGCGCGACCGGCGCCACGAAGACCTCGCGCACGAGCGAGGCGATCGCCACGATCGCCAGCGACACCGCGCATGCCTCGACGAAAGGCTCGTAGCGGGTCGGCAGGATCAGGGCCGCCCGCCAGTCGGAGCCCGAAGCCGCGGCCGACGACGGCCAGGCGAACAGCAGGTCGCCGGTCGCGAACACCAGCGATTGCGGGTACCACTGCGCGATCGGCCAGGCGACGAGCAGCACGGCGCCCGTCGTCGCGCCGGGCGCCACGGTGAAAGCGCTGCGCAGCGCGCGCGGCAGCCGCTCGATGCGCCGGCGACCGAACCAGACGCCGATCGCGATGCCGAGCGCCGCGCCTGCGACGTTCGTCAGCAGGTCCAGGCGCGACGGAACGCGCGCCGGCAGCAGGCTCTGCGCGGACTCGAGCGAGAACGACAGCAGTGCGCACGGAACCAGCGCCCACGGCGCGGCGCGCAGCACGCGCGTTCGCGCCGTCCGCGCGATCGCCACGCAGGCGAACAGGCCGAGGGGCAGGTAGGCGAGCAGGTTCGTCGCCACGTCGAATGCCGTCCACCAGCGCGGCCACGGCGCCGTGAGGAAATCGAACATCGACGCGCCCGGCGCGCGCCAGCCGGTCCACGGATACAGGCTCGCGTAGACGAGCGCCGCCGCATAGGCGGCGAGCCAGGCGGCGCTCTGCGGCGGGCGGCGCCGCGAAGGCTCTACCGGGAGACGGATCGACGGGCTGTGCACCTGCCTAGATTACCTGCTGCTCCGCTATGATCGGCGCCGATGAGTTCGCTCGATGCCGACCGGATCCGCGCGGCCGCCGGCTGCGCCGCGCTTCTCGTGCGGACGGTCGACGAGATCGTTTCGACGAACGAGGCGCTGATGCAGGCGCCCTTCGGCCCGGCGCCGGCGTCGCCCGTGCTGTTGGCGACGCTGAACCAGACGGCCGGTCGCGGGCGGCGCGGACGCGTCTGGGTCTGCGAAGCGGGCCGCTCGCTGGCGTTCTCGATGGCTTTCGAGCGCGGCGTCGGCGCCGACCCGCCGCCGCCGGCGCTGTCGATCGTCGTCGGCGTCGCGGCCGCGGTCGCGCTGGCGCCGTGGGCGCCCGACCTGCGGCTGAAATGGCCCAACGACCTGCAGCGCGGCGGTCGCAAGCTCGGTGGAATCCTCGTCGAGACCCGGCGCAGCCTGCCGCTGCCCGGCGCGCCGCCGCATTCGATCGAGCGCATCGTCGTCGGCATCGGCATCAATCTCGCCGCGCCGCGTGACGCGCGGATCGGGCAGCCGGCCTGCGGATTGTTCGACGGCGCGATCGCGCTCGACGATCCGGCCACGGTGATCGGCTGCATCGCCGGAGAGGTCGCCCGATCCTTCGAACGATTCCTTGCCGAAGGGGCGGGCGAGTTCGTCGCGGCCTGGCAGCGTTTCGATGCGCTGCAGGGCGAGTCGGTCGTCGTGCTCGAAGGCGAGCGCGTGGTCGCCTCGGGGCAGGCGCTCGGCATCGACGCGCAGGGCGCGCTGCGCGTGCTCGGCGCCGGCGGCGTGCAGATCGTCCGCCACGGCGAGGCGACGCTGCGGCGCGACGAGGAACGCGAGGCTGCGAGGAGCGTTCCCCGATGAGGCGGCTGCTGCTCGTCCTCGTCCTCGCGAACGTGCTGACGTTCGGATGGAACCGCGGCTGGCTCGACGGCGCCGGCGACCTTCCGTCGCGCGAGGAGAACGCCGACCGGCTGCGTCCAGTGCCGCTGTCGCGCCTCGAGCCGGCGGCGAAGGCGGGCGCCGAGCGCAACGCGGTTGCGCCTCCGGCTGCCCCCGCCCCGCCCGGCGCCTCGCCCCGCGGGCCGTCGAGCGCCGCATCGAGCGCGCCGCCGGC
>QEVN01000112.1 GCA_003576795.1 Burkholderiales bacterium
GCGCGGGTCGACGCGCCGCGCGGCGAGCAACAGGCCGCCGGCTGATCCGGTTGCGGGAGCGCGCGCGCCGCGGCGCTCCTCGCGATCAGCCGGGATCGGGACGGTAGCGCGCGAAGCGCGCGTGCACCTCGGCCATCGCCGCCGCATCGAGCCGCGCCGGCTCGCCCAGCTGCAGCGCCAGCCAGTACATGCGCGCCAGCGTCTCGACCTCGACCGCCAGCTCGAGCGCCGCTTCCAGGCTCGTTCCGAGCGCGACCGCCCCGTGCTGCGCCAGCAGGCAGGCACGACGCCCTTCGAGCGCGCGCCGCGCGTGATCCGACAGCGCCTTCGTGCCGAAGGTCGCATACGGCGCGCAGCGGATGTCGTCGCCGCCGGCCACCGCGATCATGTAATGGAAGGCCGGGATGCCCTCGGCGTGGATGCGCGGCAGGCAGGCGAGCGCCGTGGCGTGCGCAGGGTGGGCGTGAACGATCGCCTGCGCATCGGAGCGCGTCGCGTACAGGTCGCGATGCAGCCGCCACTCCGACGAAGGCGCGCGCGTTCCGTGCGCACGCCGCGGAGAGTCGGCGAGCGGGTCTTCGCCCTGGGGTGCGGCCAGCGCAAGCCAGACGATGTCGTCGATCGTCGTGCGCTCGTACGCGAGCGCGCTGGGCGTCACCAGAAGGCCGTCCTCGCCGCCGCGATGCCAGCGCAGCGAGACGTTGCCGGCTCGCCCGGTGTTGATGCCGAGCGGCGTCATCCGCCGCGCGGTATCGACCAGCGACGCTCGCGCTTCGTTCTCGGTCATTCCGCGGCCACCCGCGCGTCGCGTCGAAGCAGCGCCGCGATCGCCGCGTGCGACGGCTCGCAGGCGCCGCGTTCGGTGACGAGCGCGGTGACCAGCCGCGCCGGCGTGATGTCGAAGCCCGGGTTGGCGACTGCGCTGCCTTCCGGCACGACGCGCACCGCCGCGAGGGCGCCGTCGTCGAGCCGGCCGACGACATGCGTCACCTCGCGTCCGTCGCGCTCCTCGATCGGGATCGACGAGCCGTCGGCGGTGTCGACGTCGATGCTCGAGGTCGGACACGCGACGTAGAACGGCACGCGGTTGTCGCGCGCGGCGAGCGCCTTCAGATACGTGCCGATCTTGTTCGCGACGTCGCCGTTGGCCGCCACCCGGTCGCAGCCGACGATCACCGCGTCGACGCGGCCCTGCATCATCAGCAGGCCGCCCGCGTTGTCGACGATCACCGTGTGCGCGATGCCGCGCTCGGCAAGCTCCCATGCGGTGAGCGAAGCGCCCTGGTTGCGCGGACGCGTCTCGTCGACCCAGACGTGCACGGCGACGCCCTGCTCGTGCAGACGCTGGACGACGGCGAGCACGGTGCCGTGCTCCACCGTGGCGATGGCGCCGGCATTGCAGTGCGTGAGCAGGTTCAGCGGAATGGCGTCGGCGCCTGCCATGCCGGCCAGCGCCGAGCGCTGCTCGGCGAGCACGCGCAGCAGGCGTGCGCCGTGCTCGCCGATGCTCGCGTTGCACGCGGCATCCTCTTCGCAGAGGGCCGCCGCCTCCTGGCGCGCGAGCGCGGCCCGTTGCGCGGCCGGCGCGGGCGCCACGCGGCGAAGCACGCGGTCGAGCGCCCAGCGCAGGTTCACCGCGGTGGGACGCGCCGCGGCCAGCCGCTCGTAGGCCTTGCGCAATGCGTCGTCGGAGGCGTCGGCCTCGATCGCCAGCGCCAGTCCCCAGGCGCCCACCGCGCCGATCAGCGGCGCGCCGCGCACGCGCATCTCGCGGATCGCCGCTTCGCAATCGGCGCAGCTGCGCAATGCGATCTCGCGGCGCTCGAAGGGCAGCCCTCGCTGGTCGATCGTGTGCGGCACGCCGAGGGCGTCGTTCCACAGGGTCCTTGACATGGCACAGGAATCCTTCGCCCGAATTGGGTACCATCCGCCGCGTTCAGTCTAATCGATGACATCGGGCGCATGAGTCTCTCGCTGATGTCAGCATTCCTGCTCGGGCTGTTCGGCGGCGTTCACTGCGCGTCGATGTGCGGAGGAATCGTCGCACTGCTCGGCGCGCGGCACCGGATGATGCCGCTGAACGTGCAACCGGGCGGCGCCGCAGTGGCGGCGGTGCAATCGGGCACGCTGCTGCAGTTCGCCTACAACGCCGGCCGCATCGGCAGCTACGCCGTCGCCGGCGCGCTGGCCGGCGCCGTCGGCTCGGCGGCCTGGCTCGCCGAGCACGTGCTGCCGGTGCAGCAGATCAGCTTCGTCGCCGCCAACCTGCTGCTGATCGTGCTCGGACTGGCGCTCACCGGCGGTTTGCGCCGGCTGCGCGGGCTCGAGCGCTTCGGCGTCGGCGCCTGGAAGCGCGTCGCGCCCTTCGCCTCGCGGCTGCTCGGCGCCACCAGCGTGCCCGGCGCTTTCGCCGCCGGCGCCGCATGGGGCTGGGTGCCGTGCGGAATGGTCTACGGCGTGCTCGCCGCGGCGCTCGTATCGGGCAGCGCCGCCGACGGCGCGTTGCTGATGCTCGCCTTCGGCGCCGGAACGCTGCCGAACCTGCTGGCCCTGGGCCTGGCCGCCCAGCGCGTTTCGCGCTGGTTCGCCCGCCCCGGCGCGCGCTTCGCCGCCGGCCTGCTGATCGTCGCCTTCGGGGTGGCGGGCCTCGCGCGCATCGATCCGATCGCGCATCTGCAGCAGGTGATCGACGTCTGCGTGCAGTGGTTGCGATGACGCAGGGAATCGCCTGCTTCCATTGCGGCGAGGCAGTGGAACGCCCCGGCGCATGGCGCACGACGATCGACGGCGCCGAGCGCGAGATGTGCTGCGCCGGGTGCCGCGCGGTGGCCGAGGCGATCGCGGCCGCCGGCCTGTCCGACTACTACCGGACGCGCTCGCAACCGGCCGCTGCCGGCGGGGTGCCGGAGGGACTCGAAGCGCTGCGCGTCTGGGACGACGACGAAGTGCAGGCGCGCTTCGTGCGCGGCGCGGACGCCGGCGGCGACGAACGCGAGGCGACGCTGCTGGTCGACGGAATGCGCTGCGGCGCCTGCGTCTGGCTGCTCGAGCAGACGCTGCGGCGCCAGCCGGGCGTCGTCGGCGCATCGGTGAACCTGGCGACCGAACGCGCGACGATCCGCTGGAATGCGGCGCAGACGCAGCTTTCGCGCCTGCTCGCGGCGATCGGCCGCATCGGCTACGCCGCGCGGCCCTTCGATGCGCGCGGCCGCGAGCAGCAGATCCAGCGCACGACGAAGGCGCTGTTCCGGCGCCTGTTCGTCGCCGCGCTGGCGATGATGCAGGTGATGATGTACGCGTTTCCGTCGTACATCGCCGCGCCGGGCGAGATCGAGGCGGCGCACGAATCGCTGATGCGCTGGGCGAGCCTGCTGCTCACCGTTCCGGTCGTCTTCTATTCGGCCACGCCCTTCCTCGCCGGCGCCTGGCGCGACCTGCGGGCCCGCAGCCTGGGGATGGACGTGCCGGTCGCGATCGGCGTGCTCGCCGCCTTCGGCGCGAGCGTGCATGCCACCGTCGTCGGCCGCGGCGAGGTCTATTTCGACTCGGTGACGATGTTCGTCTGCCTGCTGCTGGCGGCGCGCTACGTCGAATGGATCGCGCGCCGGCGCGCGGGCCGCGCGATCGACGCGGTCGCCGCCGCCGCGCCCGATTCGGCCGAGCGCATCGATCCGGCGACCGGAGCGATCGAACGCGTGCCGGCCACGCGACTGGCGCCCGGCGACCGCTTCCGCGTCGCCGTCGGCGAGCGCATCGCGGTCGACGCGCGCATCGTCGAGGGGCGCACGGCGATCGACGCGTCGCTGCTCACCGGCGAGTCGGTGCCGGTGGCGCGCGAGCGCGGCGACGAGGTGCCGGGCGGCGCGGTGAACGCAGGCAGCGCCTTCGTCGCGCAGGCGCTGCGCAGCAGCGCCGACAGCGCGATCTCGACGATCGAGCGGCTGATCGACCGCGCGGCCGCCGACAAGCCCCGACTGGCAGGACTGGCCGAGCGGGTCGCGCGCCGGTTCGTCCTCGCGCTGCTGCTGCTGGCGGCCGGCGTCTGGCTCGCCTGGATGCAGATCGACCCTGCGCGCGCCGCGCCGATCGCGATCGCCGTGCTGGTCGTCTCCTGCCCCTGCGCGCTGTCGATGGCGATGCCCGCGGCGCTGGCGGCAGCCACCGGCGCGGCGATCCGGCGCGGAATGCTCGTCGCGCGCGGAGACGCGCTCGAACGGCTCGCCGACTGCACCGACGTCGTCTTCGACAAGACCGGGACGCTGACACGGGGCCGCCCGGAAGTCGTCGATGTCGTCGCGCTCGCGCCGATCGCGGAAGATTCCGGCGACATCGGCCAGGCCACCGGCAGCGACGCAAATACCGCACTCGCCCTCGCCGCCGCACTCGAAGCAGGCCAGTCGCATCCGCTCGCAGCCGCGATCCTGCGCGCCGCCGAAGACGCGAACGTCGCACCGTTGCACACCGACGCCCCGCCCCTCACCGCCCCCGGCCTCGGCGTGGAAGCCACGATCGACGGGCGCCGCTACCGCCTCGGCGCCCAGCGCTGGGTCGCCGAATGGCACGCCTCGCTCGGCGCCGCCGACGCCGATGCCGAACTCGCCGTTTCCCCTTCCCCCTTCCCCCTTCACCCTTCACTTCCGTCTCCCCTTCACCCTTCCCCTCTCTCGATCGTCTGGCTCGTCGACGACCAACGCCCGATCGCCCGCCTGCACCTGCGCGACCGCCTGCGCGACGAAGCGCGCGAAGTCGTCGACGCGCTCGTTGCGCGCGGGCTGCGCGTGCACCTGCTCTCCGGCGACCGCGACGCGAGCGTGCGGGCGGTCGCGAGCGAACTGGCGATCGAGCACGTGCGCGCCGAAGCCGCGCCCGACGACAAGCTCGAATACGTGCGCGGCCTGCAGCGCGAGGGTCGCCGCGTCGCGATGATCGGCGACGGCATCAACGACGCGCCGGTGCTCGCCGCAGCCGACGTCTCGGTGGCCGTCGGCGCGGCCAGTTCGCTCGCCCGCACCGCGGCCTCGGTCGTGCTGCTCGGCGCTTCGCTGCGCGAGCTGGTCGCGCTGCACGCGCTGGCGCAGCGCACGCGCCGCGTCGTACGGCAGAACCTCGGCTGGGCGCTCGTCTACAATGCCGCCGCGATTCCGGCGGCGGCGCTCGGCTGGGTGCCGCCCTGGCTCGCCGCACTGGGCATGACGGGCAGCTCGCTGCTGGTCGTGCTCAACGCACTGCGCCTGATCCCGGGCGCCCGGCGCGCCGCCGGCCGCGCAGAGCCTGCAGCAGCGCCGGCGACGGCGAGCGCCTGAATGGAAGCGCTGTACCTGCTCGTGCCGCTCAGCCTGGCCATCGTCGCGCTCGCGGCCTGGATATTCCTGCGGATGTCCGACAGCGGGCAGTTCGACGACATGGAAGGTCCGGCGCACAGCATCCTGCACGACGACGACCGCTCGCCGCCGGCCACGAAGGAAGGCACGGAAGACGACGACAACGCACGGCCTTGATTAAAGGCAAATTCAATCGAACCTGCGCTTCCGATAATTCAGTTCTTGTTCAGGGGAACGGCATGACCACAGTTGCGATCGGCGCCCCGGCGGGCGCTCCCGGCGCCTCGGGCGTCTCGAACGCGGCGACCACGTACAACTACAAGGTGGTGCGCCAGTTCGCGGTGATGACGGTCGTCTGGGGCGTCGTCGGCATGCTGGTCGGCGTCTGGATCGCCGCCGAGCTGGCGTGGCCGGCCCTGAACATGGACATCCCGTGGATCACGTACAGCCGGCTGCGTCCGCTGCACACGAACGCGGTGATCTTCGCCTTCGGCGGCAGCGCGCTGTTCGCCACCTCGTATTTCGTCGTGCAGCGCACCTGCCAGGCGCCGCTGTTCGCGCCGAAGCTCGCGGCCTTCACGTTCTGGGGCTGGCAGGCGGTGATCGTCGCCGCGGCGATCACGCTGCCGCTGGGACTGTCGACCACCAAGGAATATGCCGAGCTCGAGTGGCCGATCGACGTGCTGATCGCGCTCGTGTGGGTCGCCTACGCGATCGTGTTCTTCGGAACCATCGCCCGGCGCAAGACGCCGCACATCTACGTGGCGAACTGGTTCTTCGGCGCCTACGTGATCACGATCGCCGTGCTGCACATCGTCAACAGCATGGCGCTGCCCGTCACGTGGACGAAGTCGTACTCGGCCTACGCCGGCGTGCAGGACGCGATGGTGCAGTGGTGGTACGGCCACAACGCGGTGGGCTTCTTCCTCACCGCCGGCTTCCTCGGGATGATGTACTACTTCATCCCGAAGCAGGCCGAGCGCCCCGTCTACTCGTACCGGCTGTCGATCGTGCACTTCTGGGCACTGATCTTCACCTACATGTGGGCCGGCCCCCACCACCTGCACTACACGGCGCTGCCCGACTGGGCGCAGAGCGTCGGCATGGTGTTCTCGCTGATCCTGCTCGCGCCGTCGTGGGGCGGGATGATCAACGGGATCATGACGCTGTCGGGCGCGTGGCACAAACTGCGCGAAGACCCGATCCTGAAGTTCCTCGTCGTGTCGCTGTCGTTCTACGGCATGTCGACCTTCGAGGGGCCGATGATGTCGATCAAGACGGTCAACGCGCTGTCGCACTACACCGACTGGACGGTCGGCCACGTGCACTCGGGGGCGCTGGGCTGGGTCGGCTTCATCACGATGGGCTCGATCTACTACCTGATCCCGCGCCTGTTCGGCCGCACGCAGATGTACAGCACGCGGCTGATCGAAACGCACTTCTGGATCTCGACGATCGGCGTCGTTCTCTACATCGCCGCGCTGTGGATCGCCGGCGTCACGCAGGGCCTGATGTGGCGCGCGACGAACGCCGACGGCACGCTCACCTACGCGTTCGTCGAATCGGTCAAGGCTTCGTACCCGTACTGGTACATCCGCTTCGCCGGCGGGTTGCTCTATCTCGCCGGGATGCTGCTGATGCTCTACAACTGCCTGATGACGATCCGCGCGGGCAAGGCCGTCGATGCGCCGGTGCCGGCCGTCGCCGCGGCGCACGCGTGAAGGAAGCGAGATGAAATTCACGCACGCCCTGATCGAGAAGAACATCACGCTGATGATCGTGCTGATCATCGCCGCCATCAGCGTGGGCGGCCTGGTCGAGATCGTCCCGCTGTTCTTCCAGAAGTCGACCACCGAGCCGGTCGAGGGCCTGAAGCCCTACGGCGCGCTCGAGCTGGTCGGCCGCGACGTGTACATCCGCGAAGGCTGCTCGAACTGCCACTCGCAGATGATCCGCCCGTTCCGCGCCGAAACCGAACGCTACGGCCACTACTCGGTGGCCGGCGAGTTCGTCTACGACCGGCCGTTCCTGTGGGGCAGCAAGCGCACCGGCCCCGATCTCGCGCGCGTCGGCGGTCGCTACAGCGACGAATGGCATCGCGTGCACCTGACGAATCCGCGCGACCTCGTTCCCGAATCGAACATGCCCGGCTATCCGTGGCTGGCCAAAACCGCGGCCGACGACGGCACGGTGGGCAAGCGCATGACCGTGCTGCGCAGGCTCGGCCATCCGTACAGCGACGAGGACATCGCGAAGGCGCCCGAGGCGCTGAAGGACCGCACCGAGATGGACGCGCTGATCGCGTACCTGCAGGTGCTCGGCACGTCGATCCGCAGCACCGCACGCTGAGCGCGCGGGAAGGAAGCACGATGGACATCAACGTATTCCGCGGGCTGCTGGCGGTGGTGTGCCTGCTCGCGTTCCTCGGCATCGTCGCGTGGGCGTGGAGCCGGAACCAGCGCGAGCGATTCGCCGAAGCGGCGATGCTCCCCTTCGTCGAAGAAGACCAGGAAGCGAAACACCATGGCTGATTTCGTCGCTCCGGGCTGGAGCCTGTACATCACGATCGTCACGCTCGTCTCGGTCGCCTTCTGCGTCTGGCTCACGCTGGTGCTGGCGCGCGGCCGCGCGCCGGGCCAGCAGGTCGGCACCACCGGACACCGCTGGGACGGCGATCTCGAGGAATACAACAACCCGCTGCCGCGCTGGTGGCTGTGGCTGTTCATGATCACCTGCCTCTTCGCCTTCGCGTATCTCGCGCTGTATCCGGGACTCGGCTCGTTCCAGGGGCTGCTCGGCTGGAGTCAGAAAGGCCAGTACGAGCGCGAGGTGGCGCGCGTCGACGAGAACGCCGCGCCGCTGTTCGCGAAGTACCTGCAGCAGGACATCCCCGCCGTGGCTGCCGATCCGCAGGCGCGCGCGATGGGCGAGCGCATGTACCTCACCTACTGCGTGCAGTGCCACGGCTCGGACGCGCACGGCAGCCGCGGCTT
>QEVN01000113.1 GCA_003576795.1 Burkholderiales bacterium
GATTCGAACCCTCGATGCAGTTTTTGGCCGCATGCTCCCTTAGCAGGGGAGTGCCTTCGACCTCTCGGCCACGTCTCCTGGCTTCGAATGAGATAACGCTCGCTCGATGCCGGCTCGGGGCGCATTGTACCGCAGGGCTTCGCGCGGACGCTCCCGATATTCGGCTTCCGATGCTAGTCTGGCCGCGTGACCAGAGATCGCGACACCGGTACCCGAACCTCCACGCGCTCCCAGCGTGCGGGGTGGCGTTTCCAAGATGCGAAAGCGAGCTTCACCGAACTCGTGAACCTGGCCTGCACCGAAGGCCCGCAACTCGTCACCGTGGATGATCGGAACGCCGTAGTCGTCGTCGACGCCGAGCACTTCCGCCGACTCGAGGGGCAACGCACGGGCCAATTGCTGATCGACGCGCTTCAGGCGTCGCCGCATCGCGACATCGATCTCACCCTGGCACGCTCGGCGATGCCGGTGCGGGACGTCGATCGGTAATCGGCTGAGATCGCTACTTCCCCACCGGCTCCCCCGCCATCGCCGGCTTGTCCAGCCCGAAGGCCTTGTGCAGCGCGCGCACGGCCAGTTCCATGTACTTGTCCTCGATGATCACCGAGATCTTGATCTCGCTGGTCGAAATCATCTGGATGTTGATGCCCTCTTCCGACAGCGTCCTGAACATCAGGCTGGCGACGCCGACGTGCGAGCGCATGCCGATGCCGACGACCGAGACCTTGGCGATCTTCGGGTCGCCGATGATCTCCTTCGCGCCGATCTCGTCCCTCACCTTCGCGTTCAGCACGTCGAGCGCGCGCTGCAGTTCCGGCGCCTGCACGGTGAAGGAGAAGTCGGTCGTGCCCTCGACGCTCTGGTTCTGGATGATCATGTCGACGTCGATGTTCGCGTCGGCGATCGCGCCCAGGATCTGATAGGCGATGCCCGGGCGGTCGGGCACCCGGGTGATCGTGATCTTCGCCTCGTCGCGGTTGAACGCGATGCCCGAGATGACGGCCTGCTCCATTTCCGGATCTTCCTCGAATGTGATCAGCGTGCCCGACTTCGCCTCGATCTCGACGGGAATGTCGGGCGGCGTGAGGCTCGAAAGCACCCGCGTCTTCACCTTGTACTTGCCGGCGAACTCCACCGAGCGGATCTGCAGCACCTTCGACCCGAGGCTCGCCATCTCGAGCATCTCCTCGAAGGTGACGCGCTCCAGGCGCCGCGCTTCGGGAACGATGCGCGGGTCGGTGGTGTAGACGCCGTCGACGTCGGTGTAGATCAGGCACTCGTCGGCCTTCAGCGCGGCGGCAACCGCCACGGCCGAGGTGTCCGAGCCGCCGCGCCCGAGCGTGGTGATGTTGCCGTCGGCGTCCACGCCCTGGAAGCCGGTGATGATGACGACGCGGCCGGCGTCGAGGTCCTTGCGCACGCGGGTGTCGTCGATAGACACGATGCGCGCTTTCGTGAACGCGCTGTCGGTGCGCACCGGCACCTGCCAGCCGGCGTAGCTGACGGCGTCGATGCCGATCGCCTTCAGTGCCATGGCCAGCAGCCCCACCGATACCTGCTCGCCGGTGGACGCGATCATGTCCAGTTCGCGCCGGTCGGGCTGCGGCTGGATCTCGCGCGCCAGCGCGATCAGCCGGTTCGTCTCGCCGGCCATTGCCGACGGAACGACGACCATCCGGTGCCCCGCTTCCCGCCAGGTGGCGACCCGGCGCGCGACGTTGCGGATGCGCTCCACCGAGCCCATCGAGGTGCCGCCGTACTTGTGAACGATCAGGGCCATCCCGGTTCCCGCCGCGCGCGACGCAAAAAACCCGCAATTATACGGAAGGGGTGGTCTCGCCGAAGGCCGCGCGCGGGTCGTCGGCGTCGTCGGCGCGCCACTCGATCTCGATGCGCCAACCGTCGTCCGCTTCGGACACCCCGCTGCGATCCATGCCGAGGCCCGCCACGTACAGCAGCCGATCGCCGGCGTGCAGCGCCGGCATCCATGTCCGCAGGTGCCGCGGGATGCCGCGCTCCTGGAACAGGTTCTTCACGCTGCGGCTCGGGCCGGATGCGCGCGGGCGCAATCGCTGTCCGCCGCGCGCAGAACGGACTTCGAGCGGCTGCGCCGCGAGCCATCGCGCCGCGACCGCATCGGGCCGGTTCGACTTCGTCCAGCGCAACGCCCCGCCCCACTGCGGCAGCGCGATCTCGCTCCCGCCGCTCCAACGGAAGGCGAAGGCCGGCGGTGGCGCCGATGCGAGCACCGCGTGCCGCGACGCCTCGGCGCTGACGCGATCGCGATAGCGGCGAAAGCACACCCCATCGTGCTCGAGCAACGCGTGCGCCGAGCCGCCGAGCAGCATCTGCGAGACCCACTCGGCGAGGCGCGCGCGGCTGGGCGCCGCGACGCCCAGCGAGTCGAACCACGCGCGAACGGCGAGATCGCGCCGGGCAGCCGGGAGCCCGGCAAGCGGGCGCCGATCGAAGGCGGCCGCCCCCGGCACCACCCCCGCCTCGCGCAGGTCGCGCTCGGCCAGCTCGCGCAGCGCCTCGCCGCTCTCGCGCAGCCACTGGGCCGAGCGCAGCACGTTCTCGCGCAGGGCCGGCGCCGCCTGCGCCAGCGCCGGAATCACGCGCGTGCGCAAGGCCACGCGCAGGAAATCCGCGTCGGCGTTCATCGGATCGTCCATCCAGGCGAGACCGCGCTCGCGTGCGCATTCGACGATGCGCTCGCGGCCGATCGACAGCAGCGGACGCAGCAGCCAGCCGCCCGTGCGCCGCTGCGCCGGCGCCATCGCGCCGAGCGCCGCCGGCCCGCTGCCGCGCGCCAGGCGCATCAGCACCGTCTCGAGCTGGTCGTCGGCATGATGCGCGGTGAGCAGCGCGCGCGAACCGGTCTGCGCGACCGCGTCCCACAAGGCGCCATAGCGGCTCGTGCGCGCCCACGCCTCGAGGTTCGCGCCGCGCGGCGGTGCGGACAGGTGCGTCGCGCCGAAGCGCACGCCCAGGCGCTGCGCCTCGCGCTCGCAATGCGCGCGCCATTCGTTTGCCTGCGGCTGCAGCCCGTGGTGCACGTGCCAGGCGACGACGCGATCGCGCGCTCGGCAGCGCGCGACGGCATCGAGCAGCACGGAGGAGTCGACGCCGCCGCTGAAGGCGACGACGACGCCGTCTTCGGCGGCGAAGCCTTGCAGCGACGCCGCGACCGCAGCGAGCACGTCGGACGACGCGCCCGCGCGCAGCGTGGGCTCAGCCCTGCCCCAGCTCCTTGAACTTTCCATAGTGCATGATCCGCTGGTGCCGCTGCTCGAGCAGCGCCTTCGGATCGACGCCCTGGAACTGGCGCAGCGCATCGGACAGCGCGCGCTTGAGCAGCTGCGCCATGTGCGCCGGGTCGCGATGCGCGCCGCCCACCGGCTCGCTGATGATGCGATCGACCAGCCCGAGCGCCTTCAGGCGGTGCGCCGTGATGCCGAGCGTCTCGGCCGCCTCGGGCGCCTTCTCGGCGCTCTTCCACAGGATCGCGGCGCACCCCTCGGGCGAGATCACCGAATAGATCGCGTACTGCAGCATCAGCGTGACGTCGCCCACCGCGATGGCCAGTGCGCCGCCCGAGCCGCCCTCGCCGATGATCGTGGTGACGATGGGCACGCGCAGCGCCGCCATCTCGTAGAGGTTGCGCCCGATCGCTTCCGACTGGTTGCGCTCCTCGGCGTCGATGCCGGGGAAGGCGCCGGGCGTGTCGACGAAGGTGAACAGCGGCAGCTCGAACTTCTCGGCGAGCTTCATCAAGCGAAGCGCCTTGCGGTAGCCCTCGGGGCGGGGCATGCCGAAGTTGCGCTGGCTGCGCTCCTTCGTGCCGCGGCCCTTCTGGTGGCCCAGCACCATCACCGGCTGGCCGTTCAGCCGCGCCAGCCCGCCCACGATCGCCGGGTCGTCGGCGAATTCGCGATCGCCGTGCAGCTCGTGGAAGTCGGTGAAGATCGCCTGCACGTAGTCGAGCGTGTACGGCCGCTGCGGATGGCGCGCCACCATCGCCACCTGCCAGGGCGTAAGCTTGGCGTAGGTGTCCTTCAGCAGCAGCTGGCTCTTCTGCTGCAGTCGCGCCACCTCCTCGGCGATGTCGACCGCGGAGTCCTCCTGCGCGAAACGCAGCGCCTCGATCTTCTGCTCGAGATCGGCGATCGGCTGCTCGAATTCCAGGAAGGTCATCTTCATCAATATTCCACCGGCAACGGATCCTGCACGCGCCACAGATACCAGGTGGCCACCGTGCGCCACGGGCGCCACGCCTCGCCGATCTCGATCGCTTCGGCGCGCGAGACCGGGCGCCCCTCGCGGTACTGCGAGGCGATCCCGCGCAGCAGGCCGACGTCGTCGACAGGATAGACGTCCGGCCGCATCAGATTGAAGATCAGGAACATCTCCGCGGTCCAGCGACCGATGCCGCGCACCGTGCACAGCTCGTCGATGATCGCGTCGTCGTCGAGCAGCGGCCAGCGGGCGGGATCGACCTCGCCCGAGCGGAAATGCGCGGCGAGGTCCTTCAGATACTCCGCCTTGCGCTGCGACAGGCCGCAGTTGCGCAGCGTCGTCTGCCGCATGCGCGAGACGCGCGGCGGCACCGGGCCTTCGGCGCCGCAGGCGACGACGAAACGCTCCCATACCGACTGCGCCGCGCGCACGGAGATCTGCTGGCCGACGATCGAGCGGGCGAGCGTCTGGAACGCATCGCCGCGCGAGACGAGGTGCCCGCCGCAACGATCGATGATGCCCGCCATCGTCGCGTCGCTGCCGGCGAGCGTCGCGCAGGCTTCGTCCCAGTACGCGGGCCTCGACATCAGTGCGCCTGCAACGGCAGGTTGAAGAGCAGGTTCTGCGGCTTCATCCGCAGCACGCCCGCCTCGTCGGCGGCGAGCGCCAGATAGACCGGCTTGCCGGCCACGCGCGGGTCCTGGTCTTCGAGCCGATCGAAATCGAGCCGCATCAGCAACAGCAGGCGCCGGTGCTCGTCGGGATCGAGACCCTCGCCGCGGTAGAGCTTGTCGAGCAGCAGGCTGGATTGCGAATCCAGTCCCGTATGCCAGCGCCAGCGCGGATCCTCGATCGACGACAGGCCGTTCACGCGCACGCCCACGCCGAGCAGATGCCCGATCCAGCGTCGCAGCAGCTCGCACAGCCGCTGCGCGGCCGCGCGGCCATGCCCGATCTCGACGGCGAAGTCGTGCTGCTCGTCGCGGCCGAAATACGCGTCGGCGTTCGTCGCATCGATGACGTCGAAATCCACGCTCGTGCCGGTCTGCGCCTGGGCGAGCAGGCGCCCGAGGTTGCCGCGGCCGGCACCGGCCGCGCGCGCCTGCACCGTTTCGAGATCGGCGAGCAGCACGCGCCCGTCGGCGAGCGTGACGCGCTGCTCGCGGAACCACAGTTCGGCCACGCGCAGCATCAACCCGTCCTCGCAATGGGCGAGCATGTGATGGACGATGATCTGCGCGAGCTGCTCGACCAGCAGCGGCGGAACGTCGATGCGCCCGCTGCGCTGCGCGTCGGCGAAGATCGCCACGTAGGCCGCCTGCAGGTTCGGCGCATCGAGCAGGCGATCGCGAAAGCGCAGGAACAGCCGCCAGCTGTCGCGCGCATCGCGGTCGACGATCGCGTTCAATTCGGCCTCGTCGACCCTGCGCCGCGGATCCTCGTGCAGGCTCGCGTGCAGCGCGAGCTCGGCGGCGCACGAACTCTCGATCGGCGCCAGCTCGGCACGATGCAGGTACGCGACGAGGAAGGCATCGGTGACACGCAGGCCGCCATGCTCGTCGGCCTCGAGCAGCGCGAGTCCCGAGTGGAGCCAGAACGGCTTCATCGAGCGGTGCGGGCGGACGGCTCGCGACTCACGAGCGTCTCCAGGTCGTGCCGGCGGCGGAGTCCTCGAGCACGACGCCCTGCGCAGCCAGCTCGTCGCGAATGCGATCGGCATCGGCGTAGCGCTTCGCCTTCTTCGCGTCGGTGCGCTGCGCGATCCGCGCCTCGATCGCCGCGTCGTCGAGGGTGTCGGCGCGTTGCGCGGCCCTGCCGCGCAGCCCGCCCTGTCGCACCTCGGCCGGGTCGCGCTGCAGCAGCCCCAGGATGCCGCCGAGCGCGCGCAGCAGTCGCTCGAGCGCCGGGGCGCGCGTACGGTTCACCTCGGCGGCCAGCTCGAACAGCACCGCGAGCGCCACCGGCGTGTTGAAGTCGTCGTTCATCGCGTCGCGAAAGCGCGCCGCCCACGGATCGGACCAGTCGATCGGCGCATCGTCGTCTTCGTCGCGCATGGCGCCGAGCGCGCCGTACAGGCGCAGCAGCGCCAGGCGGGCGTCGTCCAGGTGCGCATCGGAATGGTTCAGCGGACTGCGGTAGTGCGCGCGCAGGATGAACAGACGCAGCACCTCGGCGTCGTATTTCTCGAGCACCTCGCGGATCGTGAAGAAGTTGCCGAGCGACTTCGACATCTTCTCGTCGTCGACGCGCACGAAGCCGTTGTGCATCCAGTAGCGCACGAAGGTGCAGCCGAGCGCGCCTTCGCTCTGCGCGATCTCGTTCTCGTGGTGCGGGAACTGCAGGTCGGCGCCGCCGCCGTGGATGTCGATCGTCCTGCCGAGCAGGCTGGTGGACATCGCCGAGCACTCGATGTGCCATCCGGGGCGTCCGTAGCCGTAGGGGGACTCCCAGCGCGCCTCCTCGGGCTCGTCGGGCTTGGCAGCCTTCCACAGGACGAAGTCGAGCGGGTCGCGCTTGTCGTCGTCCACGCCCACCCGCTCGCCGGCGCGCAGGTCGTCGAGCGACTTGCCCGACAGCCGACCGTAGCCGGGAAAGCGCCGGACGGCATAGTCGACGTCGCCATCGTCGGTGCGATAGGCCAGGCCCTTCTTCTCGAGCAGGTCGATCAGGCCGAGCATCTGCGGGACGAACTGCGTGGCGCGCGGTTCGTGATCGGGGCGCTGCACGCCGAGCGCGTCGGCGTCCTCGTGCATCGCCGCGATGAAGCGACCGGTGAGCGAGGCGATCGTTTCGCCGTTCTCTACCGCGCGGCGGATGATCTTGTCGTCGATGTCGGTGACGTTGCGCACATAGGTGACGCGATAGCCGCTCGCGCGCAGCCAGCGCTGCACCATGTCGAAGACGACGAGCACGCGCGCATGGCCGACGTGGCACCAGTCGTAGACCGTCATTCCGCAGACGTACATCCGGACCTTGCCGGGCTCGAGCGGAACGAAGACTTCCTTGCTGCGCGTTAGCGAGTTGTGGATCCGGAGCATGAAGCGGGCACCGACCCGAAGAACCGATGCAAAGAGCCGACGGCATGCGAGCGGACGGCGCCCGGCGCCGCAGCTTCGATTGGCTAGAATGCCGGGATGCGATCGAGTATATCAGCAGCATTGCCCTTCATCGGCGCCGCCTGCATCGCCCTCGCCTCGTTCGCAGCGGCGCCCGCCGGCGCGCAGACGAACCCCGTGCCCGTCGCTCGCCCGGCTACCGAAACGCCGTCGCCGCGCCCGGCCAACGAAGCGCTGGTGCGGGCCCGCGAGCTCATCGCGCAGAACAGACGCGACGAAGCGCTGGCAGTCCTCGACAAGGCGCTCGAAAGCTCGCCGGCCGATGCGCCCTTGCGCTTCCAGCGCGGCGTGCTGCTCGCGCAGATGGGCCGCACCGACGAGGCGATCGCCGTGTTCACGGCGCTCATCAGCGAATTTCCCGAGCTGCCGGAGCCGTACAACAACCTCGCCGCGCTGCGCGCGCAGCGCGGCGAACTCGACCAGGCGCGCGAGGCGCTCGAAGGCGCGTTGCGCGCGCTGCCTTCCTACTCGCTGGCGCACGAGAATCTCGGCGACGTGCAGCTTCGCCTGGCCGAGCGCTCGTATCAGCGCGCGATCGACGCCGACGCCGGCAACCGCGCGGCGCGCGAGAAGCTCGAGCGCACGCGCGAGCTGATCGCGCGCCTGGCCGCCCCCGCGAGCGCGTCCGGCGCTGCCGCAGGCGGCAAGGGAGCGCCGTCCGCCTCGGCCTCCCCTGCGCCTGCGTCCACGCCGGCAACCCCGTCGCACTGAAGCGACCCTGCCCGCTCGTTCGTCCCTTCCCTGCACCTTTCTTCGTTTCGGAGCAAACCCACGATGTTCAGGAAACTGCCGCTGATCGGCGCCCTCGTTCTCGCGCTGAATGCGCTGCCCGACGGCGCGAGCGCCGCCGCCAACCCGCAGGTGCTCGTCGACACCTCGATGGGCGAGTTCGTCATCGAGCTGTATCCGGAGAAGGCGCCGGTCACGGTGGCGAACTTCCTGCAGTAC
>QEVN01000114.1 GCA_003576795.1 Burkholderiales bacterium
GGCCGGTTCCGCGGGCGACCCCTCGACGGGGGCAGCCTGCGTTCCGAGATCGCGAATCGCCTCGAACAGCGCGACCACCGCGTCGTGGTCGGCCACCAGTTCGTCGATCAGCGCATGCGGCACGACGGTGAGCACGCTCGCCGCCTCGATGCGCGTCTCCATCTCGTGCACGCGCTGGCCGAGCGTCATCGCGCCGGCCATCCGCGCGCTGCCCTTGACGGTGTGCAGGTCGCGCATCAGCTGCTGCGGCAGCGAACGGTCGTCGGGGGCCGCCTGCCAGCTGCGCAGATTCTCCCCGATGCGCGGCAGCTGGTCGCTCGCCTCCTCGAGGAAGACCGGCAGCAGGTCGGCGTCGAGTTCCTCGTGCGACTCGCCGACGGCGACGACCGGCTGCACGCGCGCCGCTCGCGGGTCCCAGCGTGCGGCCAGGGCATGCGCGAGCGCGAAAGCAT
This sequence comes from Burkholderiales bacterium, assembly GCA_003576795.1. Classification (GTDB taxonomy): domain Bacteria; phylum Pseudomonadota; class Gammaproteobacteria; order Burkholderiales; family Burkholderiaceae_E; genus Zeimonas. The sequence continues at coordinate 453 of QEVN01000114.1, forward strand.
CGGGCTCCGGCCGCGGCTCGTGTCCGGCCGCGAACTGGTGGAGCATCGCGCGCACGCGCTCGAGCGCCTGCACGTAGTCGTCGAGATCCGTCGGCGCGAGGGCGTGCGCCTGCGAGCGCTGGCGCAACAGGAAGGTTTCGAGCTGCTCGGCGATCGCATGTACTTCGTCGAGCTGCACGAGCGCCGCGCTGCCCTTGAGCGAATGCATGGCCCGCTGGGCCGCTTCGGTCGCGCTGCGCTCGGGCTGCAGTGCCCAGTCGTCCGCGTCGGCGCTCAGCGCGGCGACGATGTCGTCCGCCTCGGAAAGAAAGATCTCGTACAGCGAGCGGCTGATCGAGCGATCGCCGATGTGGACTTCGTCGGCGATGGCTTCGAGCCGGCTCGAATTGCGCCTGGACCACGTCGCGCGGCGCTTCGACCGCCTCGCTCGGCGCCTCGACCACCTCGCCCGGAACCTCGATCACCGCGATCGGCGCTTCGACCGCCGTGTTCGACGCTTCGACCGCCCGGTGTTCCTCGACCGGCTCGGGTGCCGGCGTCGCTTCCTGCTCTCGTCCTTCGCGCAGCGCCGCCGCCGCGGCGACGACGGGCGCCGGATCGATTGCGGCCGCGGCGTCGACCTGCAGCGCATCGACCCAGCCCGCGAAACGCGCGTGTGCCGCATCGATCAGCGCGAGCAGTGAATCGCTGGCCGGTCGTTCCTCGGCGAGCCACAGGTTCAGCACCTGCTCCATCGCCCACGCGCCCTCGCCGAAGGCGGCGAGGCCGACCATCCGGCTCGAGCCCTTCAGCGTATGGAAGCCGCGTCGCATCGTCGTCAGCAGCGCCACGTCCTGCGGCGCAGCGCGCGAGCCCGCCGAAGCTTCGGCGATCGCCGCGAGCACTTCCTGCGCTTCGCCCAGGAAGATCTCGAGCAGCTCGCGATCGACGTCGTCGTCGGATCGCGGCGGCTCCGGAGTCGGGATCGCAGCGGCGGCAGGCGCCGGTTCTCCGGCGAGCTTCGCGACCGCGACTCGCAACCCGGAAACGTCGTCTGCAGCAGAGGCGTCGAGGCAGGCCATCGCCTCGCCGGCATGCGCCTTCAGCACCGTGTCGTCGGCGAAGTGCGCGTCATCGCGCACCTTCGCGAGCGTGCGGCGCAGCGCATCGCGAAGACCGGCATCGGAAGGACGTTCTGCGAGCGTTGCCACCAGCTCCAACGCCTGCCGCGTGTGCTGCGCGAGCAGCGATTCGGCCGTGGCATCGAGCTGCACGACCGCCGTGCGCGGATCGGCCCGTGCCTCGTCGAGCACCGCATCGAAGCGGCCGCTCTCGGCATCGAACGCGAAGCGCGCGCCGCTGCGGTTCGCCTGCTGCAGGCGCTCCACGAAGAAGCCGAGCGCACCGATGCTGTCGGCGACGTTGCGGCAGGTCTCGGCAGCGGGAACATCGTGCGCGTGCGCGAACTCGTCCACCCGCGCGGCCGAGGCCTTCGCCGCGGACGCCGCGTCTTCGTGTCCGAGCACGCCGAGCGCGCCCGCCACCTGGCGCAGCCGCTGCGCGGTGGCCGCGAGGTCGGCGCGCTGCGAGGCATCGCGAAAGAACGCATCGAGCGTCTGCTCGACCGAGCGCAGGTTGTCCTGCACCTCGGCGATGAACGTCGACATCGTGAGCCGCTCCTGCGCGGCGCGACTGATGTCGCCGAGCCATCGCGGCATCTCGTCGACCGGTGGCCGCCCCGCGCAGCACTGCAGCACGCGCTCGGCCATCTCGCCGGCGCGGGCGTCGTGGTCGTCGCGCCCCTTGAGCCCGCGCTCGAAGATCTGCTCGGCGAAGAGCAGCGCCGACGCGACCTCGATCGCGAGCGCCTCCGACGGCATCGGGCTGCCGAGCGCGAGCACTCGACTCGCCTCGCCGAAGGCATCGGCGAGCGCCTGCACGCCGGGGAACGGCAGCTTCGCCGTCGCCGAGCGCAACGCGGCGATCGCCTGCGCGAACGACGCCAGCTCGCCCGCATTGCCCGCGCACAGCTTCTCCCAGGCGAGCTTCGCGCGGGCAATGGCTTCCTTCGCCGCCTGCACCGCCTTCGCATCGATGCGACCGAAACGCGGCGTCGCGAAATCGGGAGGGACGCTGCCGGCCAGGCCGAAGGCGCGCCGCACCTCGGCCACGAGCGGCGAGCCCGCGCTGCGCGCCTCGTCGGCGCCGGCCAGCGCGAACAGCGTGTCCTTCAGCAGGCGATCGGCAACCAGCGCGCCGTCGGCCATCGAGCGGCGCAGCTGCAGGTTCAGCCGGGCGAGCAGCCGCTTGCCGTAGACGTCCAGCGAAAGCGCACCGTCGCGCAACGCCTCGAAATAGGCGAGCGCGACCTTCCAGAAAGTGGGATGAGCCGCGCCGATCTGCGAGCCGCCGATCGTCGCCACCGACGCGTGCAACGCTGCGAGCCCCGCGCTGTCCAGCGGGTCGCGCAGCACCGACAGCAGGCCGCGCTCGAACGCGACGCGCGCCGCATTCAGCTCGGCCGCGCCGAGCGTTCTCGCCGCATCGTGGGCAACCACCAGCTGCGCGCGCACCGGCACGACGAAGAGGTCCGCCGGATGGATGCGCTCGGCTTCGCGCAAGCGCAGCAGCGATTCGTAGTACGGAAACAGGTAGAGCGGCTGTTGCGGCTCGCCGAGCACCAGCTCGTCGAGGTACTCGAGGATCGCCGCGAAGCTTCGCGCCAGGGCGTCGAGCATCGCATCGTCGAGCCCGAGTTGCCCGCGCGCAACGCGCTCGAGCACCGCTTCCGCCTCGCCGGTGACGGTGGTGACGCCGGCGAGGTCGACGATCGACAGCGCACCGTGCGCCTGGTGCAGCGCCGAGCGCGCGGCCGCGAGCTTCGGGCTTCCGGTGGCGGCGCCTTCCCCTTCCTGCCGGCAGGCGCGCAGCTCGCGCTCGCAGGCGGCGAGCGATTCGCGAATCTCGCCGATGCACCAGGACAGCGCCGAAAGATCGGCGGCTTCCAGGCTTTCGTTGCGTTGGGCGTCGGTCATCGGCGGCACTTCCGGGTCACGCTACCTTGAATCGCGCCACCGAGCTCTTCAGCTCGAGCGCGAGCTCGGAGAGTTGGCGAATCGAGCCCGCAGTGTGCAGCGTTCCCTCGCTGGTCTGCTCGGTGACGAGCAGGATGCGCTGGATCGACTGCGCGACGTTGCCGGCCGACGACGCCTGGCGCGACGTGCTCGCCGAGAAATCTTCGATCAGTTCGGCGAGCAGGGTCGACACGCGGCCGATCTCGCCGAGCGCGCGCCCCGCCTCGTCGGACAGCCGCGCGCCTTCCACGACGCCCTGCGTGCTGCGCTCCATCGCGGCGACGGCGTCCTGCGTGTCGGTCTGGATCGCGCGGATCAGTGCCGAGATCTGGCGCGTCGCCTCGGCCGATCGCTCGGCCAGCCGCTGCACCTCCTCGGCAACGACGGTGAATCCGCGCCCCGCCTCGCCGGCCGACGCCGCCTGGATCGCCGCGTTCAGCGCGAGCACGTTCGTCTGCTCGGTGATGTCCGAGATCAGCTCGACGATCTCGCCGATCTCCTGCGACGACTCGCCCAGCCGCTTGATGCGCTTGGCCGTTTCCTGGATCTGGTCGCGAATGCCGTTCATGCCGGCGATCGCGTTGTCCACCGCGCGCGAACCTTCCTCGGAGGCGCCCAGCGACTGGCGCGCCACCTGCACCGACTCCGCCGCGCGGGTGGACACCTCGTTGATCTGGCGCGCCATGCGCAGCACCGCTTCGCCGGTGTCGCGAATCTCGCGCGACTGCTGCTCGCTCGCCGCCTGCAGGCTCGTCGCCGTCACCTGCGCTCGCGTCGAGGCTTCGTTCACCTGGTCGGCCGTGCGGTTGATGCGGCCGACGATGCTGCGCAACTCCTCGATCGTGTAGTTCACCGAGTCGGCGATGGCGCCGGTGATGTCCTCCGACACCGTCGCCTGCACGGTGAGGTCGCCGTCGGCCACCTCCTGCAACTCGTTCATCAGGCGCAGGATGGCCGCCTGGTTCTGATCGTTCGTCGACTTGGCCTGCTGCTCCTGGCGGCGCGCCGCCGCTTCGTGCCGCTCGGCCTCGGCCGCGCGCTGCTCGCTTTCGGAGAGGAACGCACGGAACAGCCCGTAGAGCGCCAGCAGCGCGATCACGCCGAAGGCTGCTGCGCCGACCACGTACCAGAAGCGCCACGCGTCGCGCGCCTGCAGCTTCCCGCGGATCGCCTCGAGCAGCACCTGCACGATCTCGCTGTCCTCGAACACCTGACGTTCGGCCTGCCGCGCCTGCTGCAGCCGGGGCAGGCTGGCCAGAATGCCCGAGACCTGCGGAGCCACCCCGGCCACTGCCTGCTTCAGCGAGGTCAGCGCGCGACGCGCTTCCGGATCGGCCACCGCCGCGATCCGCACGCGCTCGTTGCCGTCGAGCAGCGCGTCGGTCAGCTCGCCCAGATCGATCACCGTCTGGCGCAGGTGCATCTCGATGGAGCGGTCGGGCGCCCCGGCGAGGATCAGCTCGTTGACGTCCTTGGCGATCGCCTGTGTAAGCGACACCAGCTCTCCGGCGGCAGCCACTTCACGCGCCGACGCTCCTGCACGCAGCCGGCTCGCCAGGATCGCCTGCGCGTCGCGCAGCATCTGCGGCTCGAAGCGCATGACGTCGCGGCGCATGCCGCTGAGCGACTGCAGCAGCAGGTCCTGGTTCAGGATCACCGTCACGGCGTGATCCGATTTCGACCAGACCAGCGACAGCGTCCGAAGGTCCGGCTCCACCTTCGACGGCACGGCTTGCCCGTCGTCGTCGCCGCGGGCGAGCGCGGACAGCGCACGATTCATCGCGCGCCGGCTGTCGTTCAACTGCCCGAGCGCGATCGGATCGCCCCCGATCGCCTGCGAAGCCGACTTCGCCGCCCGCTGCGATTGCAGCAGCCCGTCGCCCAGCTGGCGGAACCAGTGCGAGGCGTCGTTGGCCTGGCGCGCGTCGAGTTGCAGGAGGAAGAACGCGACGAGCAGCGAGAGCAGCAGCGTCGGCAGCCAGATCTGCATCTGCCGACGGAAAGGCAACGCGCCGACGACCGGGATGCGAAAGCGCTCGCGCGGCGTGCCCCCGACAGCGGATACGGGGCTCGTCGCGATCTCTTCCTCGTACGCCTGCACCCGCGAAGCGGACGGACGCTCCAGGATCTGCGTGACCGTGTGCCCGGCGGGCGCCGTGCGCGCAACCGGCGGCGGCGCGGACGGCGCTTCGGACAGGAGATCTTCGATGATCGCCGTGTCCGGCCCCCCGGCGCCCTCCGCTCGGGGTTGCCGCTGCAGGAAAGCCGGGAACTTCGTGGCGATGCTCATCGTCTTGTCTCCACGGATCGGTTCATCGATTCACGGCGAGGAATCGCTCGTCGCCCGCAAGCTCCTCGAGCCGCAGTTCGGTCCATCGGCGGCCTTCGGCATCGCGCCAGTGCCGCCCCAGCCAGGCAGGCCCGGACGTCGCGCCCTCGTCTTCCATCTCGGTCAGGCTCGCGTCGTTCTGCAGCCCGAGCATGCGATCGACGACGATCGCCGCCTGCAGCCCCAGGCGCGGCGCGAAGGCGAGCAGTCGCGTCGATTTCGTCATCGAGGTCGCGTCGCGCCCTTCGAAGCGCGCGAGATCGGACACGCCGTAGAGCGAACCGCGCAGGTTCACCAGCCCACGGAACCATTCGTGCGTGAGCGGCACCGGCGTGATCTCGCCGGGCAGCGCCACGATCTCGCCGACCTCCGACAGGCCGACCAGCAGGTTGCGATCGCCTACCTGCACGCCGAGGTGTGCCGACTGCGGCGGCGCCGACGCGGCCTGGCGCAGCCGCTCGGACAGCCGCATCTGGAATTCGCGCAGGTTCTTGCCGCTGCCCATGGTCAGTGCGCCAGGTCGGCCACCCGGGCAAGCAGCTCCTCGGGCTTCACCGGTTTCACCAGGTACTCGCGCGCCCCCTGGCGCAGGCCCCAGATCCGATCGGTCTCGTTGCCCTTGCTCGTGCACAGGATGATCGGTATGGACTGCGTCTCGGGATCGCGCGACAGCGCGCGCGTCACCTGGAAGCCGTTCTGGCCCGGCATGACGACGTCGAGCACCACCAGCGAAGGACGCTCGATCTTCACCTTCGCCATCGCTTCCTGGCCGTTTTCGGCGGTGATCACCTTGTAGCCCTTCTTCGCGAGAAGATCGGCGATGAAATGGCGCTCGGTCGGCGAATCGTCGACGACGAGGATCTTGTGTGCGGGCATGGGAAGTCTCGTGCTTGTTCGGAGGACGGGAAATCGTTCAGGAAGCGGCCGCGCCGGCGACGGCCAGCGCGGGCGTGTCGGCGCTGCGCGCGTGCTCGCTCGCCGCCCGCAGCAGCGCGTCCTTGGTGAAGGGCTTGGTGAGGTACTGGTCGGAGCCGACCATCCGGCCGCGCGCACGGTCGAACAGGCCGTCCTTGCTCGACAGCATCACCACCGGGGTCGTGCGGAAGCGCGGACTCTTCTTGATCAACGCGCAGGTCTGGTAGCCGTCGAGCCGCGGCATCAGGATGTCGCAGAACACGAGATCGGGGTCGTGGTCGGCGATCTTCGCCAGTGCATCGAATCCGTCCTCGGCGAGGATCACCTGGCAGCCCGCCTGCTTCAGGAAGATCTCGGCGCTGCGACGAATCGTGTTGCTGTCGTCGATCACCATGACCTTCACGCCGGCCAACGCCGCTGCGCCGCTCATCGTCGGATCTCTCCCATTTCGAAGTACTCCCTGCGCGCGCCGTACCGGAGTTGCCCGCAGATCGGGCAAGTCCACGGGCGAAACGGGACGTCCGACGCGTCGCTCATCGCGATCCTCCCGGCTTTCTCGCGGTGTCGGGCCCCGGGGCGACACTCGTCGCCGGAGTGCCGACAGCCGGCAGCGAGGCGATGGTAGTCGCGCGGAAACGGGTCGCAGCGCCTGCGCCGACCAGTGGCGAGGGGGTTGCGATGGACGCGCCGGATCTATCCCGTTTGCATTACAATTTGTTCGAATGTAAGGGGGCGAAATGAGCGAATCGACGATCACGGCGAAGGGGCAGACGACGGTACCCGCCGGTATCCGCGAGCGGATCGGTGCAGTCCCGGGCACACGGCTCGTATGGCACGCGATGCCCGACGGCAGTATCGTCGTCAGGGCGAAAGGGAAGACTCTGCTCGATCTCGCAGGCTCGCTACCGGCGCCCCGCAACAAGCGGGTGCCTATCGACGCAATGAATGCGTGGCGTTGATGCCGGCGCTCGACACGAACGTGCTGGTCCGCTTCCTCGTTCGCGACGATCCCGCGCAGGCTGCCGCAGCTACTGAAGTGCTTGGCCGGGTGACTGCCGCGGGCGAGGCTCTCTTCGTACCGATCACGGTTGCGCTCGAGCTCGAGTGGGTTCTGCGGTCGAATTACGGCTTCCAGAAAGCCGACATCGCGCGAACGTTCGGGAATCTGCTGTCGACCCGCGAACTGTCGTTCGAATCGGAAGCAGCGCTCGAACACGCGCTTCTGCTTTGGCAGGAGAGGCGCGCCGATTTTTCGGATTGCGTGCACGTCGCGTTGGCGGCGCAGGCGGGCGAGCAACCGCTGTGGACGTTCGACAAGAGGGCGTCAGCGTTGCCGGGTGCGGGCATGCTGAGGTGAGCCCGCGCGGCTGCCGGATGGGCGGGAGTCTCGTATCCTTCGGATCAGGAGGCGAAAGATGGAACTCGTCGAACGACACCGTGCCGAGATCGAGGCCGCCTGCAAGCGCTTCGCCGTTCGCCGCCTGGAGGTGTTCGGTTCCGCAACAGGGACCGATTTCGAGGAGCATTCGAGCGACGTCGACTTCCTGGTGGAGTTCGAGGGGCAGGCCGCGCCGAACCTTTTCGATCGCTATTTCGGTCTCTCCGAGAGGCTGACGGAAATTCTCGGACGCAAGGTCGATCTCGTGACGCTCGGCGCTCTGCGCAACCCGTATTTCATCGAGGCCGTCAACCGGACACGGCGACTGCTTTATGCATCTCAGAGCGCCCAAACTGCTTGAGGACATTCGCGACGCCGCGGCGTTTCGGCATTCGCGGCTGCCGCGCGGCCTGTACGTGCTGACGCCCGAGCTCGACGACGACCGATTGGAGGAAGCGGTCCGTGCCGCGATTCGGGGCGGCGCGACGACGGTTCAATATCGGAACAAGACGCTCGACGTAGCGCAACGCCTGCAGCAGGCGATCCGGCTTCGTGCTGCCTGCCACGAGGCGGGAGCGACCTTCATCGTCAACGACTCTCTCGACCTGGCTCGCGAATCGAAGGCCGATGGCATTCACCTGGGACGCGACGACGCAGGGCCGGACGAGGCGCGCGCCGCGCTGGGCGCGCAGGCGATCGTCGGCGTCTCGTGCTACGACTCGTTCGAGCGGGCGCTCGCGATGCGGGAGATCGCGGAT
>QEVN01000115.1 GCA_003576795.1 Burkholderiales bacterium
CCGACGATTACGAGGACGGCGACGGCACCCGGATCCACTCGCGCTACACGCGCTGGAGCACGCATGCGGCGCTCGCCTGGACGCCCGATCGCGACACGGCGCTCGAGCTGTCGATGGCGAACGGCGACGGCGAGGCGGCCTACGCCGACCGCGCGATGGACGGCGTGCGGTTCCGGCGCGAGAACGTCGCATTGAAGATGGAGCGGCGCAACCTTTCCGCGTCGGTGGAGAAGCTGTGGGCACAGGCCTACTACAACTACGCCGATCACGTGATGGACAACTTCAGCCTGCGCGAGAGGAGCACGGGCTTCGCGGCGATGAATCCGGATCGTCTCGTGCTGGGCGCCCGCGCCGGCGTCACGCTGTCCCCGAGCACGCCGCTGCGGATCACGCTCGGCGTGGACGCGAAGCGCGATGCGCACCGCACGCGCGGCGCGATGAACCAGCCGAGCGGCGAGGCGGCGCAGAGCCTGATGGACGGCCTGCCCTACGAAGAAGACATGCGCTTCCGGCAGTTCGGCCTGTTCGGAGAAGGCAGCTATCGGCTCGAAGACGGCGACCGCGCGATCGCCGGCCTGCGCGTGGACCGGCACGCGGCCCGGGATAGCCGGCCGTGCGTGGATGGCATGTTCATGAACGGCCGCTGCATGATGGCGCCGGTCAACCTCACACTCGGGGCGACCGCCCGCGATACGCTGACCAGCGGCTTCGTGCGCTACGAGGGCGTGTTCGGCAACGGCGACGACGGCTGGTACGTCGGCCTCGGGCACGTCGAGCGCTTTCCGGATTACTGGGAGCGCCTGAAGCGCGACGAGACGACGCTGAACAGCGCCTTCCTCACGATCCGCCCGGAGAAGACCACGCAGGTCGACGCAGGCGTGAACTGGTCGCGCGGCGACTGGAGCGCCTCGATCTCCGGCTTCTACGGCAAGGTCGACGACTACGTGCAGCTGCTGTGGATCGCACCGGCGCGCACGCGCAACATCGATGCCACGATCCTCGGCGTGGAAGGCGATCTCGCCTGGCGCTTCGCGCGCCACTGGACGGTCAACGGCACGCTGGCATGGGTGCGCGGCACGAACGACACCGACGACCGGCCGCTCGCGCAGCAGCCCCCGCTGGAGGCACGCCTCGGGCTGAACTACGACGACGGCAGATACGTCTTCGGCGGCCTGGTGCGCGCCGTCGCGGCACAGAGCCGCGTCGACGTCGGGTCGGGCAACATCGTCGCGAACGGACAGGACATCGGCCCGAGCGCGGGTTTTGCGGTGTTTTCGCTCAACGCCGGCTGGCGTGCGATGAAAGGCCTGCTGATCACGGTCGGCGTCGACAACGTGTTCGACCGCACGTATGCCGAGCACCTGTCGCGCACGGGCGCATCGCTGCCGGGCTTCCTCTTTCCGGCGGATACGCGGATCAACGAGCCGGGACGAACGATCTGGGTGAAGGCGCAGATGTCGGTGGACTAGCGCGAAGGGCCGATGTCGTGTCGGCCCGTTCGAGCTATTCTGTTATCGCTATTGCAAGATGCTCGGGGACGATCATGAAACTCTCTGCGGTATTCGAGAAGGTCGACGAGGGATACATCGGCTTCATCGAAGAGCTGCCTGGCGCAAACGCACAGGAGCCGACCCTCGAAAAGACGCGTGCGGCGCTGGTCGAAGCGGTCGAACTCGTGCTGGAAGGAAACCGTCTGCTCGTGGAAGAGGCCATCGAGGGGCGGAACGTCATTCGCGAACCGCTCGTGCTCGAGCGGGAATGAAGCGGGTCGACCTGCTGCGCCATCTGCACCGCGAGATTCCCGAACCGCAGCCATAGCGGGAGCATCAGAAAAACAGCGCTCCCAGCGCCTCGCCCGGCTCGGGCGCGCGCATGAACGCCTCGCCGACCAGAAACGCATTCACCCCTGCCGCGCGCATGCGCGCGACGTCTTCGCGCGAGCGGATCCCGCTCTCGGTGACGACGATCCGGTCGGGCGGCACCTGCGGCAGCAGCGACAGCGTGGTGTCGAGCGACACGTCGAAGCTGCGCAGGTTGCGGTTGTTGATGCCGACGAGCGGCGTTTCGAGCCGCAGCACCCGCTCGAGCTCGTCGGCGGCGTGCACCTCGACGAGCACGTCCATGCCCAGCTCGTGCGCGATCGATTCGAACCGGGCGAGCTGCGCGTCGTCGAGCACGGCGGCGATCAGCAGGATCGCGTCGGCGCCGTTGGAGCGCGCCTCGTAGATCTGGTACTCGTCGACGATGAAGTCCTTGCGCAGCGCGGGCAGCGCGCAGGCAGCGCGCGCGGCGCGCAGGTCGTTCAGGGCACCGCGGAAGAAGTGCTCGTCGGTGAGCACCGACAGGCACGCGGCGCCGTGACGTTCGTAGCTGCGCGCGATCGCCGGCGGATCGAAATCGGCGCGCAGCACGCCCTTGCTCGGGCTCGCCTGCTTGATCTCGGCGATCACCGCAGCAGCGCCCTGCCCGATCCGCGCGCGCATCGACGCCTCGAAGCCGCGCGGCGGATCGTCGCGCACCGTCGCCTCGGCCATGCGGCGCGCGGCGATGTAGGGCCGCTCGCGCTTGCAGGCGGCGACCTCTTCGCGCTTGATGGCGATGATGCGCTCGAGGATGTCCTCGCTCGCGATGCGCTCGAGAGTTTCGCTGCTCATCTTTCGGCTCGCTGCTTCGGTATCGATGCGGATGCCCGGGGCGTCGGCGACGAGACGCATGGCCTGCTCCTGCTTCAGGCGGCGCGCGATTGCCCGGCGCGCTGCGTGAAGCGCACGAAGGCGTCGAGCCGCGCGCGCGCGGCGCCGCTGGCGATGGCCTCGCGCGCGCGCTCGATGCCGGCGGGGATCGAGTCGACGACGTCGGCCGCATAGAGCGCGGCGCCCGCGTTCAGCGCGACGATCTCGCGCGCCGTTCCCGGGCGATTGTCCAGCGCCTCGAGCACCATCTCCTTCGACTCGAGCGCGTCGGCCACGCGCAGGCCGCGGTTGCTGATCATCGACAGGCCGAAATCCTCCGGGTGGATCTCGTACTCGCGCACCTGCCCGTTGCGCAGCTCGCCCACCATCGTCGCCGCTCCGAGGGAGACCTCGTCCATTCCGTCCTTGCCCCACACGACCATCGCGTGGCGGGCTCCGAGATTCTGCATCACCCGCACCTGAATCCCGACCAGATCAGGATGGAATACGCCCATCAGGATGTTCGGGGCGCCGGCCGGGTTGGTCAGCGGCCCGAGGATGTTGAAGATCGTTCGCACGCCCAGTTCGCGGCGGATCGGCGCCACGTTCTTCATCGCCGGGTGATGGTTCGGCGCGAACATGAAGCCGACGCCGGTCTCGCGGATGCAGTCGGCCACCTGTTGCGGCGCGAGCATGATGTTCGCGCCGAGCGCCTCGAGCGCGTCGGCCGAGCCCGATTTCGACGAGACGCCGCGGTTGCCGTGCTTGGCCACCGTGGCTCCCCCGGCGGCGGCGACGAAGGCCGACGCCGTCGAGATGTTGAAGGTGTGCGAGCCGTCGCCGCCGGTGCCGACCACGTCGACGAAATGCGGCCCGCCGTCGACCTCGACCTTGTTGGCGAACTCGCGCATCACCTGCGCGGCGGCGGCGATCTCGCCCACCGTCTCCTTCTTCACCCGCAGGCCCATCAGGATCGCCGCCATCATCGGGGCCGACATCTCTCCGCTCATGATGCTGCGCATCAGCGACAGCATCTCGTCGTGGAAGATCTCGCGGTGCTCGATGCAGCGCGTGAGCGCCTCCTGTGCCGTGATCGTCATTTCAGTTCTCCAGGAAATTGCGCAGCAGCGCGTGGCCGTGCTCGGTGAGCAGCGATTCGGGATGGAACTGCACGCCTTCGACCGGGTAGTCGCGATGGCGCAGGCCCATGAGCTCTCCGTCGTCGCTGAAGGCGGTGGGTTCGAGGCAGTCGGGAAGGCTCGCGAGATCGACCGCGAGCGAGTGGTAGCGCACGACGCTGTAGCGATCGGGCAGCGTGCGGAAGACACCGGCGCCGTCGTGCGAGATCGTCGCGGTCTTGCCGTGGACGACGTTGCGCGCGCGCACGATGCGCGCGCCGAAGGCCGCGCCGATCGCCTGGTGCCCCAGGCACACGCCGAGGATCGGCACGTGGCCGGCGAAGCGGCGCACGAGCGCCACCGATATGCCGGCTTCCTCGGGCGAGCACGGGCCCGGCGAGATCACGATGCGGTCGGGCGCGAGCGCTTCGATCGCCTCGAGATCGATCGCGTCGTTGCGCACGGTGCGCACTTCCTCGCGCAGCTCGGCGAAGTACTGCACGAGATTGAAGGTGAAGCTGTCGTAGTTGTCGATCATCAGCAGCATGCCGGCTCTCCCCCGATCGCAAGTCCGTCCTCGGCGAATTCCGCCGCGCGCAGCACCGCGCGCAGCTTGTTCTCGGTTTCCTGCCATTCGTTCCCGGGAACCGAGTCGGCGACGACGCCGGCGGCCGCCTGCGCATAAAGGACGCCGTCGCGCACGACGGCGGTGCGGATCGCGATCGCCAGATCGATGTCGCCGGCGAAGGACAGGTAGCCGCAGGCGCCGCCGTACAGCCCTCTGCGCGTCGGCTCCAGCTCCTCGATGATCTGCATCGCGCGAACCTTCGGCGCGCCGGCGAGCGTTCCGGCCGGAAAGGTCGCGCGCACGACGTCGAGCGCGTCCACCTCCGGATCGAGGCGGCCTTCGACGTTCGAGACGATGTGCATCACGTGCGAGTACTTCTCGACCGCAAAGCGGTCGGTCACGCGGACGGTTCCGGTGCGCGCGATGCGTCCCACGTCGTTGCGCGCGAGATCGATCAGCATCAGGTGCTCGGCGCGCTCCTTCGGATCGGCGAGCAGCTCGGCGGCCAGCGCCTCGTCCTCGTCGGGCGTGGCGCCGCGACGGCGCGTGCCGGCCAGCGGCCGCACGGTGACGCGATCGCCGTCGTCGAGGCGGTCGCGACGCACGAGGATTTCCGGCGACGACCCGACGACCTGGAAGTCGTCGAAGTCGTAGTAGTACAGGTAGGGCGACGGGTTGATCGAGCGCAGTGCGCGATACAGCGTCAGCGGATGCGGGCGGAAAGTGCGCTCCACGAGCTGTCCCACCTGGATCTGCATCGCGTCGCCGGCGGCGATGTACTCCTTGGCCCGCGCGACCGCCGCCAGATAGTCGTCGCGGGCGAAGGGTCGCCGCTCGCTGCCGCGCTCGAACTTCGGCGAGGCCGGCGCGTCGATCGGCGCCGCCAGCCGTTCGCGCAACGCGTGCAAACGCTCGATGCCACGCTCGTAGGCATCGCCGCTCTGCGGATCGACGAGGACGACGAGGGAGATCCGGCCGGCGACGTTGTCGACCACCGCCAGCTCCTCGCAGAGCATCAGCAGCAGGTCGGGCACGCCGACCGGATCGGCCTTGTCGCGCAGGCGCACGCTCGGCTCGATGTGACGCACCGCGTCGTAGCCGAAATACCCGGCCAGACCGCCGCAGGAGCGCGGCAGCGCGGCGCAGGGCGCGACGCGAAAACCGCGCAGATAGGCCTCGACGAAGTCGAGCGGGTTGCCCTGCCGGCGCTCGACCAGCTGGCCGTCGCGCAGCAGCTCCGCGCCGTCGGCGGTGGAGCGGAGCACGGTACGCGCCGGCAGTCCGATGAAGGAGTAGCGCGCCGAACGCTCGCCGCCGACCACCGATTCGAGCAGGAAGCTCCACGGCGCGTCGGCCAGCTTCCGGTACAGCGTGAGCGGCGTGTCGAGGTCGGCGAGACACTCGAGCACGAGCGGAATGCGGTTGTAGCCGCGGGCAGCGAGTGCCCGGAATCCGGGTTCGGTCATGACGTCCGTTCCGTCGCGAAGCCGACTCGCTTCGCGAGAGCGCCGAAGGCGCGGTTCTATCGGGAGTTCAGGAACGCGGGCGCACGGCGCGACGGCCGGCCCGCGGCAGTGCGGCGATCAGCGCCAGCACCGCCAATGCCAGCGACGCCAGGGGCGAAGCGGCTGAAGTTCCCGAACAGGACGCATGAAGGGGAAGAAATCCGGACGTGTTCTGCGGCGACTATAGCATCCCGATGCGCGCGGCGGCCTGTTGCAGATCGTCCACGTGGGCATCGGCGTCGAGCGTCGACGCCGGCCGGCCCTCGTTGTACCCGTAGGGCACGACGATCACCGGGATGCCCGCCGCGCGCGCGGCCTGGACGTCGTTCATCGAGTCGCCGATGGCCACCGCCTGCGCGGGCGCCACGCCGAGACGCTCGCAGGCGTGCAGCAGCGGCGCAGGATCGGGCTTGCGCGCGAGATGCGCATCGGCGCCGACGATCGCAGCGAAGAAACGCGACAGCCCCGTGCGCCCGAGCAGCGCGTCGGCGAAGGACTGCGGCTTGTTGGTCACGCAGGCGAGCGTCAGTCCCCGGGAGCGCATCGCGGCCAGCCCCTCGACGACGTTCGGATACAGGCGGGCGCTCGCGCCGTTCTCGCGCGCGTAGTGGCGCTCGAACACGGGCATCGCCGCTTCGACCGCGGCCTCGTCGCCGGGCGCGTCGAGCGAGCCGGTCAATGCGCGCCGCACGAGCACGCGCGCCCCCTTGCCGACGTAGGTGCGCACGGCCGACTCGCCGATCGGCGCGCGGCCGAGCTCGACGAGCATCGCATCGACTGCCGCCGCGAGATCGGCGATGGTGTCGAGCAGCGTTCCGTCGAGGTCGAGCAGGACCGCTCGCGCGCGAAAGCTCGCGCCCCCGCCGCTGGGCACGGCGCTCACGCGCCCGCCAGCGCCGAGCGGAAGGCCTGGACGATGCCGCGGTAGCCGCCGTCGGCGTCGGGCGCGCCGAACACCGCCGAACCGGCAACGAAGGTGTCGGCGCCGGCGCGCGCGCATTCGGCGACGTTCTCGACCTTGACGCCGCCGTCGATCTCGAGGCGGATCGGCTGTCCGCCCCGCTCCGCGTGCGCGTCGATGCGCGCGCGAGTGGCGCGCAGCTTCGGCAGCGCCGAGGCGATGAACTTCTGGCCGCCGAAGCCGGGATTGACCGACATCAGCAGCACGAGATCGATGCGGTCCATCAGGTGATCGAGCCAGTTCAGCGGCGTGGCCGGATTGAAGACGAGACCGGCCTTGCAGCCGTGGTCGCGAATCAGCTCGAGCGTGCGATCGACGTGACGCGTGGCCTCCGGATGGAAGCTGATCCAGCTCGCGCCCGCCTTCGCGAAATCGCCGACGATGCGGTCGACCGGCTCGACCATCAGGTGCACGTCGATGGGGACCTGCACGTGCGGGCGCAGGGCTTCGCACACCATCGGGCCGATGCTCAGATTCGGCACGTAATGGTTGTCCATGACGTCGAAGTGGATCCAGTCGGCGCCGGCCGCCTGCACGGCGCGCACCTCCTCGCCCAGGCGCGCGAAATCGGCGGACAGGATGCTCGGTGCCAACAGGAATTCGGTGGTCATTCGGAGGGATTCGCGAAACCCGCGCAGGATGCGTGTCTACAATTGTAGCCAGCCACCGATCTGCTCCTGCCGTGCCCGATCCCCAGAAGCGATACGACTTCCGTATCGAGGTGCAGACCTCGTATCTGCCGGAACAGTCGAAGCCGGACGACTCCTGCTATTCGTTCGCCTACACCGTTCGCATCACGAACCAGGGCAACGTCGCCGCGCAGTTGATCAGCCGCCACTGGTACATCAGCGACGACGACGGACGATCGGTCGAGGTCAAGGGCCTGGGCGTCGTCGGACAGCAGCCGCTGCTCGCGCCCGGCGAGCGCTTCGAGTACACGAGTGGCAGCCAGCTCGCCACGCCCACCGGCGAGATGCGCGGCAGCTACTTCTTCGTGGCCGAGGACGGCGAGCGCTTCGAGGTCGAGATACCGCAGTTCGCGCTGAGCATGCCGCGAACGCTGCATTGACCGGCGTTCCGTTTTTTCGCGGGCTGCGCGGGCGGGCGTCGGGCCGGATGCGCGCGGGTGTCGTCGCGTCGGCCTGCATGGCGCTCGTAATGAGCGTCGCGGGCTGCGCATCGGGGCCGGCACCCGATGCAACGAGAACCGAGCGCGCGTTGACGACCCGTCCGGATGCTTCGCAGCGCGGTGCGTCGATGCCGGGTGCCGACGCGACTGCGCCGTCACGCGAGGCATCGGTGGTGCGTTTGCCGCGTAGGGTGCTGTAGCTTTGTTCTCCCAACACCCAGCGCAGGGC
>QEVN01000116.1 GCA_003576795.1 Burkholderiales bacterium
TGCGGCCTACGTGAAGCTGCGCCAGCCGGCGTCGCGCTTCGCGCTGGTCGGCGTGTTCGTCAGCCAGGGCGACCAGGGCGTGCGCGTCGCGGTCACCGGCGCCCGCTCGCATGCTTTCCGGGTGCGCGAGATGGAGCAGGCACTGGAGCGCGACTTCTCGCCGCAGGCGATCGAAGGCGTGAAAGTCGACCCGACGGGCTGCAACAGCGACCTGCACGGTTCGGCCGAGTACCGCGCGGCGATGATCGGCGTGCTCGCCCGGCGCGCGGTCGCGAAAGCCCGCGAGCAATAGGCGACGCGCACGATGCGGCCGGCCGACGTCGATGAAACGTTGAAGCTGCTGGCCGGCGAGGACTACCTCGCCGGCCGTTCGCTCGCCACGGCGGTGTTCCTCGCGCTGCGTCTGGGCCGTCCGCTGCTGCTCGAAGGCGAAGCCGGCGTGGGCAAGACCGAGCTGGCGAAGGTGCTGGCAAGGGCCTTGCAGGCGCCGCTGATCCGCTTGCAGTGCTACGAGGGGCTGGACGTCGCGTCGGCCGCCTACGAGTGGAACGTCGCGCGCCAGATGCTCGAGATCCGCGTTGCCGAGGCCGGCCACGAGGCGAACCGCGAGCGGCTGCTGCGCAACCTGTACTCGCGCGACATGCTGATCGAGCGCCCGCTGCTGCAGGCGCTCACGCAGCCGGTATCGCCGGTGCTGCTGATCGACGAGCTGGACCGCGCCGACGAGCCCTTCGAGGCGTTCCTGCTCGAGGTGCTCGCCGAGTCGCAGTTGTCGATTCCCGAGTTCGGGACGATCCGCGCAGAGCATCCGCCGATCGTCGTCATCACGTCGAACCGCACGCGCGAGATCCACGACGCGCTCAAGCGCCGCTGCCTGTATGCCTGGGTCGACTACCCCGACGCGGCGCGCGAGCTGGACATCATCCGGCGCAAGGCGGGCAGCGCGGGCGAGCGGCTCGCGCAACAGGTGGTCGGCTTCGTGCAGCGCGCGAGAACGCTCGATCTGTTCAAGGCGCCCGGCGTCGCCGAGACGATCGACTGGGCCAACGCGCTGGTCGCGCTGGATACGCTGTCGCTCGACCCGCAGTCGGTGTCCGACACGCTCGGCGTGCTGCTGAAATACCAGGACGACATCGCCCGCATCGACTCGGGCGCCGGGGCGGCGATCCTCGAGGAATTGCGCGCAGAGGGGATCCTCGAGCGTCATCCGGCCGCGACCTAGGGCCTCGTCGCGGAGCCGCCGATGGCCGGTCGCATCGCCGAGAACATCGCGCACTTCGCCCGCGTGCTGCGCGCCGCGGGGCTTCCCGTCGGCTCCGATCGCGTCCTCGCCGGCATCGCCGCGGTCGAGCTGGTGGGGATCGAGCGTCGCGACGATGTCCACGCCGCGCTGTCGGCCGTGATGATCGACCGGCACGAGCAGCAGCCGGTGTTCGACGCCGCGTTCGCCGCGTTCTGGCGCGATCCGAAGCTGCTCGAGCGGCTGATGTACCTGATGCTGCCGCGCGTCGAAGGACGCCCCGGTGCGACGCCGCCGCCGCAACGTCCCCGCCGCGTCGAGGAGGCGCTCTCGCCGCCCGCGCCGCAGCACGCGCCGTCGGCGCCCCGCGAGGCGGACGAGCAGCGCATCGAGGCGATCCTCGGTTTCTCCGAACGCGAGCGGCTGCAGCACGCCGACTTCGAGAGCATGTCGGCGAGCGAGTTCGCGCTCGCCCGGCGCCTGGCCGAGACCGTGCCGCTTCCGGTGCGGCCGTTGCGCACGCGCCGCCTCGCGCCGTCGGCGCGCGGACGCATCGACCTGCGCCGCGCGCTGCGCCGGCTTGCGCGCGCCCCCGACACGATCGACCTGCCGCGCTCGTCGCCGCGCCTGCGCACGCCGCCGCTCGTCGTGCTGATCGACATCTCGGGTTCGATGGATCGATATGCGCGCGCGTTCCTGCACTACGCATACGGGTTGACGCAACGCCATCATCGCGTGCACACGCTGGTGTTCGGCACCCGGCTGACCGACATCACCCGCTGCCTGCGGCATCGCGATCCGGACGTCGCGATCGAAAGCGCCGACGCGCTGGTGCAGGACTGGAAAGGCGGCACGCGCATCGCGTCGAACCTCGCGCTGTTCAACCGGCGCTGGGCGCGCCGGCTTCTCACCGGCAACGCGGCGCTGCTGCTCGTCACCGACGGGCTCGATCGCGACGAGCAGGGTTCGCTCTTCGCCGAAGCGGCGCGGCTGAAACGCTATGCGCATCAGCTGGTCTGGCTGAATCCGCTGCTGCGCTACGAGGGATTCGAGCCGCGCGCCAGCGGCGTGCGCGCGCTGCTGCCGCATGTCGACCGGATGCTTCCCGTGCACAATCTGACGAGCCTTGCTGAACTGGCAGACGCGCTGCGCAGGCCCGAGCGCACCAGCGCGCGCGGCGCACGCAGCCGACCGATCCCGCGACCATCCACGGAGTCTCCTACATGAACCTGCAGGGCGAACGACTGATCCCGGCGACGCCGGAAGCGACGTGGGCCGCGCTGAACGACCCGGACACCCTCAAGGCCTGCATCAACGGCTGCGAGTCGCTCGAGCGGATCGCCGACGACGAATACCTGGCGACGATCGCGATGCGCGTCGGTCCGGTGAACGCGCGCTTCAAGGGGCGCCTGAAACTGCAGAACGTCGTCCCGCCGTCGTCGTACACGCTCGCCTTCGACGGCCAGGGCGGAGCGGCCGGCTTCGGCAAGGGATCGGCCGACGTACGGTTGTCGCCCGACCCCGACGGCACGCGGCTCGGCTACGACGCGAAGGCGCAGATCGGCGGCAAGCTGGCACAAGTGGGATCCCGGCTGATCGACGGCGCTGCTGCGAAAATAGCGGATGACTTCTTCGCGGCCTTCGAGTCGCGCCTGAGCGCCACGGCGCGCGCCGTCGACGAGACGATCGTCCAGGAAGCGGCCGGCGCGACGGTGGTCGGCGGCGAAGAGGCGGGCGGCGCGGCAGCGGCCGCGACGCGGCGCACGCCTTCGCGCGCCGCGCCGACCGCTGCGCCGTCCGGCTCCTCGCTGCGCTGGCTCGCCTGGATCGTGGCGATCGTCGTCATTGCGGCGCTCGTCGCGTACTGGCGCCGCTAGGAAAACCGCGAGGAACTCAGGGAATCTGAGGGGGAAAGACCGGGCGCAGGCCCGCTGCTTCGGGAGGAACCGGATGGACAGCATCGATCGCGAAGTGCTCGAGCACGCGCGCGACTGGTTCGCCGAAGGCCGTCACGTCTGGCTGATCACGGTCGTCGAGACCTGGGGCTCGGCGCCGCGGCCGGTGGGCGCGCTGCTCGCGCTGCGCGACGACGGCCTGGTCGTCGGCTCGGTGTCGGGCGGCTGCGTCGAGGACGATCTCATCGAGCGCGTGCGCACCGGCGAGCGCGTGGGCAAGCCGTCGATGATCCTCTACGGCGTCGACAAGGAGGAAGCGGCGCGCTTCGGATTGCCCTGCGGCGGAACGCTTCGACTGCTGCAGGAGCCGCTTGCCGACGCGAAGTGGATCGACGAGGTCCTCGAACGAACCGCGCGACACGAGCTGGTCGCGCGCACGCTGGACCTGCGCACCGGCGCCGCGAAGCTCGAAGCGGCGCAACTGGGCGAAGCCTTCGCCTTCGACGGCGACACCGCCCGCGCGGTGTTCGGCCCGCGCTACCGGATGCTGATGATCGGCGCCGGACAGCTCTCGCGCGTGCTCGCCGAGATGGCCAAGGCGCTGGACTTCCAGGTCTTCGTCTGCGACCCGCGCGAGGAGTACTACAGCACGCTCGAGCTGCCGCAGGTCACGTTGCTGCCCGGCATGCCCGACGACGTCGTCACCGAGTTCAAGCCCGACGCGAATACGGCGATCGTCGCGCTCACGCACGATCCGAAGCTCGACGATCTCGCCCTGCTCGAGGCGTTGAAGTCGCCGGCGTTCTACATCGGCGCGCTCGGCTCGCGCAGCAATTCGGCGCGTCGCCGCCAGCGCCTGGCGATGTTCGACCTCACGCCCGAGGAGATCGCGCGGCTGCACGGGCCGATCGGGCTGCACATCGGCAGCCGCACGCCGGCCGAGATCGCCGTGGCCATCCTCGCCGAGATCGTCTCGGTGAAGAACGGCGTGGCGCCCACGCAGAAGAAGGCGCCGCAGGAAAGCGACGCCTGCGCGCTCAGCGATTGAAGCGCCCGCCCAGCGCCGGCGCGATCGCGAGCACGAGGCGTCCGTCCGCCGTGTGCGCGCCGTCTACCGGCACGCCGTAGACGCGCGACAGCGTCGCCGGCTCGACCAGCTCGTCCACGGCGCCGAAAGCCGTCTCCCCCTCCGGCAGGTAGACGAGCGCGCGCGTTCCGGCGCGCCGCGCGTGATTCGGGTCGTGCGTCGAGTAGACGATGCCCAGGCCGTCGTCGGCGAGCGACGCGATCACGTCGAGCACGCGCCCCTGGTTGCCGAAATCGAGGCTCGTCGTCGGTTCGTCGAGCACGAGCGTCGAAGCTTCCTGGGCCAGCGCGCGCGCGACCGCGGCGAGCTGGCGCTCGCCGCCGGACATCCGCGACAGCGGACGCTCGCGGAAATCCTGGAGCCCGAGCCGTTCGATGGCGCGCGCCACCGCAGCCCGGTCGGCGCGTGCGGGCGCCGCGCCGGCCGCCAGCCGACCGAGGCGGCCGAGCATCACGTACTGCTCGACGGTGAATTCGAAGGCGGCGCCCGGCGACTGCGGCACCCAGGCGACGCATTCGGCAAGCTCGCGCGGCGAATGCTGCGCGAGCGGCCGGCCGGCCCAGCGCACTTCGCCGGCCACCGGCGCGACGATGCCGAGCAGCGTGCGGAACAGCGTGCTCTTGCCCGAGCCGTTCGGCCCGAGCACGACGACGATCTCGCCGCCGTGCAGGGAGAGGTCGATCGGCCGGGTGAGCGCGTGCCGCTGGTATCCGAAGGCGAGCGCGACCGTGCGCAGCAGCTCAGTCATCGCGCGCACGCGCGAGCATCAGCGCGAACAGCACCGGCGCACCGACCAGCGCGGTGAGCACGCCGGGCGGCACCTCGGAAGCGCCGATGCTGCGCCCGATCGTGTCGATGACGAGCATCAGCCAGGCGCCGAGCAGCATCGACACCGGCAGCACGCGCGCGAACGATGCGCCGACGAGCAGGCGCGCCGCGTGCGGAACGACGAGCCCGATCCAGCCGATGACGCCCGCCGCGGCCACCGTCGCGCTGGTCGCGAGCGTGGCGCCGACGACGAGCACCAGGCGCAGCACCGGCAGGCGCACGCCCAGCGCATGGATCTCGTCGTCCGACAACGCCAGCGCGTCGGCGCGCCAGCGCATCACCACGAGCGGAGCGGCGCCGATCACGGCGAAGACGACCAGCAGCGCGAGATCGGAGGCAGTGATCGACGCGAAGCTGCCGAGCATCCAGAAGACGATCGCGGGCAGTTGCGTGTACGGATCGGCGAGCGTCTTCACCAGCGCGATCAGCGCGCCGAGCACGCTGCCGATCGCGATGCCGGCGAGCACCAGGCTGAGCGTGCGATCGCGCAGCGGAAGCAGCGTGCCCACCGAATAGACGATCGAGACCGCGGCGAGGCCGCCGACGAAGGCCGCGCCCTGGATGGCGACCACGCTCCATCCGAGGAAGATGCCGGCGACCGCGCCGAGCGCCGCGCCCGCGGAAACGCCGAGCAGGTCGGGCGCGGCGAGCGGATTGCGGAACACCGACTGCAGCGCGACGCCCGAGGCGGCCAGCGCAGCGCCCACCGTCAGCGAAGCGAGCACCCGCGGCCCGCGCACCTGCCACAGCACGGTTTCGGCGAGCGGCGCCGAAGCCGCGTCGCCCGCGGGCGCATGCCCGGCGAGCATGCGCAACACCTCGACGAGCGAAAGCTCGAAGCGGCCGCTGCCGAGCGCGTACAGCGTCGTCGCGACGAGCGCGGCAACGAGCAGGACGAGCACCGGGAGCCAGCCGAGTCGCCCGCTGCGCGGCGTCGGCGAGGCGGTCGCGATCATCGCTGCTCGCCGAGCAGCCGCCGCACCTGCGCGAGCGACGGGCGGCGGTGATACAGCCACTCGAAGACCTCGACGATGCGCTCGTCGAGCCGATAGCCGACGAGCCGCGGATGGAAGACCGCCGACAGCCAGACGATGCCGACCATGCGGTTCAGCGCCGGCGGCGCATCGAACCAGCCGAAAGGAAGGTGGGGAACGAGCAGCACGCGCCCGGCACGCACCGCCTCGAGCCGCGACCATACCGGATGCGCACGCACGCCGTGGAAGAAGCTCTCGTCGCTGGCGAGAATCCAGTCGGGCCGCCACGACAGCAACTGCTCGAAGGACACGCGGGCGAGATTCGGCGCCTCGACCTGCGCGACGTTCACCGCGCCAACCTCGTCGAGCACCTCCGCGTTCAGGCCGCCGGCGGCGGCGGTGGCCAATCCATCGGGCCCGCGCGCGAAATACACGCGGGGCCGCTCGCCGGGCGCAAGCCTGCCGCGCAGCCCGGCCGCGGCGTCGAGAATCGCGCGCACGCCGCGCGCGAGCGACTCGCCGCGCGCCGTCACGCCGAGCGCATCTGCGAGCCGGCGAATCGTCTGCTCGGTGCGGTCGAAGGCGCCGTCGTACAGGACGTAGGGCACGCCGGTCTGCCGCTGCACCTGGTCGGCGAGCGACGCGTAAGTGGGCGCCGTCGAGCCGACGTCGACGACGAGTTGCGTGCGCAGCGCGAGCACGGTCTCGAGCGCGGCCGTCGAGCCCCGGCCCGTGAGGCGCCCGAGTTCGGGAAGCCGCGCGGCCTCGGGCAGCAGGAACGCCGCCTCGTCTTCGCGCACGCGGCGCGGCCATCCGAGCAGCTTGTCCGGCGCGAGACAGTAGACGAAGACCGAAGCCGGCGGACCGGCAGGGAAGACGCGCGCGGGCGTCGACCCGAGAACGACCTCGCGCTGCGCGTCGTCGATCAGCGTGCGGGCCGCGAGCGCGGCGCGCGGCCCGGCGGTGGCGGCGACGAGCGCCGCGCCCGGCAGCACGCCGAGCAGGCGACGGCGCCGCGCGGACGTTTCATCGGGGAGGACCGAAGCCGTGCTTCGCGAGAATCGCCTGGCCATCGGCCGACAGGATAAACCACGCGAAACGCCAGGCCGCCTCGGGCGCGCCTCTCATCACGGTGAGACCGTAGTCGGCGCCCACGGCGAGCTCGGGCGGAATCGCCACCGAGACGAGTTCGGGGAAGTCGCGTCGCGCCAGCAGCGCGTTGGTGCAGTACGTGAGGAAGACGTCGGCCTTTCGCGTGGCGACGAGATCGCCGTAGACGCTTCGGTCCTTGGGCGGGGGCGGCGAGCTCGGCCCGCCGGTGAGCTGCAATGCCTTCGCTTCGAGCGCGGCGCGCGCGCCGACGCGCACGGCTTCGGCGCGCCCGAACAGCGCGAAGGCGTAATCGCCCGACGGATCGGCCTTCGGCGTGGAGGTTCCCAGCTTCAGCGAAGGATCGAGCATGCGCTCGAGCAGGTTCGCCGACTGTACGCCCGTGTCGCTGCGCGTGATCGCGCACAGCACGTTGCGCGCGAAGACCAGCGGAGCGACGGCCTTGCCCGCCTGCGCGAGCGCCTGCGGATGCTCGACGTTGGCGGAGGCGAACACCTGCGCCGGTTCGCCCCCGGCGATGCGATCGCGCAGCAGCCCCGAAGCGCCGTACACGCGATCGACCTTCGCCGACTCGCGCCGCTCGAACTCGCCGGCCGCTTCGTCGAGCGCGGCGCGCAGGCTTCCGGCGGCGTGCAGCAGTACCGGCTGCGCGTGCGCGGCACCGGGCGCGACGACCGAGCACACGGCAAGCGACAGCGCGGCAAACCAGGGAATGCGCGGCAACAGGAAGAACTGCATCGGACCCGACATCGGAAGGAAGAGCGTCTGCGAGAATAGACGGGTCACCCTGCCGTAGCGATATGAAGCTCCATGCATAAGTCTTCGGGAATCGTCGGCGTCGAGTTCCGCTACGAATTCGCCCGGGAGCCGTCGGCGCTCCTGCGCAATACGTTCTTCGACGTGCTCGGCGCCGTTCGCCACGAAGGCTCGATCGCCGCGGCGGCGCGCGCCCTCGGCCTGTCCTACCGCCACCTC
>QEVN01000117.1 GCA_003576795.1 Burkholderiales bacterium
GCGATCGATCGCGAGCAGCGCGTCGGAGACGACGAACAGCGTCGCGCCGATCGCCGCGGCGTTCGTCGCGCGCGACGGGCGATCGCGCCTGCGCGCCCATGCCTGCGCCGCCATCGCGACGATGACGACGACGTAGGCGAGCACCGGCGCCTTCAGCGCCGCGGGCAGCGATGCCCACAGCACGGCGAGCATCGAAGCGCCGATCGCGGCGAGCGCGGCGAGCGCGAGTCGATCGCCGAACCACCGTGCGTCGAGCCTGAATGCCCGCAGATAGCACAGGTGCGCGACGAGGAAAGCGACCAGCCCGGCGACGAACAGGCGCGGCGAGAGCATCAGCAGCACGTCGCCGGCGAGCGAGCAGGCCAGGCCGGCCACGACGCCGTTGCGCAGGCTCCGGGGAGCCGGCGGCGAACAGCGCGCAACGAGCACGACGAGCGTGAACGTGGCCAGCGGCTTGCCGATCCAGTGCAGCACGGTCCAGCCGTCGATCGCTTCGCGACTGCGCATCGTTGCCCCGACGATCGCGGCAAGCGCGGCGAGCGAGACGAGCCATGCACCGCGGCGCCAGGCCGACGCCGACGCGCCGCCTTCGATCGCCACTGCGGTCGCGATCATCGCGGCTCGACCCTGGCCGAAGCCGATCGCCCGAGCGGCGTGGACGCGCCGTGCGCCGCGCCGCGCATTTCGTCGCGCCACGCGGCGAAGCTGCGCCATGCGATCCATGCCGCGCACGCGGCGCTGGCGAGCGCGGCCGCCGCGAGGACTTCGAGCGAACCGGTCGAACCGGGCATGCCTCGCGCGAAGCCGGGCCACGCCTGCACGGCGAGCAGCGCCAGCCCCGTGCCTGCGCAGCGCGCAGTCTCGAGCAACGCGCCGATGCGACGCCCTTCGAGCATCCATCCGAGCGTGGTCAACGCGAGCGCGATCCACGCGAACCACGCGAGGGACTCGAACAGCGGCGCCCGCTCCTGCCACTGCAGGAAGTACACGGCGGCCGCCAGCACGAAGGCGAACTGCACCAGCGCATAGGTCCGCGCGCTGCGCGTCGCCTGCGGCGCATAGCGCGGGCGACCGAGCGAGAAGGACTGGCGCGGTGCGTCGTCGCGCACGTCGTCGGGCCGCCAGCCGGTGGGCGCGACGAGCACGCGAAGGCGGTCGCGCCAGCGCCTCGCGTGCACCATGTCGTGCAGCATCGACGAGTAGACCTCGACGTTGGCCCACAGCGGATTCCACGACCGCAGCGGGGCGCGCGTGCCGTACACCGGCGGGTCGGCGTCGTCTTCCTCGACGAAGGTGCCGAACAGGCGATCCCAGACGATCAGGATGCCGCCGTAGTTGCGATCGAGGTAGCGCGCGTTCACGGCGTGGTGCGCGCGATGGTTCGACGGACTGGCGAAGACGCGGTCGAACCAGCCGAGCCGGCCGATGTGCTGCGTGTGGATCCAGTACTGGTAGAGCAGGTCGACGAGCGCGACGACGGCGAACACCTCGGGCGGAATGCCGGCGAACGCCATCGGAAGATAGAAGACCCAGCCGAGCAGCGCGCCGCTGCTCGTCTGCCGCAGCGCGGTCGACAGGTTGTAGTCCTCGCTCTGGTGATGCACGACGTGCGCCGCCCAGAGGATCTGCCGCTCGTGGCCGAGCCGATGGTGCCAGTAGTAGCAGAGGTCGTAGAACAGGAGCGCGAACAGCCATACCCAGGCGCTGTCGGCAGGCAGCCGCCAGGGCGCGACCGCGTCGAAGACCCCCGCATAGAGCCCGATGCGCAGCACGCGCACGAAGACGCCGCTCACCTGCGACAGCACGCCCAGCCCGATGCTGTTGATCGCGTCGTCGAGCCGGTAGGTGTTGCGCCCGCGCCGGACGCCCCACGCGATCTCGAGCGCGATCAGCGCGAAGAACACCGGCGTGGCGAGGGTGATGATACGTTCCTGCATGGCCCATTCTGGTTTCGAGCCGGAGCGCGGGTCAAGCCGCAAAGGCGCTGCAAGCCGCAAAGGCGCTGCGCGATGGCGGGCTTGGCGCGCGCTGCGCGGCGCCCGGGGTTATCGTTTGCTCATGAACTCGATGCTCGAACAGGTGATCGAACCGCGGCGGCACGATCTCGGCGGCTTCGAGGTCGACCGCGTGCTGCCGTTCCGCGCCCGGCGAATGGTCGGCCCCTTCGTCTTCTTCGACCGCATGGGGCCGCACGACATGCAGGCGCCGGTGCCGCGCGGCGCCGACGTTCGTCCGCATCCGCACATCGGCCTGTCCACCGTCACCTACCTCTTCGAAGGGGAGATGACGCACCGCGACAGCACCGGAGCGACGCAGGCGATCCGTCCCGGCGCGCTGAACTGGATGACGGCCGGCGGCGGCATCGTCCACTCCGAGCGCTTCGACGGCATGCGCGCGACCGGCGGGCCGATCGACGGAATCCAGAGCTGGGTCGCGCTGCCGCACGAGAACGAGGAGGATGCTCCTTCGTTCGAGCACTACGACGCCGGCGTGCTGCCGCGCGGCGACGAGGCGGGCGTGTCGTTGCGGCTGATCGCCGGCGAGGCCTTCGGGCTCCGCAGTCCGGCGAAGACGCATTCGCCGCTCTTCTACGTGCACGTCGAGATGCAGCCGGGGGCGCGCATCGCCCTTCCGACCGGACACGCCGAGCGGGCCGTCTATGTCGCTCGCGGCCAGGTGCGCTGCGGCAGCACGCGGCACGATGGCGGGCGCCTGCTCGTGTTCCGCGCCGGCGGCGCGCCCGAAGTGCAGGCGGTCGGCAACGCGCGGCTGATGCTGCTCGGCGGCGAGCCGGTCGGTGAGCGCTTCCTCTGGTGGAATTTCGTGTCGTCGAGCCGCGAGCGGATCGAGCAGGCCAAGGCCGACTGGACGGCCGGCCGGATGCGAATGCCGCCGGGCGATGACGTCGAGCGCATCCCGCTGCCGGCCGATTCGCGCGCGTCTTCGTCCGGGTCGGACGCGCCTTCTCCCAACCCGATGTCCTGAACGAGGAACCACGGTGGCCGACCCCGATCCAACCCGGTCGAAAGCGACCCGATCGCCGATGCCGCCGCCGACGCCGCGCGGGAAAGGCCCCGAGCGGCCCGGGGCAGGGCCGCCCTTTCCCGGGAGCGGACGCTTCGGCAACATCCCGCCGAGCCGTACCTGGATCGTGTTCGCGCTCATCCTGCTGGCGAACTGGTTCCTCGTGCGCTACCTGTTCCCCACGCCCGGCGAAGCGATCCCGCTGCCCTACACGGCGTTCAAGCAGGAGGTGGCCCGGGACAACGTCGACGCCATCTACAACCAGGGCCAGACGATCGAGGGAAGGCTGAAGAAGGCGATCACCTGGCCGCCGCCCGGCGAGAACGTCCAGGCGGCGCCCGGCGCGAGCCGCGCCGAGCAGCGGCGGCAGCAGGAGACGCGCACTTCGG
Organism: Burkholderiales bacterium; assembly: GCA_003576795.1. Classification (GTDB taxonomy): domain Bacteria; phylum Pseudomonadota; class Gammaproteobacteria; order Burkholderiales; family Burkholderiaceae_E; genus Zeimonas. The sequence goes on from QEVN01000117.1 coordinate 3,414, forward strand.
ACACCTTCACCACGGTGCTCCCGGCCTTCGTCGACAACGGCCTCGAGGCCTTCCTGATCGACCACAAGGTCGAGATCAGCGCGGTGCCGATCCAGACCGGCAGCAGCCCGCTCGCCACGCTGCTCTTCGGCTTCGGTCCGGCGATCCTGTTCATCGCGTTCTACGTCTGGCTGTTCCGCCGCGCGCAGCAGGGCATGGGCGGCATGGGCGGCGGCGGCATCATGGGCATCGGCAAGAGCCGCGCGCGCCGCTACGACCAGGAGAGCGCGCAGAAGGTCACTTTCGACGACGTCGCCGGCATCGACGAGGCCGAGAACGAGCTGGTGGAGATCGTCGACTTCCTGAAGGACCCGGCGAAGTACCAGCGCCTGGGCGGCACCGCGCCCAAGGGCGTGCTGCTGGTCGGCGCGCCCGGCACCGGCAAGACGTTGCTCGCGCGCGCGGTGGCCGGCGAAGCGGGGGTGCCGTTCTTCTCGATGAGCGCGGCCGAGTTCGTCGAGATGATCGTCGGCGTGGGCGCGGCACGCGTGCGCGACCTCTTCAAGCAGGCGCGCGAGAACGCGCCGGCGATCATCTTCATCGACGAGCTGGACGCGATCGGCCGTGCGCGCGGCCAGGTGGCGATCGGCGGCTCGAGCGAGCAGGAGCAGACGCTGAACCAGATCCTCACCGAGATGGACGGCTTCTCGAGCCGCGAGGGGATCATCGTGCTGGCGGCGACCAACCAGCCCGACGTGCTCGACAAGGCGCTGCTGCGCCCCGGGCGCTTCGATCGCCGCGTCGTCGTCAACCTGCCCGACCGCAAGGGGCGAGAGGCGATCCTGAAGGTGCACACGCGCAAGGTGCCGCTCGCCTCCGACGTCTCGCTGGGCGAGATCGCCGCCTCCACGCCGGGCCTTTCCGGCGCCGACCTGAAGAATCTCGTCAACGAGGCCGCGCTGCTCGCCGCTCGCCGCGACCTGGACGCGGTGCGCGCGAAGGACTTCACCGACGCGCTCGAGAAGATCGTGCTCGGCCCCGAGCGCCCGCTGCTGCTCAGCGACGCCGATCGCGAACGCATCGCGTATCACGAGAGCGGCCACGCGATCCTCGGGCTCGTGGTGCCCGGCGCCGATCCCGTGCACCGCGTGACGATCGTGCCGCGCGGACGCGCGCTCGGCGTCACCTACCAGCGCCCCGACGCCGACCGCTACAACTATCCGGAAGCCTACCTGCGCGCGAAGATCGTCGGCATGCTGGGCGGGCGCGTGGCCGAGGAGGTCGTCTACGGCACGCGCACGACCGGCGCCGAGAACGACATCGAGCAGGCGACGCAGCTCGCGCGCAACATGGTCACCCGCTGGGGGATGAGCGACCGGCTCGGCATGGTGCAGCTCGCGCCGCGCGAGAACCCGTACCTGAGCGGGCCGTCGTACGGCGGCTTCGGCGGCGACAAGCCGTTCAGCGACGAGACCGCGCAGGCGATCGACGAGGAGGTGCTGCGCATCATCGGCGAGAGCCACGAGGAGGCGACGCAGCTGCTGAAGAAGCACCGCCGCTCGCTGGACGCGCTGGTGGCCGCGCTGATGGAGCGCGAGACGCTCGACGAGCGCGAGATCCTCGAGGTCACCGGGCTGCCGCCGGCGCCGCAGCTCGAGACGCGGCCGCTCGACATGGCGCGCGCCGGCGGCCGCGACGAGGCGTCGCGCAATGCGGCGCCGTCCGGGGAGACGCAGCGCGCTTGAGGCTCCCGCTTCGCGGATGCCCAGGAAGACGCTGCCCGGCCCCGTTCGCGCCAGGATCGCCCCCATGTGCGGAATCGCCGGTTGCTGGCATCGCGACGGCCGGGCGGCCGACGCGCAGGCCGTGGTCCGGATGCTCGACCGGCAGCGCCACCGGGGCCCCGACGGGCGCGGGGTCTGGTGCGAAGGTCCGGTCGCGCTCGGGCTCGATCGCCTGAGCATCGTCGATCCGAGCGAGCAGGGTCGCCAGCCCTTCGTGACGCCGGACGCGACGAGCGTGCTCGCCTACAACGGCGAGGTCTACAACTGGCGTGCGCTGCGCGCCGAACTCGAGGACGAGGGCGTGCCCTTCGTGTCGCGCTGCGACACCGAGGTCGTGCTGCACGCGCTGCACCGATGGGGCCCGCAGCGGGCGATCCCGCGCTTCGACGGCATGTTCGCGCTCGCCTGGTACGACCTGCGATCGGGCGCGCTGTGGCTCGCGCGCGATCGCCTCGGCATCAAGCCGCTCTATCTCGCCGACCGCGGCGGCGTCGTGGTCTTCGCCTCGGAGGCGAAGGCGCTCTTCGCGCACCCCGCCGTGCCCTGTCGCCCCGACGTGCACGCGCTGATCACGCACGTCTATCTCGCCAGGCTGGCCGGCGACTGGACCTCGTTCGACGGCGTGCGCGCCGTGCTGCCGGGTACGACGTTGTGCTGCACGCCCGGGCGGACGACCACGTCCACGTGGTTCGACGTCGAGCGCGACGTCGACGTCGATCGCATCCTGCAGAGCGCGCGCGAGCCCTTCGAGCGCCACGTCGCGGCGTTCCGCACGCGCCTGGAGACGAGCGTCGAGATGCACCTGCGAAGCGACGCGCCGCTGGCCGTCATGTGCAGCGGCGGGCTCGACTCCTCGCTGACGACGGCGATCGCGCGCCGGCACAAGCCCGACCTCGTCGCCTACGTCGCCGAGGCCGAGGGCTCGAGGCACCCGGAGGCGGACAAGGCGCAGCAGGTCGCCGATCACCTGGGCGTTGCGCTGCGGCGCGTGCGCATCGCCGACGCCGAATTCCCGCGCCTGTGGGCGCTGGCCGCGTGGCACAACGACGACCCGCTCTTCTTCCACCAGAATCCGCTGGCGCTCGCCGTCAGCGAGGCGGTGCGGGACGACGGATTCAAGGTGCTCGTCACCGGCGAAGGATCCGACGAGCTGTTCGGCGGCTACGACTGGCAGCATGACGTTGCGACGATGTGGCGGCGCCGCTGGTGGCATTCGCGCGTGCTCCCCGACCTGCCGCCGGTGCGCGCGCTCGGCCGATGGCTGCAGCGCTTCGAGCCCTGCGACCTGCAGGAACTGGCCGGCCAGCCCTTCGTCTACCGCAGCGAGCTAGGTCACGCGCCGCCGATCGCCGCCCTGGTGATCGACGGCGGCATGCGCCAGCAGCGCGCCCGATCGCTGTTCGCACGACTCGAGCGCATTCCTCGCCTGCACGAGCGCGCGCTGCTCGCGCGCGGCTTCGACGATCTCTACCACCACCTGCGCGTGCTGCTGTGCGCCAACGACAAGATGACGATGGCTGCGTCGATCGAGGCGCGCGTGCCCTTCCTCGGCAACGCGATGATCGATTTCGGGCTGCACCTGGCGCCCTCGTCGAAATACGGCGGCGGTCGTGGCAAGCGCGTGGTGAAGGCGGCGGCCGAGGGGCTCCTGCCGCCGTCGATCGTCCACGCGCCGAAGGTCGGGTTCGCGATTCCCGGCGCCTTCCTCGACGGCTACGAATCGCTGCTGCGCGGGGGCATCGTCGCGCAGCTGTTCAAGTGGGATTCGGGGACGATCGGCCCGTTGGGCGATCTGATGCGCGAGCGTCCGTCGCTGGCTCGGCGCGTCGTCAGCCTCGAGCTGTGGGCGCAGATCCACCTGGCCGGCACGTCGCCCGAAGGCGCCGCCGAGATGCTGCGAGGCTCGCGGCGGATTCGCGAGCCGGCCTAGGAGCGGGCTCGCCTCACCAGGAGTTGCGCAGCTCGCGCAGCTTCACGAACACGGTCTTCGGATCCGGGCGATCGGGGAGATCGGGGAAACGCTCGCGCAGCTGCGCGATGACGCTCTCGCTGGTCAGCCGCAGGAAGGTATTGACGCGCTTCTCCTGCGCGAGCGTGGTCACCACCGACCGCGCCGGATCGTGGCCCGCCACCTGCCCGAGCAGCTCGTGCGCGTCCTCGTTGTCGGGCTCGTTCGCCAGCGTGAACTTCAGGTTGTTCTCGATGTAGTCGTGCCCCGGGTAGACCCGGGTGTCGTCGGGCAGCTTCTCCAGCTGGTCGACGAAGGTCCTGTACAGCTCGACCGGGTCCCCGCCGTTGTGGCAGTTGCCCGCGCCCGCGTTGAACAGCGTGTCGCCCGAGAACAGCGCCGGCTCGTCGCCGTGCGACCTCAGGCAGATGTGGCACATCGTGTGTCCGGGCGTGTCCATGCACTCCAGCTCGACGGTGCGCCCCACGCGAATGACGTCGCCCGCCTTCACGCCGCGGTCGACGCCGGCGATGCTGCGCCCGGCCTTGTGATGCGCGATCACTTTCGCGCCGGTGGCGGCGACCACGGCCTCGTTGCCGCCGGTGTGGTCGAAGTGCTCGTGCGTGTTCAGGATCTGCGTGATCTGCCAGCCGCGGTCGCGGGCGACCTTCAGGCATTTCGCGTGATCGAGCGGGTCGATCGCCAGCGCCTCGCCGCTCTCGGGACAGGCGATCAGGTAGTTGAAGTTGCGATAGGCGTTCGCCGTCCAGATGCGCTCGACGATCATCGTGCTCTCCCGTGCCGCTGGTCGGACCGACGTCGCCACTTGCGCCGGCAGGCTGCCAGAAGCGGCGGTGCTTGGCCGTAATTCGGAAAGCTATCGCGTACACGTACGCGATACGCTGCCCTGCGTGGACCCGTGAACGGATTCGCTATCGATCCTCGGGCCCCAATGCACCG
>QEVN01000118.1 GCA_003576795.1 Burkholderiales bacterium
GCCGGCCAACGGGCGGCGCTACGAGTCAATTCCTGTTTGCAGTGCAGCAACATCCGGGCAGTGTACGTCGGCCGCCACCGCGCTGCAAGCGGAAGGGCCAACGCGGCCTTTCGGCAACGGATGCCCGGGGCTCACGAGTACGGGACCGGGCTCACGACTGGGGACCGGGGCTCAGGACGGGGGCGGAGGCGAGCCGGGCGCCCGGGGCGCCGCGCGCGGCACCCAGCGCGAGAAGGCGGCCGCGCCGGCGAAGGCGATCCCGCCGATCGACGCGATCGCCGCGGCCAGCGGGGCCGCGGCGGCGATCACCGACAGCAGCAGGGGTCCGGCGGTGGCGCCGACGTCCGACAACAGGCGCCAGACGCCGAGGAACTGCGTGCGCGCGTGCGCCGGCGCGTGGTCCACGCCGAGCGTCATCACCAGGCCCGAACCGATGCCGTTGCCGAAGCCGATCAGCAGCGCCGCCGCGAGCAGCGTCGGCGCCGAATGCGTGAACGGGACGGCGAGCAGCGCGCTGCCCATGATCATCATCGAAGGCACGGCCACCGCGCGACGGCCGCGCAGATCCATGCGCCGGCCGGCCGGATAGAAGACGAGCATGTCGACCGCGTTCGACAGTCCGTAGATCAGCGAGACGCTCGCCGCGCCCAGGCCGATGTGCTCGGCCCACAGCGGAACGATCCCCTGGCGCGAGGCGCGCACCGCGGCGATCAGCACGACGCCCAGCCCGACGGTAGCGAACACGCGACGATGCTCGCGCAGCACCTGGGTCAGGCGCAACGGCGTACGCCGGGACGCGCCGGCGCCCTCGTGCGCCGGCAGATCGCCCGCCGCGCGGGCGACGAACGCGCCGACGACGAGCACGACGACGCCGACGCCGTAGGCGGCGAGCGCTCCGAAGGCGTGGATCGCCGCCGCCGCGACGAAAGGCCCGACGAACAGGCCGATGCGCAGCACGCCGCCGAGCGTGGACAGCGCGCGCGCCCGGTACGGCACCGGCACCGCCTCGGCGAGCCAGCTCAACCGCGCGAGATTGAACACCGCCGCCGACATGCCGATCATCAGGATCGCCAGCGAGAAGACGACGAGGTCGCGCGCGTACATGCACAGCAGCATCGCCAGCGCGGCCCACAGGGACGCGCCGACCATCGCGCGCCGCTCGCCGAAGCGGGTGGTGATCAGCGAGGCGGGAACGTTGCTGACCAGCGAACCGACGCCGATCAGCGTGACGACGAAGGCGGCGGCCGAGACCGAGGCGCCGAGGTCGCGCGCGGTGAGCGGCACGATCGGCAGGATCGCGCCCTCGCCCACGCCGAACAGCAGCGACGGACCGAAGGCCGGCAGCGCGATCCGGCGCAGGCTGAAGGTCTGCGGGCTTCCGATGATCGGAGGGCTCAGGCCGTTCCGCCGACCGTCATCCGCTCGATGCGCAGCGTCGGCTGTCCGACGCCGACCGGCACGCTCTGGCCGTCCTTGCCGCAGACGCCGATGCCGGGATCGAGGCGCATGTCGTTGCCGATCATCGTCACGCGCTGCAGCGCGTCGGGGCCGTTGCCGACGATGGTCGCGCCCTTCACCGGGTATTGCAGGCGGCCGTTCTCGACCCACCACGCCTCGGAGGCCGAGAACACGAACTTGCCGTTCGTGATGTCGACCTGCCCGCCGCCGAAGTTCACCGCGTACAGGCCGCGATCGACCGACTCGAGGATCTCGGCCGGATCGCGCCCGCCGGCGAGCATGTAGGTGTTCGTCATGCGCGGCATCGGCAGGTGCGCGAAGGACTCGCGCCGGCCGTTGCCGGTGACGGCGCTCTTCATCAGGCGCGCGTTGAGCGAATCCTGCAGGTAGCCGCGCAGGATGCCGTCCTCGATGAGGACGTTGCGCTGCGTGGGGTTGCCCTCGTCGTCGACGTTCAGCGAGCCGCGCCGCTGCGACAGCGTTCCGTCGTCGACCACGGTGACGCCGGGGCTGGCCACGCGCTCGCCGATGCGGCCGGCGAACACCGAAGAACCCTTGCGGTTGAAGTCGCCTTCGAGACCGTGGCCGACCGCTTCGTGCAGCAGCACGCCGGGCCAGCCCGGGCCGAGCACGACGGTCATCGTGCCGGCGGGCGCCGGACGCGCCTCGAGATTGGTGAGCGCGGCGTGCACCGCTTCGTCGACGTAGCGCTCGAGGCGCTCGTCGTCGAAATGCGAGAAGTCGAAGCGCCCGCCGCCGCCGCTGTGCCCCTGCTCGCGCCGCCCGCCCTGCTCGGCGATGACGCTGAGCGACAGGCGCACCAGCGGACGCACGTCGGCGGCGACGTGCCCGTCGGAGCGGGCGACGAGGACGACGTCGTATTCGGCGGCCAGCCCCGCCATCACCTGGCGCACGCGCGGATCCTTCGCCCGCGCCATGCGCTCGACGCGCTCGAGCAGCGCCACCTTCTGCGTGGCCTCCAGCCGCGGGATCGGGTCGTCGAGCCCGTACAGCGCGTGACCCTGCCCCGGCACCAGCGTACCGGAGACCTTCGTGCGGCCCGCGCCGCGCGCGGCGATGGTGCGCGTGGCGCGCGCGGCGTTCATCAGCGCATCGGCGCCGATCACGTCGGAATACGCGAAGGCGGTCTTGTCGCCGGAGACGGCGCGCACGCCGACGCCCTGGTCGATCGAGAAGCTGCCGGACTTGACGATGCCTTCCTCGAGACTCCAGCCCTCGGTGCGGGTGAACTGGAAATAGAGGTCGGCGTAGTCGACGCGGTGGCGGAAGATCTCGGACAACGCCGCCGAGAGGTGCGAGTCGTCGAGCCCGTAGGGTTCGAGCAGCACCGAGCGTGCGAGCGCCAGCGTCTGGAAAGGCGTTTCGACGAGTTTCATGAATGCATGCTACAGGACGCGATGTCGGAGGGCCGGAATGCTCGCGCGCACCGCATCGAGCCGGCTGCGCTCGACGTCGCCGACGGCGATTCCCTCGCCTTCGTCGTGCATCGCGACGATTTCGCCCCACGGGTCGACGAGCATCGAATGCCCCCAGGTGCGCCGTCCGTTCTCGTGGCGACCGCCCTGCGCCGGCGCCAGCACGTAGCACTGGTTCTCGATCGCTCGCGCGCGCAGCAGCACTTCCCAATGCGCCGACCCGGTGGTGTAGGTGAAGGCGGAAGGCACGAGAATCAAGTCCGCCGGGACGAGCGTTCGATACAGCTCCGGAAAGCGCAGGTCGTAGCACACGCTCATCCCCGCCCGCCAGCGCTGCGCGGCGCCGGCCGCGCCGACCTCGATGTCGACGACCACCGGCGTGCGTCCGGGCACGATCGTCGCCGCTTCGTCGAAGCGCTCGTCGCCGTGCTCGAAGCCGAACAGGTGGATCTTGTCGTAGCGGGCCGCGCGCGCGCCGTCCGGACGGTAGGCGAAGCTCGTGTTCAGCACCTTGCCGGGGTTCGGGCTGAACAGCGGCAGCGTGCCGCCGACCAGCCAGACGTCGTTGGCGGCTGCCTGCGCGGCGAGGAAGCGCTGGATCGGCCCTGCGCCGTCGGCTTCGCGGATCGCGAGCTTGTCGCGATCGCTGCGGCCGAGCAGCGCGAAGTGCTCGGGCAGCGCGACGAGCCGCGCGCCCGCGGCGGCGGCCTCGGCGATGAGCGCGCCGGCGCGCGCGAGGTTCTCGTCCACGCGGGTCGACGAAACCAACTGCACGGCCGCCACGCGCAGCCGCGCCTGCTGCGCCGTCGCATCGCGCGATTCGGAACCGGCCGCATCGGGCTTCGAGGACATCTTCGACTCCTGGAACGCGCGACCGGCGGCCGCGCTCATGGTCGGGTTCACCGGGACGCTCCTGGGGCGCCGCCGGCCGGCGGGACAGGCACGCCTGCCGACGGGGCGGAATCGGCCGCGGACGGCGCGGGAGCACCCGGGGGCGGGGCGAGACCGTCGGCCGGCGGGGCGGGCAGGTCGGGCGACACCAGCGCCTCGGGCGTCGGGCGCGAGCGGCGCACCACCTGCGGATCGTCCCACGGACCGGTCACGTCGTATTCGAACGCGAACATCCGCTGCAGGGGCTCGCGCAGCACCATCTGCGCCACGAAGGATCCGAGCCCGAGCGCCGGGTTCGCCAGCGCGGCATAGGCGAGCGAAGCCAGGCCGGCGTTCAGCTCGGGGCGCACCTCGACGACGAGCGACTGCGTTTCGGCGGGGATGCTCGCCTCGCCGCGGATCAGCACCTGCGCGGCGACGCCGCGCATGTGGAAGTCGTCGGTGCGCGCGACGCCGTCGCGCACGTGGACGGCGCCGTCGATCCGGTCGAAGGCGAAGCCCTCGGCGAAGACGTCGCGGAAATCGAAGACCAGGCGCCGGCGCAACGACTGCAGGTTCACGACGCCGATCAGCTTCGCGATGCCCGGGTCGCTCTTCAGGAACTGTCCCTTGCCGAGCGACAGCGCGATCTCGCCGCCGAGGGAACGCGCGTCGAGCCGCATCGGCGAGCCGTTCCAGTGCACCTCCCCGCTCAGTGCGCCCGCGCCGCCGCGCAGCACGTCGCGGAAATCGAAGAGATCGAGCAGCCGGCCGGCGTCGGCCACCGACAGGTCGAAGCGCATCGTGCTCAGCGGCTTCGCGTCGCCGGCGCGCGGGCGCCAGGTGCCGGAAGCGTCGAAGGTGGCGGCGTCGTTGCGCAGCTGCAGATGCTCCAGCCGCCACAGCTGCGCGTTCCCGGTCTCGTCGTTCCGCGCGCGCAGCTGCAGCGCGCCGAGCGGGCGCGCGCCGAGCACCAGCTCGTCGGCGACGACGTCGAGCGCGGGCAGCGAGCGCGGCGTCGCATCGAGCAGCTGCTCGATGTCGTCGATGCGATCGTCGGGGATCGACAGCCGCGTGAAGCGCGCCGACAACCGCCCTGCCGCAGCGCCCGCTTCGGGAGCGCTCCAGCGCAGGTAGCCGTCGATGCCCCTCGCATGCAGGTTCGCGCGCCAGGCGGCGTCGACGCGCGTGGCGCCGACGACCACTTCCTCGAAGGTGCGCCCGCCCAGGCGCACGCGATCGGACACGATCGAGACGACGTCGGGCGCGAACGACGGCGTATCGGAGGCGGCGGGTGATGGCCTGGCGGACGCCGCCGCCGACGACGGCGGCGATCCGCCTGCGCTTGCCGGCGTTTCGTCGAGCAGCGCATTCCACGCGTCGAGATCGAGCTGCGGCGAATGCAGGCGGACGGCGAAGCCCGTGTCGGGCAGCACCGCCTCGGTGCTCAGCGCGAGCGTGCCGCGGCGCAGCTTCGGCGCCGCAATTCCGGGCTCGCGCCCACGCTCGGCCGGCTCGCGCCCGCGCTCGATCGGCTCGCGCCCGCGCTCGGCCGATGCGCGCTCGCGCTCGAGCACGAGCTGCGCGTCGTCGCGCAGGCGAACGCGCAGCGTCTCGACGCCGTCGGCGGAGGTGGTCGATTCGATGTGCAGCGGCCAGCGCTCGTCGGCGGTCTTGGCGAAGGGCGGCGGCAGCGCGCTCGCCACTCCGGCGAGCGTCGAGTCGATCGCCAGCTTCGAGCGGCGGTCGCTCAGCTCGAAGCGCGCATCGAAGGCGAGCGAACCGCTCAACGCCGCGCCGATGCGGGCAGGCAGCGCGGACCCGAAGGACGGATCGCGCCATTGCGCGAGCGCAGCGGCCGGCACCGATCCGCGGGCGCTCAGCTGCAGCTGTCCGGGACCCGGAGCGTCGCCCTGCAGCTGCAGGTCGCCGCCGAGGAACTTCGCGCGCAGCCCGCGCAGCGCGAGCCGGTCTTCGGTGAACTCGAGACGGCCGACCAGCGACTCGAAGGTCGGCAGCGTGCGGTCGAGCGCGACGTCGTTGCCGGCGAACTGCACGGCGCCGCGCACGCGCGTCGCATCGAGGTGGTCGAGCGGCAGCTCGAGCGCGAGCTGCAGCGCCGCGTCGCCGGCGACCGTCGTCTCGCGTGTGAAGTCGTCGATCTTCGTGCGCAGCGCGCTCTCGTTGACGAAGCGGATCATGTCCTGCCCCGGACCGGCGCCGCTGCCTTCGACGAGCAGCAGCGGCTTGTCGAAATCGGCGATGCGCGCGCGCGTCTCGGCGAGCGCGACGTTCCACACCGCTCCCGACTGCGCGTGGATCTCCATGCCGGCGCGCTCGAAGCGCAGCGAGCCGCGGATGCGCTCGATCGCCGGCCACCCCGGCGCATAGGCGAGCCGCGCGTCCGCCAGGCGCGCTTCGACGAGGAACGCGCCGGCGGCGGGATCGCGAAAAGGGAAGTCCGCCAGATCGCCCTGCAGCACGAAGCGCACGTCGTCCGAGCGCCCGCCGCGCACCGCGTCGCGCACCCAGTCGCGCACCTGCGCGGGAATCACCAGCGGCAGGTACCTCGAGGTGCGCGACGCCTCGGCGCGCTCGAGCCGCCCGGCGAGGTCGACGATGCCCGCGCCCCGGCCGCCGCTGCGCCAGGTGCCGGAAACCTCGCCGGCCGCGTCGCGGTTGGCGAAATGCAGCGACTCGATGCGCAGGGCGACGCGCGGCGCTCGCTCGCCGTCCGCGGCTTCGGCGATCGTCCAGCTCGCCCGGGCGTCGAGCCGCTCGAGCGGTACGTCGGGCTCGGCGAACAGGCCGGGGAAGCGCAGCACCGCCCCCTGTCCGCTCAGCGTCGCCTCGCCGCCCTCGCGGGTCAGGCGCACGTGTCCGGACACGTTGCGGAAAGCCGGCAGGCGCAGTTCTCCGGGGCGCGGCTCGCCGTCCTCGTGGAGCGCGAAGGCCAGTTGCTCGAAGTCCGCGTCGACCCGGGTATGGGCTTCGCCCGGTTCCGCCGACCAGTCGAGCGCGACGCGACCGACCTGTCCTTCGACCTGCAGCGGCGCGAGACGCGCGCGCACGTCGGGCGGCAACGGAAAGGCGCGCAGCCACGCCATCGTGCGCGCGGCGTCGAAGCGTCCGAGCGAGAGGCGCGCGGCGAGCGGCTGGCCTTCGGCGTCCAGGCGCAGCATCGGCTCGCCGGCGATCGCCCCGAAGCTGCCGTACTGCTCGTCGTCGAAGCCGAGCTTCTCGAATACGAGCGTCGTGCGGCCCGCCGCGTCGTGCGTCGCGCTCGCCTCTAGCCGGACGCCGGCGATCGGAATCGGCTGCCCGTCGATGCGCGCGCGCAGGGATGCCGCTTCGAGCTTCAGCGCGGTGCGGTTGGCGGCGTCCGGATCGAACTGCGTCCACGCGCGAAAGCCCACCCGGCCCGCTTCGACGGCGACCGTGCGCGGGGCTGCCGGCAGCCCGAACATCCGGTGCCAGCGCTCCCACTGCGCGAGCGCCGCCGCCAGATCGGCGTTGCGCGCGCCGACGTAGGCCTCGCCGCGCCAGCTGCGCCAGTCGGCGGGCGATGCGAAGGGCGCGTGCGCGAACTCGATCGCGGCGTCGACGTCCTGCGCGACCTCGCCCCACGCCGGCACGTGCAGCGACGCGCGATGGCGCCGACCGACCGAGCCGATGGCGATGTCCACGCCGGCCAGCGCAAGGCTGCTTTCGCCGACGCGGTCGATCGCGTGGATCCTCACGTCGTGCAACCGGATCCTGCGATGCGCGAGCAGGCGCTCGAAGACGCCGGGCGGGCCGGGCGAATCGAGATCGACGTCGAAGCCGCCGATGCGCAATCGGCTCGGCGTCATGCGCTCGACGCGCAGCACCGGCGCGTCGATCTCGAGCAGCGCGAGCACGAAGCGTCCGCGCAATGCGCCGCGCATCGAGACGACGCCGCGCAGCCGGTCGGCCGACAGCGCCTCGATGCCGTCGGCGTCGAGCACGGCGACCTCGTCCGCCACCAGCCACGGACGCCAGCCGTCGAAGCCGGTGGTCAGCGAGCCGATGCGCACCGTGTGGCCGGTGGTCTCGGCGAGCCGCTGCTCGATCTGCGGGCGCCAGCGATCGAGGTTCGGCCAGACGAGGGTTCGAAGCGCGGTGTAGGCGCCGGCGAGCGCCAGCGCGAGGACGAGCATGCTCCACGCGAGCCACCGGAGCGCGCGCTCGAGTCGAGTCGGGCCGGCGGGCGGCGGTGCGAAGGCGTGCATGAGCGACAATCGGGCTCAAGGATAACC
>QEVN01000119.1 GCA_003576795.1 Burkholderiales bacterium
TCGTTGGTCGACGTGTCGCCGTCCACCGTGATGCGGTTGAAGCTCGCGTCCGCCGCCTCGCGCGCCCAGCGCGCGAGGAGATCGGCGGGCACCGCCGCGTCGGTGGCGACGAAGCCGAGCATCGTCGCCATGTCGGGACGGATCATGCCGGCGCCCTTGGCAATGCCGGTCACCGTCACGGTTTCGCTGCCGACCTGGACGCGGCGCGACGCGGCCTTCGGCACGGTGTCGGTGGTCATGATCGCCTCGGCGGCGTCGAGCCAGTCGCTGTCGCCGAGCGCGCCGGCCGCGGCGTCGATGCCGGCCAGCAGCCGCTGCATCGGCAGATGCTCGAGGATGACGCCGGTGGAGAACGGCAGCACCGCGTCGGCCGAAACGCCCAGGCGACGGGCGAGCGCGGCGCAGCTCGCGCGCGCGTCGGCCAGCCCCTGCTCGCCGGTGCCCGCGTTCGCGCAGCCGGTGTTGACGACGAGCGCGCGGATCCCGCCCGCCGTGCTCGCCAGGTGCTCGCGGCAGACGACGACGGGCGCCGCGCAGAAGCGGTTGCGCGTGAAGACGCCGGCGGCGCGCGCGCCGGGGGCCAGGCGCAGCACCAGCACGTCGCGCCGATCGGGTTTGCGGATCGCCGCGCGCGCGGTGCCGATGTCCACGCCGGGCACGGGCGACAGCGCGTCGCGCCGCGGCGCTTCGAGGTTCACGGGCATCGGAATCTCCGGAAGGCGGCCGGGCCGTGGCGCGAGCCGAACGCGTACACGCTTCTCAGGCCAGGCGGCCGTGGCACTGCTTGTATTTCTTGCCGGACCCGCAGGGGCAGGGGTCGTTGCGCCCGATCTTCTGGCCGAAGCGGCGCACCGGTTGTTGCGCGGCGGGCTCGGCGCTGCGCGGCGCGTTCTGCACGGCGAGCGCGATCGCCTCGGGGTCGGCGTCGGCCGCCTCGACGACCGAAGGATCGAAGTCGGCGTGCGTGTAGGCGACCTTCGTGTACTGCGGCGGCGGCACCGTCTCCTCGACCTGCGCGGCCTGCTCGGCCGACTGGATGCGCACGGTCATCAGGATGCGGGTGACGTCGCTGCGGATGCGCTGCTGCATCAGGCCGAAGATCTCGAAGGCCTCGCGCTTGTATTCCTGCTTGGGGTTCTTCTGCGCGTAGCCGCGCAGGTGGATGCCCTGGCGCAGGTAGTCGAGCGACGACAGGTGCTCGCGCCAGTGCTGGTCGATGGTCTGCAGCAGGATCGAGCGCTCGAAGCCGGCGAACACGTCGGCGCCGACCTGGTCGACCTTCGAGCGGTACATGCGCTCGGCTTCCTTCAGCACCGCCTCGAGCAGGTCCTCGTCGGTGAGCTGCTCGTTCTCCTGCAGCATGCGCCGCAGCGGCACCGGCAGCTGCCACTCGTTCTCGAGCGCGTTCTCCAGCCCCTCGAGGTTCCACTGCTCCTCGACCGAGTCGGCCGGAACGTATTCGCGGAACAGGTCGGTGAACACCTGCTGGCGCAGCTCGCCCACGCGCGCGGAGACGTCGTCGGACTCGAGCAGCGCGTTGCGGTCGGCGTAGACGATCTTGCGCTGGTCGTTGGCGACGTCGTCGTACTCGAGCAGCTGCTTGCGGATGTCGAAGTTGCGCGCCTCGACCTTGCGCTGCGCGGACTCGATCGAGCGCGAGACCATGCCCGCCTCGATCGGCTCGCCCTCGGGCAGCTTCAGGCGATCCATGATCGCCTTGAGCCGGTCGCCGGCGAAGATCTTCAGCAGCGGGTCTTCCATCGACAGATAGAAGCGCGACGAGCCGGGGTCGCCCTGGCGCCCCGAGCGGCCGCGCAACTGGTTGTCGATGCGCCGCGATTCGTGGCGCTCGGTGCCGACGATGTGCAGCCCGCCCGCCGCGATGACCTGGTCGTGCAGCGACTGCCATTCGTTGCGCAGCTTCTCGATGCGCGCCTGCTTGTCCTCTTCGGGCACCGAGGCGTCGGCGCGCAGCAGGTCGATCTGCTTCTCGACGTTGCCGCCGAGCACGATGTCGGTGCCGCGGCCGGCCATGTTGGTGGCGATCGTGACCATCTTCGGCCGACCGGCCTGCGCGACGATCTCGGCCTCGCGCGCGTGCTGCTTCGCGTTGAGCACCTGGTGCGGCAGCTTCGCGCGCTGCAACATGCCGGAGAGCAGCTCCGAGTTCTCGATCGAGGTCGTGCCGACCAGCACGGGCTGGCCGCGCGCGTAGCATTCCTGGATGTCGGCGAGGATCGCGTCGAACTTCTCCTTCGCCGTGCGGAAGACCTGGTCCTGCCGGTCTTCGCGGATCATCGGACGGTGCGTCGGGATGACGACGGTCTCGAGGTGGTAGATCTCCTGGAACTCGTAGGCCTCGGTGTCGGCCGTTCCCGTCATGCCGGCGAGCTTGCCGTACATGCGGAAGTAGTTCTGGAAGGTGATCGACGCGAGCGTCTGGTTCTCGGCCTGGATCGCGACGCCTTCCTTCGCTTCCACCGCCTGGTGCAGGCCTTCGGACCAGCGCCGGCCCGGCATCAGGCGGCCGGTGAACTCGTCGACGATGATCACCTCGCCGTTCTGCACGACGTACTGCTGGTCCTTCAGGAACAGCGTGTGCGCGCGCAGTGCGGCCATCAGGTGATGCATCAGGCTGATGTTGCTCGCGTCGTACAGGCTCGCGCCGGCCGGCAGCAGACCCATCTCGCCGAGGATGCGCTCGGCCTTCTCGTGGCCGGCCTCCGACAGGTACACCTGGTGCGCCTTGCGGTCGACCCAGTAGTCGCCGGGCGGCTCTTCCTCGCCGGACTTCGGCTCGGCGGCCATCTCTTCGAGCAGCGGAGGAACCGCGTTCATCCGCTGGTAGGTGACCGTGTGATCCTCGGCCTGGCCGGAGATGATCAGCGGCGTGCGCGCTTCGTCGATCAGGATCGAGTCGACCTCGTCGACGATCGCGTAGAAGAGCCCGCGCTGGCGCCGGTCGCCTGTCGCGTACTCCATGTTGTCGCGCAGGTAGTCGAAGCCGAACTCGTTGTTCGTGCCGTAGGTGATGTCGGCCGCGTAGGCGATCTTCTTGTCGGCCGTGGGCTGCTGCGACAGGATCGTGCCGACCGACATGCCGAGGAAGCGGTAGACGCGGCCCATCCACTCGGCGTCGCGCTCGGCCAGGTAGTCGTTGACGGTGACCACGTGCACGCCCTTGCCGGCGAGCGCGTTCAGGTACACCGGCAGCGTGGCGGTGAGCGTCTTGCCCTCGCCGGTGCGCATCTCGGCGATCTTGCCGGCGTGCAGCACCATGCCGCCGACCAGCTGCACGTCGAAGTGGCGCATGCCGAGCGCGCGCCGCGCGGCCTCGCGGCACACGGCGAAAGCTTCGGGCAGCAGCGCGTCGAGCGTCTCGCCGGCCTCGATGCGCTGGCGGAACTCGGGGGTCTTCGCCGCGAGCTGCTCGTCGCCGAGCGCCTGCATCTGCGGCTCGAGCGCGTTGATCTGCGCGACTGTCTTGCGGTAACCCTTCAGCAGCCGCTCGTTGCGGCTTCCGAAGATCCGGGTGAGGTAGTTCTGGATCATTTTGGGATGGCGCTACGCCTGCAACCGGCGGAACGACGCAGCTGGACGGCGTCAGCGCCCGCGAAACCGGTACAGTCTAGCATGCGCACCCCGGCCGCCCCGGAGCGCGTACCGACCGACCGACGGGGCAATCCGCAGCAGCGCAGCGATCGATGAAGCCGACTCCCACCCGCCCGGTCAGCGCCTGGCTCGACGACGAAAGCGGCTTCCGCGCGCTGGCCGCGCGCGTCGATCGCCTCGTCGAAGTGCAGGCCGCGCTGCACGAGCGCTTCGGACAGGCGCCGCTGACCGTCGTCTCGCTCGATGCGGGCACGCTGACGCTGCGCGCGCCCAATGCGGCCTGGGCCGCGCGGCTGCGCCAGTCGACGCCGACGATGCTGCAGGCGCTGCATCAGCGCTTCGCCGGCATCGAGCGGATCCGCATCGTCACCCGGCGAACGGGCGATGCCTCGAGCCGCCCCGCGCACGCTCCGCGCGCCGCGATTCCTTCAGCGGCGCTGCGCGAGCTGGACCGGTTGCGCGCCGGCACCGACGCGCCGGCGCTCGGCGAGGCGCTCGCGCGCCTGGTTCGCCGGCACCGCGGCGCGCGCTGAACGCGCGCCGGGCAATGCCGCCGCGGCGGGCGCCGTCAGCCGCTCGACGAACATGACGGCGAAGAACACGAGCGCGGCGACCAGCCCGCCGAGGAGCAGGCGCCAGGCGAGCCGAAGGTAGCGCCGATCGCGCGTGAACACGTAGCCGAGCGCGCAATACGCGACCGCGGCCAGCAGCACGACGACGAGAACGCGAAGGAAGATCATCGGCGGCGCCGGGACGCCGGCGCGACGAGGCGGTTCGCGGAAAACGCACGCCGTGCCGGCGCGCGTTCAGGCATGGCTCCAGTCGAGCGCGAAGGGCCGCGGCGCGTCGCGCCGCTCGACGAAGCCGACGCGCTCCCAGGCGTGCTCGCGCGCGAGCATCTCGCGCAGCAGCCGGTTGTTCAGCGCATGCCCCGATTTGTGCGCGCTGTAGGCGGCGAGCAGCGGATGGCCGACCAGGTACAGATCGCCGATCGCGTCGAGGATCTTGTGCTTGACGAACTCGTCGCCGAAACGCAGGCCGTCTTCGTTCAGCACGCGGTATTCGTCCATGACGATCGCGTTGCCGAAGCTGCCGCCCTTGGCCAGCCCGTGCGCGCGCAGCGTCTCGACGTCCTGCATGAAGCCGAAGGTGCGGGCGCGCGAGACCTCCTTCACGTACGACACCTTCGCGAAATCGACCTCGACGACCTGCTCGGTGGCGTCGATCGCCGGATGCGCGAAATCGATCGAGAAGCGCAGCTTGAAGCCGAAGTGCGGGTCGAGCCGCGCCCACTTGTCGCCGTCGCGCACCTCGACCGGCTCGAGCAGCCGGATGAACTGCTTCTCCGCGCGCTGCTCGACGATACCCGCCGACTGGATCAGGTAGACGAAGGACCCGGCCGAGCCGTCGAGGATCGGAATCTCGGGCGCGGTGACGTCGACGTGGACGTTGTCCACGCCCATGCCGGCGAGCGCCGACATCAGGTGCTCGACGGTGGCCACGCGCACCTGCGCGAGCGGGCCCTCGTCGGCCGCGGTGAGCGTGGAGGCCATCCGCGTATCGCCGACGCGCTCGGCGCAGCTGCGGATCGAGACCGGCGGATCGAGGTCGACGCGATGGAAGACGATGCCGGTATCGGCCGCCGCCGGGCGCAGCGTCAACTCGACGCGTTCGCCCGAATGCAGCCCGACGCCGGTGGTGCGCACCAGCGAACCGATGGTTCGCTGGCGCATCATCGCGACGCGCCCGCGCGGGGAGAGGAGCGGCGTGCTGCGTTCAAGCCTGCTTCACCATGGTATCGGCGTCGGACACCTCGAACTTGCCCGGCTGCTCGACGTTCAGCGTCTTCACGACGCCGTCCTCGACCAGCATCGAGTAGCGCCGGGAGCGCACGCCCATGCCGGGGATCTCGGCGTCCAGGCCGAGCTGGCGGGTCCAGTCTGCGCCTCCGTCGGCAATCATGCGGATCTTGTCCTCGGTGCCCTGGTCGCGCGCCCACGCGCCCATCACGAAGGCGTCGTTCACCGACACGCACCAGATCTCGTCGACGCCGTTGCCCTTGAGCGCGTCGTACTTCTCGAGGTAACCGGGAACGTGCTTCGCCGAGCAGGTCGGCGTGAACGCTCCGGGCAGTCCGAACACGACGACGCGCTTGCCGCGCAACTCGTCGAGCGCCTGGAACTTCCGGGGCCCGATCGAGCAGCCCGGCCCCTCGGTCTGCACGTACTCCTGCAATGCGGCGTCGGGGATTCGTTGGCCGGGTTGAATCATTTGAGTGCGCCTCCTTTCCTTCGTTCGATGCGGTCCGCTGCAAGCGGCAAACCCGTGATTTTAAGTTATGTCAGCAGCGAGCGCTGGACGGAGGCGGGGGACGAGAGAGGAGAAGGGAGAAGGGAAACCCCCTCCCCTTCCCTTCCTCGATCAGTCCGCCTGCTTCCGCAGGAACGCCGGAATGTCGAAGCGCTCCACCCCGCTTTCCTCGAGCGCCTGGACCTGCGCGGCGGCCGAGGCGCGGGGGCTGCGCCAGACCGTGGGCTGCTCGAACTGGTCGTAGTTCGGCTGTTGCACCGGGGCGGCGTCGTGCGTGCCGGTACGCAGCTGGCTCTGCGGCACGAGCATCGGCTTGGCCGGCCGGCGGCCGATGCCGGTGGCGACGACGGTCACGCGCAGGCGATCGCTCATGTTCTCGTCGAACACCGTGCCGTGGATGATCGTCGCGTCGTCGGCGCAGAAGGCCTTGATCGTGTTGATGACGTCGTTCGTCTCCTTCAGCTTCAGGCTGCGGCCGGCGGTGATGTTGACGATGACGCCGCGCGCGCCCTGCAGGTCGACGCCGTCGAGCAGCGGCGAGGACACCGCCTGCTCGGCGGCGATGCGCGCGCGATCCAGGCCCGACGACTCGCCGATGCCCATCATCGCCTTGCCCTGCTCGCCCATCACCGTCTTCACGTCGGCGAAGTCGACGTTGACCAGGCCCGGCACGTTGATGATCTCGGCGATGCCGGCGACCGCGTTGTGCAGCACGTCGTCGGCGCGCTTGAACGCGTCCTCGAGGCTCGCGTCGTCGTCCATCACCTCGAACAGCTTCTGGTTCAGCACGACGATCAGCGAGTCGACGTGCTCGACCAGCTGGTCGATGCCGTTCTCGGCGATCTGCAGCTTCTTCGCGCCTTCGAAGTCGAAGGGCTTGGTGACGACGCCCACCGTCAGGATGCCCATCTCCTTGGCGATCTCGGCGACCACCGGCGAGGCGCCGGTGCCGGTGCCCTTGCCCATGCCGGCGGTCAGGAACACCATGTTCGAGCCCTCGAGCGCAGCGCGGATCTCGCTGCGCATCGCCTCGGCGGCGGCGCGTCCCGCCTCGGGGCGCGCGCCGGCGCCCAGCCCCATGTCGCCGAGCTGGATCGTGTGCTCGGCGAGCGAGCGGCGCAGCGCCTGCTTGTCGGTGTTCACCGCGATGAATTCCACGCCCTGCACGTCGCGGTTGATCATGTGATTGACCGCGTTGCCGCCGGCGCCGCCGACCCCGATCACCTTGATGACAGCGCCTTCGACTTCCTGCTCGATCAGTTCGAAACTCATGGTGCTCTTCTCCAGGACGGTGGGAAGACGTCGACCTTCCCGGTTGAAACGACGATTGTTGGTTGCGAGAACTTCTTGCTCTTCGAGACGACGAACGGAATTCAGAAATTGCCGAGGAACCACTCCTTCATTCTTCGCAGCGTTTCCTTGAACGAACCCGATTGCTCGGCCACTTTTCGCCCGCGCAGGCGCTGCAGTCGCGCCTCCTCGAGCAGCCCGACCGCGGTCGAATAGCGCGGCGAGCGAACGACGTCGGCGAGTCCGCCGGTGTAGGCCGGCATGCCGATGCGCACCGGCTTCAGGAAGATGTCCTCGGCCAGCTCGACCATGCCGGGCAGCAGCGACGTGCCGCCGGTGAGCACGACGCCCGAGGAGAGCAGCTCCTCGTAGCCCGACTCGCGGATCACCTGGTGCACGAGCGAGAACAGCTCCTCGATGCGCGGCTCGATCACGGCGGCAAGCGCCTGGCGCGACAGCGTGCGCGGCGAGCGCTCGCCCAGGCCGGGCACCTCGATCTTCTCGTTAGGGTCGGCCAGCACCTGCTTGGCGATGCCGTAGCGCAGCTTGATGTCGTCGGCCTCGAGCGTCGGCGTGCGCAGCGCCATCGCGATGTCGTTGGTGATCTGGTCGCCGGCGATCGGAATCACCGCCGTGTGCCGGATCGCGCCGCCGGTGAAGATCGCGATGTCGGTCGTGCCGCCGCCGACGTCGACCAGCGCCACGCCCAGTTCCTTCTCGTCCTGCGTGAGGATCGACATGCTCGAGGCGAGCGGCTGCAGCATCAGGTCGTTCACCTCGAGCCCGCAGCGGCGCACGCACTTGACGATGTTCTGCGC
>QEVN01000120.1 GCA_003576795.1 Burkholderiales bacterium
GAGCGCTACCGAAAGCAAACTCGCGGGACCCGTCGCCGGGGGGCGCGCAGCGCCCCTCGGCAGCGGGTGCGAGTTTGCGAGGTAGGCGAGGGAAGCCCCCGCGAAGCGGGGGCCGCAGCCGTCCGCCGCGCAACGGGCATGGCGCTGCGGCCGCCGCCGGCCGCCCCCCAAGGGCGCAGCGCCGCCCGCAACGCCCGCGTCGCGCACGCCGCCACCACCCACGCGACCAAAGCGACACCCCGATGACCACCGGTTACCTGTGGGTGAAGGCCCTGCACATCGTGTTCGTCACGAGCTGGTTCGCCGGCCTGTTCTACCTCCCCCGCATCTTCGTGAACCTCGCCCTCGTCCCCGACCCCGGTCCGGAACGCGAGCGCCTGCTCACGATGGCACGCAAGCTGTGGCGCTTCATGCAGCCGCTGATGGGACTCGCGGTCGTGTTCGGGCTCTGGATGTGGCTGGGCTACGGCGTCGGGCGCGGCGCCGGATGGATGCACGCGAAGCTCGCCGTCGTCGTGCTGCTGCTCGTGCACCACTTCGCCTGCGGTCGCCTGCTGCGCGCGCTCGCCGCCGGCTCCGACCGGCACACGCATCGCTGGTACCGCGTGTTCAACGAAATCCCCGTGCTCGGACTGTTCGCCGCGGTCGCGCTCGTCGTCGTCAAGCCGTTCTGAACGTGTCCCCCGATCCCTCCGAGGCGTTCGATCTCTTCGCCGCCTGCCCGCGCGGGATCGAGGCCGCGCTCGCCGCGGAACTCGAAGCGCTGGGGGCGATCGACTGCCGCGCGCTGGGCGGCGGCGTGCTGTTTCGCGGCGACCGCGCGGTCGCCTATTCGGCGAACCTGTGGTCGCGACTGGCCAGCCGCGTGATGCGCTCGATCGCCCACCGGCGCTATCGCGACGACGACGATCTGTACCGCCTGGCGAACGGCGTCGCGTGGGAGAAGCACTTCGATGCGCAGCGCACGCTGCGCGTCGACGTCAGCGCGCAGCGCTCGCCGTTGCGCAGCCTGAACTTCGCCACGCTGCGCATCAAGGACGGGATCGTCGACCGGCTGCGCACGGCCAGCGGCTCGCGTCCTTCGATCGACACGCGTTCACCCGACGTGCGCGTATTCGCGCACCTGGACGCGCGCGAGGCGACGCTGTATCTCGACCTGAGCGGCGAGCCGCTGTTCAAGCGCGGCTGGCGCTCGGGCGCCGACGACAAGGGCAGCGCGGCGCTGAAGGAGAACCTGGCGGCGGGGCTGCTCGCGCTCGCCGACTGGTCGCCCGGCACGGCGCTGTACGACCCGTTCTGCGGCTCGGGGACGATCGCGATCGAAGCCGCGCAGCGCGCCTTCGACATCGCGCCCGGCGCCGCGCGCGCCTTCGGCTTCGAGCGGCTCCTCGACCACGACGCAGCGCTGTGGAAGCGACTGCGCGACGAGGCGGCCCGGCGTGCGCAGATCGGCGCGCAGCGGATCGCCGCCAAGCCCGGTGCGGTGCGCATCGCCGGCTCCGACGTCGATCGGGAGGCGATCGCTCGCGCACGCCGCAATCTCGTCCGCGCAGGTCTGCCGGAGGACGCCGTCGCCTGGCACGTGCGCGATGCCGCTCGTGCACGCGCGCCCTTCGACGGCCCGGGTTCGATCGTCACCAACCCCCCGTACGGCGAACGGCTGCAGGCGCGCTCGACCGCGCCGCACGAAGGCGCGGACCCGCACGAAGCTGCGATGCGCGCCTTCGGCGCGGCGCTCAAGGAGCGCTTCGCCGGCTGGCGCGTCTGGATCCTGAGCAGCGATCCGCGCCTGCCGCGCCAGCTCGGCATGCAGGAGCGGCGGCGCACGCCGCTGTTCAACGGGGCGATCGAGTGCCGGTTGTTCGGCTTCGAGGTGTTCGGCCCGCGCGAAGCGCCGCCCAGGCCAGGCACGCCCAGCCGGCAATGAACGACACGCCGCCGAAAGGCGCGAGGCGCGCGGCCTGCCGCAAGCCGGCGAGCGCGTGCAGGTAGAGGGCGCCGCAGAAGAGCAGCATGCCGGCGACGAACAGGACGCCGGCGGCGATCGCCGCGCGCGACCCTTCGGTGCGCTCGCAGGCATACGCGACGATGCACAGGGCGATCGCGTGCAGCATCTGGTAGCGCACCGCGATGTCGTACAGCTCGAGCGCCGGCGGCGCAAGGTAGGTCGGCGCGACGTGCGCGCCGATCGCGCCGGCGCCGACGGCGATCAGCGCCGAGACCGCTCCGAGGAAGAGGAAGGCGCGCTCCGCGGTCGTCGCTTCGCCGCCGACGGCGCCCCGCTCACCACGCATAGCCGACTCCGACCAGCCAGCTCGCGTCGGTCGCGTGCCGCCCCGCCGCCGGCTCGCCCTCCCAGTCGAGGTTCAGCTGCAGCGAGGCCGTCAGCCCCGACACGAAGGGCAGCCGGATGCCGCTGCGGCTGCGCACGGTCACCTGCGCCGCGTCGTCCAGGTTCCAGAAGCCGGTCTGGTCGTGGAAGAGCTCCGCGGCGAACCAGCTCGTGCGCCGGCTGAGGTTCACGCCCCAGCCGAGCGCCGGATAGCTCTCGTCGGGACCGAGCGCGCGCCGCACGTCGACGGCGTCCAGGCCGCCGCGCACCGACAACTGCGTGCGCTCGGTCTGCAGCAGTTGCATGCCCAGACCGGCGCCGAGGGTGCTGCGCAGATCGATGTCGCGCAGGCGATCCGCCTCGAGCGAGGCGCGCAGGTAACCGAATCGCGCGCTGCCCGCGAGGAAGCGGTCGTAGTTGCCGGAAAGGAGCGCGTTCGACGACACCAGGTTTCCCGCATCGCGCTCGCGGCGGGCCTTCAGCCCGAGCGAGTAGCGCCAGTCGCGCGCCCGCGTGTTGAAATCCGACTCGACGTACAGGCGCTCGCCGTTGCTGTTGCCGCGCAGCAGCGCACCCGAGAGGTTGATGCGACCATCGCGCGATACGCCCTCGCCGCTCTCCTCCGGCTTCGGGTTGATGTAGCGGATCGATCGAGAAGCGACATCGAGCGGCGTCGCGGGTTGCGCCTCGGCCGGCGGCTCGAGCCCGAGCTCGCCGCGCACGGGCGACGGACCGAAGACCTCGTCGGCCGGAACCTCGCGGAGCATCATCCGGCCCGGATCGCCCGGCGAGATCACCGCCCACTCGGTGCGATCGGCGCGCTCGCGCAGCACGACGACCGGCTTGTCGGTCTCGATCGCACGCACCTCGAAGCGCCGGATCTTCATCTCGCCCGCCCAGGTCGTCTCGAGCGTGAGCGCATCGGGCGACAGGTGCAGGATGCGCCCGGTGAGGCGATCGCCGTTGTGCAGGAACACGGTGTCCGCGCTCGCTCCGGCAGGCCCCAGGCAGGCAAGGGCCGCCACGATCGGGAGGCGACCCTGCGCGCGGACACGGCGAACGACGCCTCGCGACAGGCGACGCAGAAACCCCGACAACGACATGCAGGGCGTTATAGACGATCGACCGGCATGACGCAAACGAAATGCACAGTTCGTGCACTTGCCGCGTATAATCAATCGTTTAGCGTTACAAGCGCTCGAAGCCGGCGATTCGCGCCGCGCTCGCCCGGTGCTCGTGCAAAGCGTTCGGTGCGCCGAACCCCATTTCCTCGCACCGCGGTCGCGTTTCTTCCCCGACTCCGTGGCCGGCACGAGAATTGCCGTGCCAGCCGGTACGCAAGCGCAAAGTGTGTCGCCGCGCGGCGACCCGGTCGGGAAGCAAAGCCGAGCGACGGAAACAGGAGCCCGAGATGGCCAAGGAAGAACTGATCGAAATGGAAGGCGTCGTCGCCGAAGTGCTGCCCGATACCCGCTATCGGGTCACGCTGAACAACGGCGTCGAGGTGTCCGCCTACGCGGCGGGCAAGATGAAGAAGCACCGCATCCGCGTGCTTCCCGGCGATCGCGTCACGATGGAGCTGTCGCCGTACGACCTGACGAAGGGCCGGATCCGCTTCCGCCACAAGGACTGAGCCCGCCGCCCTGCCCCGGCCGGAAAGGATCGTTCAGACGATGCCGAGGTGCTCGGTGTTGCGCGCGAGATCGCGTTCCGAGCGCTTGCTGTTCAGCTTGATGTTCAGCCGCAGATCGTTCACCGAATCGGCATTGCGCAAGGCGTCGTCGTAGGCGATCCGCCCCGCCTCGAACAGGTCGAAGAGCGCCTGGTCGAAGGTCTGCATGCCGAGCTCGCGGCTCTTCTTCATGATCTCCTTGATGCCGCCGACGTCGCCCTTGTAGATCAGGTCGGCGATCAGCGGCGAGTTCAGCATGATCTCCACCGCCGGCACGCGCCCCTTGCCGCCCAGCGACGGGATCAGCCGCTGCGAGATGATCGCCTTCAGGTTCAGCGACAGGTCCATCAGCAGCTGAGCCCGGCGCTCCTCCGGAAAGAAGTTGATGATCCGGTCGAGCGCCTGGTTCGCGCTGTTCGAGTGCAGCGTCGCCAGGCACAGGTGTCCGGTTTCGGCGAAGGCCACCGCATGTTCCATCGTCTCGCGATCGCGGATCTCGCCGATCATGATGACGTCGGGCGCCTGCCGCAGCGTGTTCTTCAGCGCGATCTCCCAGCTCTCGGTGTCCACGCCCACTTCCCGGTGCGTGACGATGCAGTTGCGGTGCGGATGCACGAACTCGACCGGATCCTCGATCGTGACGATGTGGCCGTGCGTCATCTCGTTGCGATGCCCGATCAGCGCCGCCAGCGTGTTCGACTTGCCCGAGCCGGTGGCGCCGACGACGATCGTCAGTCCGCGCTTGGTCAACGCGAGTTCCTTCAGCGCCGAAGGCAATTGCAGCTGCTCGAAGCTGGGGATCTCCGACTTGATCGTGCGCAGCACGATGCCCACGCGGTTCTGCTGCATGAAGGCGTTCACGCGGAAGCGCCCGATGCCGGCCGGGCTGATCGCGAAGTTCACTTCCTTGTGCGCTTCGAACTCCGCGGCCTGCTTGTCGTTCATCACCGCGCGGGCGAGTTCGACCGTGTGCTGCGGCGTGAGCGGCGTGCCCGATACCGGCTGCACGCGGCCGTCGATCTTGAATGCCGGCGGGAAATCGGCGGTGAGGAACAGGTCCGAGCCGTTGCGCGCGAGCATCAGCTTGAGGAGATCGTGCAGGAATTTGGCGGCTTGTTCGCGTTCCATGGATGAACCTCCTGCTGGTGCACTGTTCTCGTGCGGCTGCTGACAAGTGAGCCCGGAAAGTTGTGGCTTCGGCCCGGCGCCTTCGCCGCCTTGACGTCCGCTTCGCGGACGTCAGCCTTCGCCGCGATTTCCCCGGCTGACTCCGTCAGCCGGGGAAATTGTCTTTCACCGACGCGACCGCTCGGGCTTCGGCCATCGAGATCGTGTTGCGTCGAACGAGGTCGGCGAGGCACTGGTCGAGCGTCTGCATGCCCAACGATCCGCCGGTCTGGATCGCCGAGTTCATCTGCGCGACCTTCGCCTCGCGGATGAGGTTGCGGATGGCCGGCGTGCCGATCATGATCTCGTGCGCCGCCACGCGTCCGCTGCCGTCCTTCGTCTTCAGCAGCGTCTGCGAGATCACGGCGCGCAGCGATTCCGACAGCATCGATCGCACCATGTCCTTCTCGGCGGCCGGAAAGACGTCGATCACGCGGTCGATGGTCTTCGCCGCGGACGACGTGTGCAGCGTGCCGAACACCAGGTGACCGGTCTCGGCCGCGGTGAGCGCGAGGCGGATCGTCTCGAGGTCGCGCAATTCGCCGACGAGGATGATGTCCGGGTCCTCGCGCAGCGCCGAACGCAGCGCGTTGTCGAACGACAGCGTCATCGGCCCGACCTCGCGCTGGTTGATCAGGCAGCGCTTCGATTCGTGGACGAATTCGATCGGATCCTCGACGGTGAGGATGTGGCCGTAGACGTTCTCGTTGATGTGGTTGATCATCGCCGCCAGCGTCGTCGACTTGCCCGAGCCGGTGGGCCCGGTGACGAGCACGAGGCCGCGCGGCGTCATCGAGATCTCGGTGAAGATCTTCGGCGCGTTCAGCTCCTCGAGCGTGAGGATCTTCGACGGGATCGTCCGCATCACCGCGCCCGCGCCGCGCTGCTGCACGAAGGCATTCACCCGGAAGCGCGCCAGACCCGGAATCGCGAAGGAGAAGTCGCACTCGAGGCGCTCCTCGTACTCCTTGCGCTGCGAGTCGTTCATGATGTCGTAGATCATGCCGTGGACGTCCTTGTGCTCCATCGGCGGCAGGTTGATGCGGCGCACGTCGCCGTGCACGCGGATCATCGGCGGCAGGCCGGAAGACAGGTGCAGGTCCGACGCCTTGTTCTTCACGGCGAACGCGAGCAGTTCGGCGATGTCCATCGGGCTCCCTTCTCGGGCGACGATCGCGCTGCCATCGTCGCGCTGTTATCTTCACGAACCGATCTTCAGGAACACGACCGTCCCGGGCAGCGACCGGCAGCCCGGACGGACTCCCGGACGATGAACGGCGACTCCCCGTTGCGGCAAAACTACGAGCGCGTCCTCGCGCGCATCGACCGCGCCTGCGAAGCCGCTGCGCGGCCGCGCGCTTCGGTGCATCTGCTGGCCGTCAGCAAGACCTTCCCCGCCGCCGACGTCCTCGCGCTCGCAGCCCTGGGGCAGCGTGCTTTCGGCGAGAACTACGTGCAAGAAGCGCTGGACAAGATCGCGGCCTGCCGCGACGAGTGGTCGCGGGCGGGGGCTTCTTTGTCGTGGCACTTCATCGGCCCGATCCAGTCCAACAAGACCCGGCCGATCGCCGAGCACTTCGACTGGATCCACTCGGTCGACCGCGAAAAGATCGCCCGCCGGCTCGCCGAGCAGCGCCCGCCGGCGCTCGGGCCGCTACAGGTGTGCGTTCAGGTGAACGTGTCGGGCGAGGCGTCGAAGAGCGGCGTCGCCCCCGACGAGGCCCTGGCGCTGGTGCAGGCGTGCCGCGAGCTGCCCGCGCTGCGGGTGCGCGGCCTCACGGCGATTCCCGAACCCACCGACGACGCGTCGCTGCAGCGCCGGCGCTTCGCGCAGCTGCGCGAGCTGCACGAACGAATCCGCGCCGCGCTCGACCCGGAGGCGGCCGGCGGCTTCGATACCCTGTCGATGGGAATGTCTGCCGACCTGGAGTCGGCGATCGCCGAAGGCTCGACGATCGTAAGGATCGGAACGGCGCTGTTCGGCAGCAGGCTCCCGCTCAGGTCTCCGCTCAGGTCTCCGCTCAGGTCCCCATCTTCGGGAGCCTGAGCGGGGGCCTGAGCGTTCAGGAAACCATCGCCTTCACGGCGGCCGACAGGCGGCTCTTGTACCGGGCGGCGGCGTTCTTGTGGATGATGTTCTTGTCGGCGATGCGATCGATCACGCCCTGCGCCGATTGAAGGGTGCTGCGCGCAACTTGGGAATCGCCCGCCGCGATGGCCTTGCGCACCGACTTGATCGCCGTGCGCAGGCGCGAGCGCAGGCTCGAGTTGTGCAGGTTTCGCTGGACCGCCTGACGGGCCCGCTTGCGCGCCGATGCAATGTTCGCCATGAGAGAATCTCGCTCGATTTTCGATCCGGCCGCGCACGAAACCGGCGCCCGGAAAAAATTCTGGAAAGCCTTGGATCATAACCGACTTCGCGGGTCTGCGGCAAGGCGCGCACGCCCATGCCCGGGGCGCCGCTGATGGGCCTGGCAAAGGCCGCCCTGACGGTCAGCGGATTGACGCTGCTGTCGCGCATCACCGGCCTGGCGCGCGAGAACATCACCGCGGCCGTGTTCGGCGCCACGGGGTTCACCGACGCGTTCTTCGTCGCGTTCCGCCTGCCGAACCTGTTGCGGCGGCTGTTCGCCGAAGGCGCCTTCTCCCAGGCTTTCGTGCCGATCCTCGCCGAAGCGCGCGAGCAGTCCGAACGGAACCACCCCGGCGACGCCGCTGCCGCCGCGCGGGCCACGCACCGGATCGTCGACCGGGTCGCCACCGTGCTGTTCTGGGCGCTG
>QEVN01000121.1 GCA_003576795.1 Burkholderiales bacterium
CTGCACGTCGACGCCGAAGTCGTCCCCGCCGACGTGCGGCTGTCGGACTACCGGCTGCTCGCCTTCGACATGGACTCGACGCTGATCACGATCGAATGCATCGACGAGATCGCCGACTTCGCCGGCCGCAAGGCGGAAGTCGCGGCGATCACCGAGGCGGCGATGCGCGGAGAGATCGCCGATTTCGACGAAAGCCTGCGCCGGCGCACCGAGCTGCTCGCCGGCCTGCCCGAGTCGACGCTGCAACGCGTCTACGACGAGCGATTGCGCGTGACGCCCGGCGCGCAGACGCTGATCGCCGCGGCGAAGGAAGCCTCGCTGCACGTGCTGCTCGTCTCCGGCGGCTTCACCTTCTTCACCGAGCGCCTGCGCGATCGCCTAGACCTCGACTTCGCCTGCGCGAACACGCTCGAGGTGCGCGACGGCGTGCTCACCGGACGCGTGCTCGGCGAGATCGTCGACGCCGACGGCAAGAAGCGCGCGCTCGAGCGCACCTGCGCGGCGATCGGCTGCGAGCCCGCGCAGGCGATCGTCGTCGGCGACGGCGCCAACGACCTGAAGATGATGTCGATCGCCGGCGTGTCGGTGGCGTATCACGCCAAGCCGCTCGTCCGCTCGGAAACCACGCACGCGATCAACCACTGCTGGCTCGACGCGATCCTGAACTGGTTCGACGATCAGTTGCCGCGGCCTGCGCCGGGCCGCGGCCGGTGAGCATGCTCCGGACGCGCCGGCGCGAGCGAGGACGATGAGCGCATCGCGCGAATCGCGCGTTGCCGGCGGGCGATTCGCGTCGCGCGGCACCGTCGAAGCGCTCGCCGGCTTCCTCGCGCTGGCGCTGGCGATGGGCGTCGGCCGCTTCGCCTACACGCCGATGCTGCCGCCGATGCTCGACGGATCGAGCCTGTCGCTGTCGGGCGCCGGCTTCGTCGCGTCGGCCAATTTCGCCGGCTACCTGGCGGGCGCGCTGCTCGCCACCCGCTCGTTCGTCGCGCGCCGGCGCGTGCTGTGGCTGCGCGCGGGACTCGCCGCCACCGTCGTCACGACCGCGATGATGGCGATCGACGCCGGCACCTGGGGCTGGAGCATCGTGCGCTTCGTCGCCGGCGTCGCGAGCGCCTTCGTGCTCGTCTTCGCCTCCGCGGTGGTCTTCGCCAGCGCCGCGCGCGAAGGACGCCCGATGCTCGGCGCGCTGCTCTACGCGGGCGTGGGCTTCGGCATCGTCGCTTCGACGATGCTGATCGACTTCGGGCGCGACGCGGGCTGGGGCTACTCGCCGTTGTGGGCGTCGCTCGCGGCGCTCGCCCTGCTGCTCGCGATCGCGCCGTGGCGCAGGCTCGACGCCCCGCCGACTGCGATCTCGAGCGCTGCCGCAAGAGCGCCTGCGCACGCCCGCGCCGACCGGCGCGCGCTCGGCCGGCTCGTCTGGTCGTACGGATGCCTGGGCTTCGGCTACATCATCACGGCGACCTTCATCGTCGTCATCGCGCGCGGACTGCCCGATGGGCGCACCGTCGAGTTCTGGACGTGGATGATCGTCGGCATCGCCGGCGCGCCGTCGAACTGGTTCTGGGCGCGCGTCGCGCAGCGCGTCGGCGTGTATCCGGCGATCGTCGCCGCCTTCGTGCTCGAAGCGATCGGCGTGGCGCTCGTGGCGATCGGCCAGCAGGCGATCGCGCTCTACGTCGGCGCGGCGCTGCTCGGCGGAACCTTCATGGCGATCACCGCGCTCGGGCTCGCGCAGGCGCGCTCGCTCGCGCCGGACCGGCCCGACGAGACGATCGCGCGCATGACGGTCGCCTTCAGCCTCGGCCAGATCGTCGGTCCGGCGATCGGCGGATGGATGGCCGAGCGCAGCGGCTCGTTCGTGGCGCCGTCGTGGATCGCCGTGGTCGTGCTGGTGATCGGCGCCGCGCTCGCGGCGGCGGCAGCGAGGACGAGGCAGTGAAGGGCCCGGGGTGAGGGCAGTGCGCTGCGGGGTACAGCGTTCTTGTCTACGAAGGCAGCTGCGTGCGTGGAAACGCCGCGTTCGACAGCGGCATGACTCGAAGCGCGGCGGAGGGGGTGCCGAGGCGCGGGGCCGGGGAGTTGCGGCCCTTCACTTCTCCCCTTTCACGGCCTCCAGATCGTGCTCCCCGGCGCCCACGATGCGCACGCGCATCTCGCTGCCGGGCGGATGCGCTTTCGCATCCGCTTCGCCGGACAGCGCGACGTAGACGACGCCGTCCACTTCCGGCGCTTCCGCCGCCGAGCGCGTCGCCGCTCGCCATCGGCCGGAGGCGCGATCGTGCTCGATCGCATCGACCAGCACCGAGGTCTCGCTGCCGATGCGCCGGCGCAGCCGCGCGGCGCTGATCCTCGCCTGCACCTGCATGAAGCGCGCGCGCCGCGCTTCGCGCACGTCGTCGGGCACCGGATCGTCCAGCGCATTGGCCGCGGCGCCCTCCACCGGCGAATAGGCGAAGCAGCCGACGCGATCGAGCTGCGCCTCTTCGAGGAAGGCGAGCAGGTGCTCGAACTCCGCCTCGGTCTCGCCGGGAAAGCCGACGATGAAGGTGCTGCGGATCGTCAGCTCGGGGCACACGGCGCGCCACGCACGGATGCGCTCGATGTTCGCCTCGCCGGAGGCCGGGCGCTTCATCGCGCGCAGCACGCGCGGATGCGAATGCTGGAACGGCACGTCCAGATACGGCAGCACGCGCCCTTCGGCCATCAGCGGCAGCACTTCGTCGACGTGCGGATAGGGGTAGACGTAGTGCAGCCGCACGCGTGCGCCGAGCCGCGCGAGTTCGGTCACCAGGTCGAGCATGCGCGTGCGCACCGGGCGTCCGTCGACGAAGCCGGTGCGGTACTTGATGTCGACGCCGTAGGCGCTCGTGTCCTGCGAGATCACGAGCAGCTCGCGCACGCCGGCGTCGACCAGCGCGCGCGCTTCGCGCACGACTTCGCCGATCGGCCGGCTGACGAGGTCGCCGCGCATCGACGGGATGATGCAGAAGGTGCAACGGTGGTTGCAGCCCTCGGAGATCTTCAGGTACGCGTAGTGCCGGGGCGTGAGCTTGACGCCGCCCGGCGGAACGAGATCGACGAAGGGATCGTGCGGCTTGGGCAGGTGCGCGTGCACGTGCGTCATCACCTCGTCGGTCGCCTGCGGACCGGTGACGGCGAGCACCTTCGGATGCACGTCGGCAACCAGAGCGTTGCCCGAAGCGGAACGGCGGGCGCCGAGGCAGCCGGTGACGATCACGCGTCCGTTCTCGGCGAGCGCCTCGCCGATCGCATCGAGCGACTCCTGCACCGCCTCGTCGATGAAGCCGCAGGTGTTGACGATGACGAGGTCGGAGCCCGCGTAGTCGCCGACGATCTCGTAGCCTTCGGCGCGCAGCCGCGTGAGGATGCGCTCGGAATCGACGGTGGCCTTCGGGCAACCGAGCGAGACGAAACCGACTTTCGGCGTGCGCGGCGAGCGGCGGCGTCGAAGCGGCGGAGATACGGCGTTCATCGGCAGGCCCAGCGAAAACGCCGCTCGGCGAGCGGCGTGCGAGACCGGATTCTAACGAAGCGGCGCAGCGCACCCCGCCCGAAGGCGGCCCTGCGACGGCGCTATTTCTTCTCGCCCTTGTCTCCCGGGCCGCCCTGCCCGCCCGGGCCCGCGCCGCCGCCGGGCGACATCGGGAACGGAAAGTTCTGGAACATGTTGCGCGTCTGCGCCTGCATCTGCTCCTGCATCTGCACGAACAGGTTCTTGCTCTGCTCGATGTAGTTGCCCATCATCGTCTGGATCATCGGCGTCTGCATCGACATGAACTGCGCCCACATCTCGGGGTTCGGGATGCCCTTGTTGTCGTAGAAGGTCTTCGACTGCTCCTGCATCTTGTTCTGGATCTCGACGAAGGCCTGCATCGTCTTCTCGAGATAGGCGCCCATCATCCCCTGCATCGCGTGCCCGTAGAAGCGGATGATCTGCGCGAGCATCGGCGAGGAGAAGAGCGGGGCGCCGCCCGCCTCCTCCTCGAGGATGATCTGCAGCAGGATGCTGCGCGTGAGATCCTCGCCGCTCTTGGCGTCGACCACCTTGAAGCTCTCGTTGCCGAGCACCAGCTGCTTGACGTCGGCCAGCGTGATGTACGCGCTCGTCTGCGTGTCGTACAGCCGCCGGTTGGGATACTTCTTGATCAGACGGGTGGCGTTCGCCATCGGGTTCTCCGGATCAGGGCCTGTGCGGGCCCTAGCCCATGTGCAGGCCGCCGTTGCACGAGAACTCCGCACCGGTCGTGAAGCCCGCGTCGTCGGTGGCCAGCCAGCCGACGATCGACGCGATCTCCTCGGCCTTGCCGAGCCTGCGCACCGGGATCGTCTGGATGATCTTCTCGCGCACGTCTTCGCGCACGGCCATCACCATGTCGGTGGCGATGTAGCCCGGCGCCACCGTGTTCACCGTCACGCCCTTGCTCGCCACCTCCAGCGCGAGCGCCATCGTGAAGCCGTGCATGCCGGCCTTGGCGGCCGAGTAGTTGGTCTGGCCGAACTGGCCTTTCTCGCCGTTCACCGACGAGATGTTGATGATGCGGCCCCAGTTGCGCTCGAGCATGCCGTCGATGACCTGCTTGGTCACGTTGAACAGCGAGTTCAGGTTCGTGTCGATGACGGCGCGCCAGTCCTCCAGCGTCATCTTGCGGAACACGCCGTCGCGCGTGATGCCGGCATTGTTCACCAGGATGTCGATCGGACCGATCTGCGCGGCCTTCTCGAAGGCGGCGCGGGTGGAGTCCCAGTCGGCGACGTTGCCCACCGACGCATGGAAGTTGTAGCCGTCCGCCTTCTGCTC
Source organism: Burkholderiales bacterium (assembly GCA_003576795.1). Lineage (GTDB taxonomy): Bacteria > Pseudomonadota > Gammaproteobacteria > Burkholderiales > Burkholderiaceae_E > Zeimonas. Next base: position 4,829 of record QEVN01000121.1, read on the forward strand.
GGCGACCCATTTCTGGTGATCGCGCGTCGGCCCGCAGCCGGCGATCACGGTGAAACCCATGTCGTGGAACCTGCGGCAGATGGCCGTTCCGATGCCGCCCATCCCGCCCGTCACGTACGCGATCCTGCTCATGGCTGTGCTTCCTTTCGTTCGCCGCTGGATACGGCGGGCGCCGGCCCGCCGCTGAATGTCCGATCTAGCCCGCCTTCTCCTTCACGTAACGCCCGGGGGCGGGCTCGATCGCGCGATGGCGCGCATTGCCCGGCGTCTTCGGTGCGGCACGCCGTTCGCCGGCGAATTCCGACAGCCATTGCGCCCAGTCGGGCCACCAGCTGCCCGGGCGCTCGCTCGCCTGCGCGAACCAGTCCTCGGCGTTCTCGGGCAGGCTCTCGCCGAGCCAGTGGCTGCGCTTGCCCTTCGCCGGCGGGTTGATCACGCCGGCGATGTGGCCGCTCGCGCCGAGCACGAAGCGCAACGGCCCCGACAGCAGTTGCGTGGACTCGTAGGCGCCCTGCCACGGAACGATGTGGTCCTCGCGCGAGGCGTAGAGGTAGGTGGGCACGCCGATCTCGCCGACGTCGACCGGAACGTCGAGGCAGGTGAGCCGCCCGGGTTGGCGCAGCTCGTTCTGCAGGTACATGTGGCGCAGGTACCAGCAGTACATCGGCCCGGGGAGATTCGTGCTGTCGGCGTTCCAGTACAGCAGGTCGAAGGCCGGCGGCGCCTCGCCCTTCAGGTAGTTGGCGACGACGTAGTTCCAGACCAGGTCGTTCGGGCGCAGGTAGTTGAAGGTGAGCGCCAGTTCGCGCCCCGGCATGATGCCGCCCGAGCCGATCGTCGCTTCGCGGTAGGCGACCTGGTGCTCGTCGACGAAGACGCCGATCGAGCCCGGGCGCGAGAAATCGATGAACGACGTGAGCAGCGTCATCGACTCGATCCAGTCGTCGCCGCGCGCCGCCAGCACCGCGGCCGCGGTGGCGAGCAGCGTGCCGCCGACGCAGAAGCCGAGCGCGTTGATGTGCTCGACGCCGGCGATCTCGCGCACGACGCGCATCGGCTCGAGAACGCCGCGTTCGATGTAGTCGTCCCAGCCGAGATCGCCCTGGTCGGCGTGCACGTTCTTCCACGACACCATGAACACGGTGTGTCCCTGCGCCACCGTGTAGGCGACCAGCGAGTTCTCGGGCTGCAGGTCGAGGATGTAGAACTTGTTGATGCACGGCGGCACCATCAGCAGCGGCCGGCTGCCGACGGTTTCGGTGGACGGCGCGTACTGGATCAGCTGGACGAGATCGTTCTCGAAGACGACGGAGCCGGGCGTGGTGGCGACGTTCACGCCGACCTCGAAGGCCGACTCGTCGGTCTGCGAAATGCGCCCGCGCTGCAGGTCGGTGAGCAGGTTGCCGATGCCGGAGCGCAGGCTCTCGCCCTGCGTTTCGAGCACGCGTCGCTGCGCTTCCGGGTTGGTGAGCAGGAAGTTCGCCGGCGAGATCGCGGCGAGCCACTGCTGCGTGGCGAAGCGGATGCGCTCGCGCGTCTTCTCGTCGCCGCCTTCGACCGACTCGGCGAGCCGCTTCATGAACTCTTCGTTCAGCAGGTACAGCGAGGCGGTCCACGCGAAGGGACCCTGTCGCCAGGCATCGCTCGAGAAACGCCGGTCCTCGGGCTGCGGCGCCGCCGGCGAGCGGACCAGCTCGCCCAGGCGCGACAGATATTCGGCCTGCAGCGCGCCGAGGCGACTGCCGGGGACATGGATCGGCTCGCCGCCGCTGTCGTGCAGCGCGTGGGCTTCGGAGACCGGCGAGACCGGCAGCCGGCGTTCGCGGGGCTTCGACGAGGCCGACGGCCGCGCATTGCCGGCGCGGGGCTTCGACGGGGCGGCCTGCTGCGCTTCGCGAGCGGCGGGCTTCGACGAGGCGGTCTTGCGCGCTGCGCGCGCCACGGGCTTCGACGAGGTTGCCTGCCCCGCTTCGCGAGCCGCGGGCTTCGAGGCCGCCTTGTCCGAGTTCCCCGAGTTTCCTTTCGCGGACTTCGCGGCGCGCGGCGTCCTGGCGGAAGCGCTCGTTGCGCTCGATCCGGCCGCGGGAGCCTGCTCCGCAGCGCGCTTTTCGTCGACCGCCGGTTGCCCGCGCACCTTCTTCGCGCCGCGCGACGCCGATTCCCTGCTTCGTGCTGCTTTCGGCTCGCCGCTCCGCGCCGCTCGGGTTGCACCGGGCATCTTCTCCTCCGTCGTTGTCGGCCGGACCGCCGCTTTCATTCTGCACTGCGCCATCTTTTTGTCAACGCGAGGTCATCCAGACGAGAGTGGCCATGCGGCCGCACGGGCCGTCACGCCGATACGAATAGAAATCCGTCGCGTCGCGCACCGTGCAGCGATCCGCGCCGGCGACGCGATGCACGCCGATCCCGCCGAGCCGAAGACGCGCGAGCGCAGGAAGGTCGGCCAGCCACTTGCCGCTGCGCTCGCCGGCGACGAATGCGCGTGCGGCCCGCGGGTCGACCTCGCAGAAGCGCGCGCGAACCTCCTCGCCCACCTCGAATGCCGCGGGACCGATCGACGGCCCGAGCCAGGCGCACAGCTCGGCGTTCGCGCCGCCGAGCGCGCGCATCGCCTGCACCGTGCGCTCGAGCACGCCGTCGGCGAGGCCGCGCCAGCCGGCGTGCGCCGCCGCGACGACTTCGCCTTTCGAATCGGCGAGCAGCACCGGCAGGCAATCGGCGGTGAGCACGGCCAGCACGACGCCCGCAACGTTGGTCACCGAGGCGTCGGCGCGCGGGGCGTCGGCGACCGTCGCATCGAGGCAGGCGTCGGCCGACGACGTGCCTGCGCTCGCGTCCCCGGTCGAAGCGCCGGCGACGATCTCGTGCACGTCGGTGCCGTGCACCTGGTCGAGCCACACCGGCATCGCGCCGATCGCGCGCGCGAGCCGCTCGCGGTTGCTGCGCACCGCAGCGGGATCGTCTCCGCAACGCGCGCCGAGATTCCATCCGCCGCGGCTTCCGTCGACCAGGCCCCAGGGTCCTTCGCTGACGCCGCCGCGCCGCGTGGTCGACAGCGCGCGCACGCGAGCCGGCGCGTCCCAT
>QEVN01000122.1 GCA_003576795.1 Burkholderiales bacterium
CGGCGCCGAAGGGACCCAGCAGATCGATCTCCGGATGCCGCTCGACGAAGAAGAACTCGTGCAGCGGGTGCCCGTTGTGCTTCATCGCCTCGCGAGCCTCGAACACGCCCAGGCACATCAGCCGGTGGGTGGCGAGATCGCGGCCGCGCGGCGCGAACAGCGCTCCGTCGGGAAGGACGTCGGTGAAGCCGAGCGACTCGTATTCGCGCGCCGCCGCGTCGCGGGCGGCGACCAGCATCGCCTGCACCTGCGCCGCCAGGCAGTAGAGGTGAAAGGCCTTCCACAGCATCCGCCGCACCTGCGATTCGTGTGGGCCTTCGCAGACGACCAGCCGCGATCCTTCGGCGAGCGACTGGCTCTTCAGCGACGCCGGCAACTCGAGCAGGCCGTCGACCATCATCGGACCGCGGTCGCCGGTGAGGATGCGCAGCGTGCCCAGCGCCTCGCCGTCGAAACGCGACTCCGCAAGCAGCAGCGTGGCGTTGGGGAGGCGATCCCAGGCGTCGGAGAACGGCCCCGCCGCTCCGTGACGGCCGCGGGCGCGCAGCGCGAACACTCGGGCGCGGTCGTCTTCGCTGCGCGCGACACGGACGGTCACGGCAGCGGAAGCGGCAACTTCGGCAGGCATCGGAGCACCTTGCAGTGGCGGTCGGGAAGCCGGGCCACGCGATAAAAAAACAGCGCGAAACAGCGCCGGCGCGGGTGCTCCATCCTATGTCGGGGCGGCCGGCGGGCGCCATCCACCGGTCGGGGGAGGCTACCCTTCGGTCGGGCCGCCGACAGGGGCAGCCGGAAGGGTCGGCCGAAAGGCCGGCCTCAGCCGCGCGAGGCCTCGGCCTGCTCGGACGGCTGGGCCCTGCGGAACGCCTCGAGCTGCATGCACTCGTCGAAGATGCGCATCACGCGCTCGTAGCGCTCGACCTTCGTCTCGAAGCGCCGCGCGTTGAAGACCTGGGGCACCAGGCACGCGTCGGCCATCGTCGGGTCGTCGCCGTGACAGAAGCGGCCGGTGCGCGGATCGGCCAGCTCGCGCTCGAGGGCGGCGAGCCCCTCGTCGCACCAGTGGCGATACCAGCGGGCGATCGTCTCGGCGTCGAGCCCCAGCGCGTCGCGCAGGTAGTTCAGCACGCGCAGGTTGTTCAGCGGATGGATCTCGGCGGCCACCAGCAGCGACAGCGAGCGCACGCGGGCGCGCCCCAGCGCGTCGCCGGGCAGCAGCCGGGGCCCCGGCTTCGTTTCGTCCAGGTACTCGATGATCGCCAGCGACTGGGCGAGCCGCTGCTCGCCGTCGACCAGCAGGGGGACGAATCCCTGCGGATTTACCGCCCGGAACGGGTCGGCGCATTGCTCGTTCGAAGGAAGCCAGACGACCTTCGGTTCCCATGGCAATCCCTTCAGATTCAAGGCGATGCGCACGCGAAACGAAGCCGAACTGCGGAAATAGGTATAGAGCTGGAGCATGGGAGATCCTGGAAAGCTGTCTATCCTGTCTTAGGCTCGTCTCACTCTGGCACTCTCGGCCCGAGAGTGCTAATCTCTCTTTTCAGTAAGGAGGTATCCGGATGACGAAGGGAAATTCCACCGCTCTCGTGCCCGCTTCGCCCAACGCGATGATGGCGCTGCCCGCGGTCGGAAATCTCGATGCCTATATTGCCGCGGTTCACCGCCTGCCGATGCTCAGCGCCGAGCGGGAAACCGAATTGTCCCGCCGGTACCGGGAAACCGGCGATCTCGACGCCGCACGCGAGATGGTGCTGTCGCACCTTCGGCTCGTCGTGTCGATCGCGCGCCAGTATCTCGGCTACGGGCTGCCGCACGCCGACCTGATCCAGGAAGGCAACATCGGCCTGATGAAGGCGGTCAAGCGCTTCGACCCCGATCGCGGCGTGCGGCTCGTCTCGTTCGCGCTGCACTGGATCCGCGCCGAGATCCACGAGTACATCCTGAAGAACTGGCGCACGGTGAAGGTCGCCACCACGAAGGCGCAGCGCAAGCTGTTCTTCAACCTGCGCTCGCGCAAGTCCGGCCCGCAGGCGCTCACGGCTGCCGAGGTCGACGCGATCGCGCGCGACCTGAACGTGCGCGAGAAGGACGTCGTCGAGATGGAAACGCGCCTGGGCGGCCAGGACGTCGCGCTCGATCCGTCCCTCGACGACGGCGAGGAGAGCTACTCGCCGATCGCCTGGCTCGCCGCGCCGCAGGCCGAGCCCACGCAGGTGCTCGAATCGCGCGACCGCGACCGGCTGCAGAGCGAGGGCATCGCCAGCGCGCTGGCCGCGCTCGATGCGCGCAGCCGGCGCATCATCGAGACGCGCTGGCTGAAGGACGAGTCCGAGGGCGGAACGCTCACGCTGCACCAGCTCGCCGACGAGTTCGGCGTGTCGGCCGAGCGCATCCGGCAGATCGAGGCGAAGGCGCTGCAGAAGATGAAAGGAGCGCTGGCCGAGTACGTCTGAGGCGGCGGGCTGCGCTCCGTGCCGGCCGCAGCCCTCGCCTGCCTGCTGTTCAACGCCTTCGTCTGGGGCGTTTCGTGGTGGCCGTTCCGGCAGCTGAACGCGCTCGGGCTGCACAGCGTCTGGGCGACCGGCTTCGCCTTCCTCTTCTCGACGATCGTCATCAGCGTCTGGCGCCCGCTCGCCTGGCGCGGACTGCTGCGGCGACCGACGCTGCTCTGGCTCCTGCTCGCCGCCGGCGCGACCAACGTCGCCTTCAACTGGGGCGTGATGATCGGCGAAGTCGTCCGCGTCGTCCTGCTCTTCTATCTGATGCCGGTGTGGTCGATGCTGCTCGCGCGCTGGCTGCTCGACGAAGCGATCACGCGCGCGGCGCTCGCGCGGATGGCGCTCGCGCTCGGCGGCGCGGCGATCGTGCTGTGGCAGCCGGGTGCGGGCGTCCCGCTGCCTTCGTCGCTCGCCGACTGGCTCGGGCTGGCCGGCGGCCTGTGCTTCGCCTTCGTCAACGTGCTCGTCCGGCGCAACCGCGATGCGCCCGACGACGTACGCGCGCTCGCGATGTTCGTCGGCGGCTTCGTGGTCGCCGTGACGATGGCCTGGGCGATGTCGCTCGGCGGCACGATGGCCTTTCCGCCCGCGCCGCATTGGCTGTGGATCGTGGGCACGATCGCGCTGGCGCTCGCGCTCCTGGCCGGCAACTTCGCGCTGCAGTACGGCGTGGCGCGCGTGCCGGCGAGCGTGACCGCGATCGTGATGCTCAGCGAGGTGCTGTTCGCGGCGCTGTCGTCGGTGGCGATCGGTGGCGAGACATTGAGCGCGCGTACGCTGGCGGGCGGCGCGATGATCCTCGCCGCGACGGTGCTGGCGGCGCTGACGCAGCGTACGGACGTGGGCGCCGGCAGCGAGCGGAGCGCTTGAGCGGAGTGACTGAGCGGAGCGCCTGAGCAGGTCAGCTCGAGCGGGTCAGGCCCAAGTGGGCCGGCTGACGGCCCGCTCAGCCCGCCAGCAGCGTTCGCAGGTCCTGCGCGATCGGCTCCGGCCCGGTGCCGTGCTTGACGAACAGCCGCAGCCTGCCCTTCGGATCGTAGACGTAGCTGCCCGCCGTGTGGTCCACCGTGTAGCTGCCCGGCGTCTTGCCCGGCACCTTCTGGTAGAAGACGCGAAAGGCTTTCGCCGTGCGTTCGGTGGCCTGCTCGTCGCCGTACAGGCCGAGGAAGCGCGGATCGAAGGCCGGCACGTAGCTGGCGAGCAGTTGCGGCGTGTCGCGCTCCGGGTCGACGGTGACGAACAGCACCTGCACGCGATCGGCATCGGGGCCGAGCACCTTCATCACCTCGGCCAGCTCCGACATCGTCGTCGGGCAGACGTCGGGGCACTGCGTGTAGCCGAAGAAGATCACGACCGCCTTGCCGCGGAAATCGGCGAGCGAGTACTGCTTGCCGTCGTGGCCGGTGAGATGGAAATCCTGCGCGAAATCGGCGCCGGTGACGTCGGTGTTGCGGAACTCGGGCTTCGACTGGCAGCCGGCCAGCCAGAGGGCGCCCGAGAGCATCGCCGCCATTGCGGCCCGCCGCGTCCAGCGCCCGGACCGCGGCGCGAGCGCGTCGAGAGTCGTCATCGGGATCGGATCCTCCTCGATCAGTTCATGAAGTGGTCGACGAGCAGCGCGCCGAACAGCGCGGACAGGTAGAAGATCGAATAGCCGAAGGTGCGCCGCGCGAGTTCGTCGGAGTAGTTGCGCCACATCCGCCAGGCATAGGCGAGGAAGACGGCGTCGAGCACCAGCGCGCAGGCCAGGTAGAGCAGGCCGCTCATCTGGATCAGGAACGGCAGCACCGATGCGACGACCAGCAGCACCGTGTAGAGCAGGATGTTCAGCCGGGTGAATTCCGGGCCGTGCGTGACCGGCAGCATCGGCAGGCCGGACTTGCGGTAGTCGTCGATGCGGTACAGCGCGAGCGACCAGAAATGCGGCGGCGTCCAGACGAAGATGATCAGGAACAGCACCAGCGGCGCCGCGGTCACCTCGTTGGTGACTGCCGCCCAGCCCAGCACCGGCGGCATCGCGCCCGAGGCGCCGCCGATCACGATGTTCTGCGGCGTGGAAGGCTTGAGCAGCACGGTGTAGATGCCCGCGTAGCCGACGAAGGTCGCCAGCGTGAGCCACATCGTCAGCGGATTGACGAACACGTACAGCACGAAGGCGCCGAGCACGGCCAGCACGGTGGCGAACAGCGCGTGTCCCGGCACGCCGACCTCGCCGCTGGCCGAAGGCCGGCCGCGCGTGCGCGCCATGCGCGCGTCGATGTGGCGTTCGATCAGGCAGTTGAACGCGAAGCCCGCGCCGGCGAGCAGCGAAATGCCCAGCGTGCCGAACAGCAGGATCTGCCAGTGCACCTGTTCGCGGCTCGCCAGCAGCATGCCGATCAGCGCGCAGAACGCCGCCAGCAGCACGATGCGCGGCTTGGTGACCGTGACGTATTGCGAAACGGCCAGTCGCCAGCCCGACGGCCTGACAGCGGGCATGTCCATCGCGTCGGGACCCCGTTTCCTCAGACGCTCGCGCGCGCCTGGCGCGCGCGGAAGAGCAGCGCGACGAGCAGGCCGAGCAGCAGCGCAGCGCCGCCGTTGTGCATCACCGCCACCGGCAGCGGCAGGCTGAAATACACGTTGGACAGGCCGAGCAGCCACTGCGCGACGAGAACGACCAGCACGGCGCTTCCCAGCCCGCGCACGCCGTCGGTGCCGCGCGTGCGCCACGCGAGCCAGCCCACGTACAGCGCGACGATCACCGCGCCGAGCCGATGCATCACGTGGATCGCGGTGAGCGCCTGCTGCGAGAGCAGTGCGCCGTCGCCGGTGCGACCGAGCTCGCGCACGAAATGGAAGGCGTTGGCGAAGTCCATCTCGGGCCACCACTGGCCGCGGCAGGTGGGCAGGTCGGTGCAGGCGAGCGCCGCGTAGTTCGTGCTGGTCCAGCCGCCGAGGAAGATCTGCGCGGCGAGCAGCGCGACGCCGAGCACCGCGGGCGCGTAGAGCGACGCCACCGGCTCGGCGTCGACGTAGCGCGGAACCTCGGTCTGGCGCAGCCACAACCACAGCAGCAGCGACAGCGTGAGCAACCCGCCGATCAGGTGCCCGGTGACGATCGCCGGCTTGAGCAGCAGCGTGACCGTCCACATGCCGAAGATGCCCTGCAGCACGACGACGCCGACCAGCGCGATCGGCAGCGCGGGCGACTGGCGCAATTCCGCGCGCTTGCGCCAAGCAACGACCGCGATGGCGATCACGAGCAGGCCGAGCAGCTTGGCGAAGTAGCGGTGGATCATCTCGCGCCAGGCCTTGCCCATCGACACCGGCCCGTGCTCGCCGCCCTGCGCGGCGACCGCCTTGGCGATCTCGTCCTGCGCATGGAAGGGGCTGAGCGTGCCGTAGCAGCCCGGCCAGTCGGGACAGCCGAGCCCCGCGTCGCTGAGCCGCACGTAGGCGCCGAGCATGATCAGCGCGAAGGTGAGCACGAGCGTGAAGCCGATCAGCCGCCGGTAGCGCAACGCCGTGCGCCCGCGGGGGCGCTCGCGCAGCAGGGAAGAACTCTCGATCGTTGCGCTCATCTTCTGGACTCTTGCTCTCTTGCTTCCTGACGCGACAACGGACGCGTCATCCGATTCCGGAGGCCCGCAACACCTTTGCGAGGTCCTTCTTGATCCGGCTGGGATCGGCATCGCGCGGAAAGCGCATCATCAGGTGCCCCAGCGGATCGATCAACCAGATATGGTCCGAAACGGAGGTCGTCTCGGTGGCCGGCAGGCTCGTGGCGATCGCCTGCGCGGGCGCGCGGATGACGAGCAGCCCTTCGTGCTCGGCGAGCAGGCCCGGATCCGGCGTTCCCGCGTCCGGCAGCAACCATACGCGCTGGACCCGGTCGCGTTCCTTGCCTGCGGTCAAGCGTACCTGACGCACATGGTACAGACGCCGGCGGCAGCCATCGTCGCAGTCCGAAGGCGCGACGACGAGCATCACCCAGCGGCCGCGCAGCTCGCCGAGCGTTCGCACGTCGCCGACCACCGGCGCTCCGCCCAGCGCGTCGACCGGTCGCTGCTCGACCAGCGTTCCGTAATTCGTGCGCCCGTCGGGCCGCAGCACGTAATAGGTGTAATACGACGCGGCGATCGGCGAGGCGAGCACGAGGAACAGCAGGAGCAGCTTGAGCCGGCCGCGGGGGCGCCTTTCGCCCGCGCGCGGCGCATCTCCACGCCGGTCGCCCGTGCGCCTCTCGCCTGCGTTTCGATCCTGCGCGCGTTCGTCTGAAACCGTCGAATCCGTCACCTGCCTGTTCCTGCCCGTCATCTCCGCAATGCGTCGCCGCGGCCGTCGCCGTCGCGCGAACGCCCGCGCCAGCGCGCGAGCGCCACGAACCAGATCCACAGCCCGGCGGCGAGCGCTGCCATCGAGTACCACTGGAACGCATAGGCGACGTGCTTCTCGACGTCGCCCCCCGGGCGCGGCCAGTCGCGCACGAGCCCGTCTTCGAAGTCGCCGTTCGGCGTCTGCGGCGGCGTCAGCTCGCGCACGATCGGCTGCCGAACCGCGAGTCCCGACCAGCGACGATATCGATCGAGATCGACGTTGAGCCAGATGCGGTCGTCGGGCCCGGGCTCGGGCGTACGGCCCAGCTCCAGCGTATGCGCCAGCTCGCGCTGCGCGATGCCCTCGACCTGCACCTCGCCCTCGGGAGTCGGCACCCGCGGAACGCGCCAACGCTCGCGCGGATCGGAAGCGACCCACCCTCGCAGCACCAGCACGTGCGAGTCGGAACCGGCGAGGCGCAATGGCGAGAGCACGTGAAAGCCGGCGACGCCCCGGTGGGTCCGATTGTCGATGAAGACCTCGAATTCTGACACGAAGCGCCCGCGAACCCGAACGCGGCGCCCGTCGAGCGCGTCGGCGTCGTTGCCCGCAGCGCTCAGGTCGACCGGCGCATCGCGCTCGGCCGCGTCGCGCTGCGCCTGCAGCGCGCGCTTCTCGTCGGCGCGCCGCAGCTGCCAGTTGCCGAGCGAGACGGTGAGCACGACGACGACGAGCGCCGCGAGCGTCGGCGCCCAGGCGCGAAAGCGGGCGCGCGAATTCTTCGAGCCGCTGGTCACGCCGGCGTCGAACCCCGCTTCGTCAGCACGGGCCCGCCCCGCGCAGACCCGCTGCCGGCCGCGGCACTAGAATCGAAGACCGGCCCCCGGAGCCTTCTTCCGTGAAATGGATCGTCGCCTTCGCCTTCGTGCTGATCATCGGAAGCCTCGCTTCCGCGCTGTTCTTCCTCGTGCGGGACCGCGGGCGCACGCGCAACACGATGCGGGCGCTGGGCTTTCGCGTGGGATTCTCGGTGGCGCTGTTCGCGTTCATCCTGTTCGCGCAGTATATGGGGTGGATCCACCCGACCGGCGTGCCGGTCGGTCGCTGAGTCGGCCGCGGGAAGGGCGGACGGGCGGCGATGTCGCGGCCCCGCTTCGCGGGGCTTCCCTCGCCTTCCTCGTCAGCGGCGGGAGGCCGACAAACTCGGCCCCTGCGGGGCCTCAAACATGTCGGCCTCCTTTTTCGCCGCTTCCTTCGGAAGCGCTCGGCGCGCCAAAAGCCGCCCGTCCGCCCTTCCCGCGACCCGCCCCTCGATGTGGTGGCGTGCGTGTCGCTTCGTGCGGCGCGGCTCGGCGTCGAGCGGAACGCCGATCGTGTTCAAAGAGAAAAAAGCACTCGAGAGGAGTCGGCTGCTGGTTGCAGCGGCCGAACACCTCGACCTCCAGGGACGCGGGGCTGCGGTTCGGGCCCCGGCGGGCGGCGCGCGGGCCGAGCCCAATGCGGCGCAGCGCCGGCGGGCG
>QEVN01000123.1 GCA_003576795.1 Burkholderiales bacterium
TGCCCCTCGTGCGGGGCGCACGCCTACATCCGGCGCGACGGCTGCATGTTCTGCACCGCCTGCGGGCATCAGGGCGAGTGCGGGTGAGGCGCGCGGCGCCGACGCTCTCCTAGGCAAGCGCGAAGGAGATGGCCGAGCGCATCCTCGTCGTCGACGACGAAGAGGGAATCCGCGAGCTGCTGTTCGCGTACCTGAGCGACTTCGGGTTCGACGTCACCGCGGTGGCCGATGGCGGCGAGATGCGCCGCCATCTGGCCGAGCATCCGGTCGATCTCGTGCTGCTCGACCTCGGCCTGCCGCAGGAGGACGGCCTGGTGCTGGCGCGCGAGCTGCGCAGCCGCGCCGACGTTCCGGGGATCATCATCGTCACCGGCCGCGGCGAGCCGGTAGACCGCATTCTCGGCCTCGAACTGGGCGCCGACGACTACATTCCCAAGCCCTTCGACCTGCGCGAGCTGGTCGCGCGCGTGCGCAGCGTGCTGCGGCGCCTGCGCCCGGAGGGGGCGGCGCAGCCGCCGCCCGCAACTGCCGCGGAGCAACCGCAGCGATTCGAGTTCGACGGCTGGCACATCGATCTGGCGGCGCGTTCGGTTCTGCGCTCCGACGGCACACCGGTCGCGCTGACGACCGGCGAGTTCGACCTGCTCGCCACCTTCGTGCGCCAGCCGAACCGCGCGCTCACGCGCGACGAACTGATGGACGCGTTGTACCGGCGCGAAGCCGGTCCCTTCGACCGGGCGATCGACGTGCTCGTCGGGCGGCTGCGACGCAAGATCGAGAGCGATCCGGCCGAGCCGCAGCTGGTGAAGTCGGTGCGCGGCGTCGGCTACCTGTTCGCTGCACGCGTGTCGCCGGACGCCCGGTCGAGCGATGCCCCGCGCTGAATCCAAAACCGCATCGAAAACCGCGGGCACGCCGGCCTGCGCCGCGATCGACGAACCGGCGCTGTACCGCCAGGTCTTCCACTCGGCATCCGAAGCGATGCTGATCGTCGACGATGCGGGCCGCATCCGGATCGCGAACGCGCGCTGCGAAGCGGTGTTCGGCTACCCGGTCGACGATCTCGTCGGCCGCTCGATCGAGGAGCTGATACCGCAGCGTTTCCGCGAATCGCACGCGCAGCATCGCGCGCGCTATCGCAGCGCCCCTCGCGCGCGCCCGATGGGCACGAACATCGCGCTCACCGCCCGGCATCGCGACGGGCACGAATTCGCCGTCGAGACGAGCCTCAATCCGCTGCGCGTCGACGGCGCCGTCTGGACCTGTGCGAGCGTGCGCAACGTGGACGATCTGCGTCGTGCACAGGACCTCATCGTCCGCGCGCAGCAGGCGAACGCAGTGGCCGATTTCGGCCGCCTGGCGCTCGCCACGCGCGACTTCGCCGCGATCCAGCAGCAGGCCTGCGCGCTGATCATCGAACACCTGCGCGTCGACTTCGCGCTGTGCGGGCGGGTCGCGCTCGCCGGAGGCAGGATCGACATCGCCGCCCGGCTCGGCCTGGGCGCCGACGAGAGCATCGAAGCGCTGCGCGAGCATCTCGGACAGCTCGTCGCCGAGGACGCCGGGCGGCTGCTCGATCGGCCGATGCTGCTCGAGCAGCCGATGCTGTTCGGCTCCGGCGATGCCGCCGATCCCTCCACGGCGATCGTCTGCGCGATTCCCGGCGAAGAAGGCCAGTGCCTGGGCCTGCTGCTGGCCGGTTCGCGCGCCTCGCGCAGCTTCTCGCGCGACGACGGCAACTTCGTGCAGGCGCTGGCCAACACGGTGGGCGCCGCGTTGCAGCGCGAGGGCGCGGAGGCGCGGCTCTTCCAGTCGCAGCGGCTCGAGGCCCTGGGCCAGCTCACCGGCGGGGTCGCGCACGATTTCAACAACCTGCTCACCGTCGTCTCGGGCAACCTGCAGATGCTCGAAGACCGCATCGCCGACGACGCGCTCGGCGCGCGACTGGCGAAGGCAGCGCTGCGCGCGACGAGCCGCGGCGCCGACCTCACGCGCAAGCTGCTCGCGTTCTCGCGCCGTCAGACGCTGCAGCCGCGCGCGATCGACGTCGCGCAACTGCTCGATTCGATCGTCGACGTCCTGCGTCGCACGCTCGGCGCGAAGATCGACGTTCGCCTGGACCTCGAAGACGCGCTGCCGCCGGCCAAGGCCGACCCCGGCATGCTCGACACCGCGCTGCTGAATCTCGCGGTGAACGCGCGCGACGCGATGCCCGACGGCGGCCGGCTCACGCTGTCCGCCAGCCGGGTCAGCGCACCGGCGCATCCGGCGACGCGCGACGAGCCGCTGGTCGCCGGCGACTACGTGCGGATCGTCGTCGCCGACACCGGCTCGGGCATGTCGCCCGAAGTGCTCGCGCGCGCCTTCGAACCCTTCTTCACGACGAAGGAGAGCGGCAAGGGCAGCGGCCTGGGATTGAGCCTCGTCTACGGCTTCGCCAAGCAGTCGGGCGGCCACATCGACGTGCACAGCACGCCCGGCGCCGGCACGTCGATCGCTCTCTACCTGCCGGCCGACGACGGCAGCGCCGGGCCGCGCGTGCATCGCGCCGGCAGCGCCGACTACGAGGGGGGCGCGGAAACGATCCTCGTGGTCGAAGACGACGAGGAGGTGCGATCGGTGGCGGTCGGCTTCCTCGGCAAGCTCGGTTACCGGGTGCTGCCCGCAGCCGGCGCGGCGCAGGCGCTCGCCTGGGTCGATTCCGGCGAGCGCATCGACCTGCTGTTCACCGACGTGGTGATGCGCGGCGACATCGACGGACCGGCGCTCGCCGCCGAGGCGACACGCCGGCGCCCGGGGCTGCGCGTCGTCTTCACCTCCGGGCACGCGCCCGAAAGCATCGAGCTGCTCGAACGCCGGGTGGGAGCGGAACTGCTGGCCAAGCCTTACCGGATCGACCAGCTGGCGCGCCTCCTGCGCCGCGCGCTCGACGCGCCGGCGCCACGGCCGATCCCATCGCCCGGCGGCTGACGATCGCGCTCAGCGTGCTTCGCGCCGCGTATCGTTGCGGCCGATCACCGCCCGCAACGCCTGCTGCGACACGATCGCGATTTCGCGATTCCGGACGTGGATGAGGCCTTCGGCCTGGAAGCGCGACAGGATCCGGCTCACCGTCTCGAGCTTCAGCCCGAGCATGCTGCCGATTTCCTCGCGGGTCATGCGCAGCACGAAGCAGCTGGCGGAAAAGCCGCGCGCCGCCATGCGCTGCGACAGGTTGATGAGGAACGCGGCGAGGCGCTCCTCGGCGCGCATCGAACCGAGCAGCAGCATCAGCGCGCGCTCGCGCTGGATCTCCGCCGAGAGCATGCGGAACAGCTCGCGCTGCAGCGCCGGATCGCGCGTGGCGAGCGCGTCCAGCTCGGCGAACGGGATCTCGACGACCTCGCTGTCTTCCAGCGCCACGGCGTCGCCGGCGTGCACGTCCAGCCCGATGCCGTCGACGCCGAGCACTTCGCCGCCGAGGTGAAAGCCGGTGACCTGCTCACGTCCGTCCTCGGTGAGCAGCACCGACTTGAACGAACCGGCACGAATGCCGAACAGCGAGTGGAAGGGATCGCCGTAGCGATACAGGTATTCGCCGCGGCGCACGCGCCGACGGGTGGCCGACGCGGCGGCCAGCAGCATTTCCAGGCCGTCCACGCGCCGGGCCGGCATGCGCGGACGGGCGACCTGCGCGCTCGCGGGCTGTTGGCCTTCGACGAGAGCAAGACCCAGCGGCGCGACGCGGGATTCGGCGAGGTGCGGCATCGACATGAGCAAACTCCTG
This sequence comes from Burkholderiales bacterium, assembly GCA_003576795.1. Taxonomy (GTDB): domain Bacteria; phylum Pseudomonadota; class Gammaproteobacteria; order Burkholderiales; family Burkholderiaceae_E; genus Zeimonas. Next base: position 3,767 of record QEVN01000123.1, read on the forward strand.
CACACCGGGCCGGTTGCCCGGTTCGACGCCAATCTACCGATCGAAGCCCGCCCTTCGATGGCAGTGCGGCAACAGCCGGTAACAGTTTGTAACGACCGCGGCGGAACCGGAGGCAACGGCCCGGAGCGGCTCGCGCGGCCGCGGCGCATCGACTAGCATGCAAGCATCGTTGCTCGCGGAGAAGACGCATGTACAAGCACCTGCTGGTTCCCACCGACGGATCGGAGCTGTCGAACAACGCGGTCGAACGCGCCATCGGATTCGCCCGCGACAGCGGCGCGCGCATCACGGCGCTGCACGTGATGCCCGAGTACATTCCGCCGGCCTTCGCCGAGTTCCCCGCCGCGGGCCAGGCCTCGTTCGCCGAGTTCACCAAGGCCACCGAGGAAAACGCGCGCATCGTTCTGGAAGCGGCCGCGCAATCGGCGGCAGCGGCCGGCGTCGACTGCGACACCGTCTCGGTGCGGCACACGCAGCCGTACCGCGCGATCATCGACACGGCGCGCGACCGGGGCTGCGACCTCATCTTCATGGCCTCGCACGGCCGGCGCGGCTTGAGCGCCCTGGTGCTCGGCAGCGAAACCAACAAGGTGCTCACGCACTCGAGCATCCCGGTGCTGGTGTTCCGTTGAGGCACCGGACACCGTGAACGAAACGACCAGGCCCCGAACCGGAGAAGAACGAATGGAAGCGATGGAACAGGCCGCGGGACAGGCGGCCGCTGCGCGCGATCGGCTCGCTGCCGAACTGCGCTCGCTGGTGTCCGACGCCGAGGAAATGCTCAAGGCGGCCTCGCGCAGCGGAAACGAGCAGCTGAACCTCGTTCGCGATCGCCTCGAGCGCGGCGTGAACGCGGCCCGCGGCGAGCTGAACGCGTTCCAGGAGGCCGCTCTCGAAACCGCGCGCCGAACGGCCGCCGATACCAACGAATACGTGCACGAACACCCGTGGAACGCCGTGGGCATCGCTGCCGCCGTCGGCGTGCTGCTCGGCGTGCTGCTGACGCGACGCTGAGGAGGGCCACCATTCCGCAGCCGGCGCCGGGGATGCCCCCGGCCCTGACGCCGGGCACGCCCCCGGCCCTGCCCTTCGCGCGCGCGCTGCCGCTCGCGATCGCGCTGCTGTTCGTATTCGTCGCCGGCCCGCCGGCAGCCCACGCGCGCGACGCATTCCGATCGCCTTCGGTCTCCGAGGCGGCGGCCGATGCGCCGTCGGCGCGGAAAGTCGCCTGGATCGACGGCGTCGTCGAGCACGTCTACGACGGCGACTCGTTCCGCCTGCGCACGAGCGACGGACGCGAGCTCGGCGTGCGCATCGCCGGAATCGACGCCCCCGAGCGCACGCAGCCTTTCGCCAACGTCTCGCGCAACGCGCTGCGCGACGCGATCGACGAGCGCGAGCTGCGCGTCGAGGCGATCAAGGTCGACGCCTACGGGCGCGTGGTCGGACGGGTGTTCGTCTCCGGTCGCGACATCGGGCTCGAACAGCTCGACCGCGGCCTCGCCTGGCACTTCACGCGCTACGACGCGGATCTCTCTCCTGTCGAACGCGAGCGCTACGCGCAGGCGCAGTCACGGGCGCAGGCCCGGCGCGCCGGACTGTGGCGCCAGAACGATCCGCAGGCGCCCTGGCTATTCCGCCAGCAGCGACGGTAGCGCAACCGCCGCCGGCGCACGAATGCGGGCGTCGGCGATGTCGTCGATCGCCGTCTCCGCCGGATCGACCACGATGAGCCGCGCGCCGCCGCGCCGTGCCAGCATCGGCAGTTCCGCGGCTGGATGGACGAGCGCCGAGGTGCCGACGACGAGCATCGCGTCGCAGGCCGACGCCGCGCGCTGCGCCTCGGCGAGCACCGCTTCCGGGAGAAACTCGCCGAACCAGACCACGTCCGGCCGCAGCGGCGCCCCGCAGCGCGGACACGGCGGCGGCTCGCGCGGATCGCCGCGCCAGTCGAAGGCCGCATCGATCGACTCGGGAGTGCCGCATCCTTCCAGGCACTTCACCCGCGTGATGTCGCCGTGCAGCTCGAGCACGTTGCGGCTGCCGGCGCGGCGGTGCAGTCCATCCACGTTCTGCGTGACGACGTCGACGCGTCGGCCGCCCCGCGCCTCGTAGGCGGCAATCGCCGCATGCCCGGCGTGGGGCCGCGCCTTCGCCACCGCCGCCCGGCGCTCGGCATACCAGCGCCAGACCAGCGCCGGATCCGCTCGAAAACCGGCCTCGGTCGCCAGCGCCTGCGGATCGAATCGCGCCCACAGCCCGGTGAGCGCATCGCGAAAGGTCGCGATGCCGCTCTCGGCGGACACCCCGGCGCCGGTGAAGACGACGACGCGCCCGGCCTCGCGCAGCCAGGCACGCGCACGAGCGACGACGGCGTCCGCCGCGATCCCCGTCTCGGCCACGGGGCTTCGCCGCTTCATGGGCTCATGCTCGCCGGGCATCGGCACTCACGCGAACGAACGACGACGCTCGAGCGGCAGTCGGCAGCGGGCCGAGGCGGGCGGCGAACGCCGCCCCTCACGTCGCCGCCACCGCCGCCCGCTGACGCAAGGTCTCGTACAGCACGACACCCGCCGCGACCGACACGTTCAGGCTCCCGACCGCCCCCCGCATCGGAATGCGCACCAGCGCATCGCAACGCTCGCGCGTGAGCCTGCGCATGCCCGTGCCCTCGGCGCCCAGCACCCAGGCGAGCGACCCCTCGAGCCGCTGCTCGTACAGGCCGGTGGTCGCACGCTCGTCCGTGCCCACGACGAAGATGCCCCGATCGCGGATCTCGTCGAGCGCGCGCGCGAGATTCGTCACCATCAGGTACGGAACGCTCTCGGCCGCGCCGCTGGCCGTCTGCATCGCGATCTCGGTGAGCGCGCAGGCGCGATCCTTCGGCGCGATCACCGCGGCGGCTCCCGCACCATCGGCCACGCGCAGGCATGCGCCGAGATTGCGCGGATCGGTGACCCCGTCGAGCACGAGCAGCAGGATCGGCTCGGCGGCGCTCTCGTGCGCGTCGAGCAGCTCGTCGAGTCGCTGTCCCTTCGGCGGCGCCTCGACCAGCGCGACGACGCCCTGGTGCCGCTTGTGCGGGCACAGCCGCTCGAGGCGATCGGCATCGACGAAATGCGCGCGCACGCCCGCCGCCTCGGCCACGCGCAGCAGGTCGCGCACGCGCACGTCCTCGCGCCGCGCGTCGACGTACAGCTCGCGCACCCCGGCCGGCGCGCGACGCAGCCGCGCGAGCACCGCATGGAAACCGTAGATCAGCATCGTTCTTCGTGCTCGTGCATCGGAAGGCAGCCGGACAGGTGGCGCTCAGTGACACTCGCTCGGTGACACTCAGTGGCGCTCAGTGTGGTGTTCTCGGTGTGGTGTTCGCCGGCGCTTCAGTGACGCCGGCGCAGGCCGGTGCGCCGCTTCTTCGCCGACGCCGCAGGCGCCTTGCTGCGCGCGGCAGCGCGTTCGGCGCGCGCCTTCTTCACTTTCTCCGACTTCGCCGGCGCCGCCTTCGGCGCGGAGGGCGTCTCCGCATCGCGCGTCTCGCCGCGCTGCAGCTCGCGGAAGCCGAGCCGATCGACCAGCCGGAAGTCGATGCGCCGGGCCTCGAGATCGACGCGCGAGACCTGCACCTCGACCTCGTCGGTGAGCCGGTAGCGCTTGCCGGTGCGCTCGCCGCGCAGCTCGTGGGCGACCTCGTTGTACTGGAAATACTCGCTGCCCAGCTCGGAGACGTGCACCAGGCCCTCGACGTACAGCTCGTCGAGCGTGACGAAGATGCCGAAAGGCGCCACGCCGGTGACGCGACCGACGAAGGCCTCGCCGACGCGCTCGCGCACGTACAGGCACTTCAGCCAGGCCTGGACGTCGCGCGAGGCTTCGTCGGCGCGCCGCTCGTGCATCGAGCAGATCGCGCCGAGCAGCCGCCACAACTCGTGCTCGCGGCGCGCATCGCCGGCGTCGGCCCCCGCCGATGCGGGCGCTCGCGCGCTCGTGCGCGGCGGCGCAGGCGTCGCTGCGCGCGACGAGGCGCGCGACGAAGTGCGAGCCGAAGCCGGCGCTGCCCGCTTCGCCGCTCGCTGCGACTTCTTCGCGGCGGCGCCGGCGCG
>QEVN01000124.1 GCA_003576795.1 Burkholderiales bacterium
GCCGCGTCATTCGCGCGCCTCGATCGACGCGACGTCGATGCCCGCCGCCGCGCACAGCACGCGCAGGTCCTCGGGCAGCGGCGAACGCCATTGCATCGGGCGAGCGTCGGCCGGGTGCAGCAGGGCGAGACGCCAGGCGTGCAATGCCTGGCGAGCGAAGCCGCCGAGCGCGGCGCCGCCGTACAGCGTGTCGCCGACCAGCGGATGGCCGATCGAGCGCAGGTGCACGCGGATCTGGTGCGTGCGCCCCGACTCGAGCCGGCATTCGAGCAGGCTCAGGTCGCGGTCGTCGAGCCTGCCGAGCGCCAGCCGCTCGTAGTACGTGCGGGCGGCCTTGCCGCGCTCGGCGTCGACGACCGCCATTCGCACGCGCGAGACCGGGTCGCGCCCGATCGGCGCATCGATCGTGCCGCGCGGCAGGCATACGCCGACGGCGAGCGCGAGATAGCGTCGCCCCATGCTTCGGTCGGCCAGCTGCGCCGTCAGCGACGCGAAGGCGCGCTCGGTCTTCGCCACGACGAGCAGCCCGCTGGTGTCGCGGTCGAGGCGGTGCACGATGCCCGCGCGCGGAAGCCGCGCGAGCGCCGGGCGATGATGCAGCAGTCCGTTCATCAGCGTGCCGCGCCAGTTGCCGGCGGCCGGATGCACGACGAGGCCGGCGGGCTTGTCGACGACGAGCAGGTCCTCGTCCTCGTAGGCGACGTTCAGCTCGACCGGATCGGGCGCGAAGGCGTTGTCGGCTTCGCGCGGCTGCGGCTCGACGACGATGCGCTCGCCGCCCCTCAGGCGCGTGCTCGCCGCGAGCGCGCGTTCGTCGCAATGCACGGCGCCCAGCGCGATCCACTGTTGCAGTCGCGTGCGGGAGATGCCGTCGATGCGGGCGGCGAGATAGCGGTCGAGGCGCTGGCCGGCCGCGTCGACGGCGTCGATCACCAGGGGCGCGGGCCGCTCGTCCTCGGGCGCCTCGCCGGAGGCCGTCGCTATAATGCCGCGCATGAAATCAGCTCTGGTCTCCTTCGTGCGGGCCGCCTCTTGCGCGGTCCTGGTGTCGCTGGCGGCATGCAGCACCTCCGAAGCGCCCGACACGACGCTCGGCTGGACGCCCGAACGATTATATGCAGAGGCCAGCGACGAGATGCGCAACGGCAACTGGGAGCAGGCGATCAAGCTGCTCGAGAAGCTCGAGGCGCGCTATCCCTTCGGCACCTGGGCGCAGCAGGCGCAGCTCGACACCGCCTACGCGCACTACAAGGACGGCGAACGCGCGCTGGCGCTGGCGGCGATCGACCGCTTCATGAAGCTGCATCCGAACCACGAGTCGATCGACTACGCGCTGTACCTGAAGGGCATCGTCAACTTCAACGAGCAGCAGGGCCTGCTCGCCAAGCTGGGCAGCCAGGACCTCTCCGAGCGCGACCACGCGGCCGCGCGCGAATCCTTCGACGCGTTCAAGGAACTGGTCACGCGTTTTCCGGAGAGCAAGTACGCGCCCGACGCGCACCTGCGCATGGAATACCTGGTGAACTCGATGGCGCGCGGCCAGGTGCACGTGGCCCGCTACTACTACCGGCGCGGCGCCTACGTCGCCGCCGCCAACCGGGCGCAGGAAGTGGTGCGCCAGTTCCAGCAGGCGCCGGCCGTGGAGGAGGCGCTCTACCTGCTCGTGAAGTCGTACGACCAGCTCGGCATGCCCGAGCTGCGCGACGACGCCGAGCGCGTGCTGCGAACCAACTTCCCCAACAGCGACCTGCTCACGAAAGGCCTGCCGGAAGACGATCGTCGCTGGTGGCAGGTGTGGCGCTGAGCGCCGAGTCGCGCACCGGCGAGCCGCTCGCCGACGACTCGCAGAACGCCAGCGCCTCGTCGGCATCGCGCGTGCGGCGAAACGCGGGCAGGCTCGCCACCAGCTTTCGTCCGTAGGGACGCGTCGCCAGCCGCTCGTCGCAGATCATCAGCACGCCGCGGTCGGTTTCGGAACGGATCAGCCTGCCGGCGCCCTGCTTCAGCGCCATCGCCGCCGCGGGCAGCTGCATCTCGCGAAAGGGGTCGCGGCCGGCGCGACGCGCCGCATCGATGCGCGCGGCGAGGATCGGATCGTCGGGCGCCGCGAAGGGCAGCTTGTCGATGACGACGAGCGAGAGGCGGTCGCCCACCACGTCGACGCCTTCCCAGAAGCTCGCCGAGCCCACCAGCAACGGCCGCGGCGACGAGCGGAAACGCTCGATCAGCGCCGAGCGCGACGCGCTGCCCTGCACCAGCAGCTCGATGCCGCAATCGGTGGCGGCGATCCGCTCGGCCAGCAGCGCGGCCTGCTGCTCGACCATCCGCAGGCTCGTGCAGAGCACGAACGCGCGCCCGCCGTTGGCGGCGATCAGCGGCCATGCGGCGCGGGCGACGCGTTCGGCGAACCCGGTCGCGGCCGGGTCTCCGCAGTCGCGCGGCACGTACAGCAGCGCCTGGCGGCCGTAGTCGAAGGGACTGTCGCAGCGCAGCGTGCGCGCGTCGTCGAGGCCGGCGGCCTCGACGAAGTGATCGAAGTTGCCCGCCACCGACAAGGTGGCCGAGGTCAGGATCCAGGCGCAGGGCGAAGCTTCGCGGTGCCGGCGCAGCGTGTCGGCCACCGACAGCGGCGTGATCTGCAAGGCGGCGCCGCTGGCGTGCACCTCGGCCCAGTGGATGGACTCGCCCTCGCCCGTGCGCTGCCAGACGCCGTCGCTCCATTCGCGCAGCCGCTCGGCCAGCTCGTCGACGCGAACGAGCAGCCGGCCCAGCTCGCGCCCACGCTCGGCGAAGCGCTGCAGCGCCTCGTGCGGCAGCGCATTCCGGACCGCCTCGACCGCCTCGCGCAGCGCGTCGTTCGCGCGCGCCTGGTTCGCATCGCGTCGGCCGGGTCGGCCCGCGGCCAGGCGCAGTTCGCGCACGGCCTGCTCGATGCGTGCCGACAGCGCCGTCCAGTCGGCCGCGTCGAGCGCCTCGTCGCGCCCCGCCCGATGCAGATCGCGCGCGAAATCGACCAGCTGTCGCGTCGACACGCCGCGCCCGAGGAACTGCGTGGCCACCTGCGGCAGCTGATGCGCCTCGTCGAAGACGATCGCGTTCGCGCTGGGCAGCAGCTCGGCGATGCCCTCGTCGCGCAGCGACAGGTCGGCGCAGAACAGATGGTGATTGACGACGACGACGTCGGCGGTCTGCGCGGCCTGCCGCGCGCGGAACACGAAGCAGTTGCCGTAGTCGTCGCACTCCTGCCCCAGGCAGTTCTCGCGCGTGGAAGTGGCCAGCGCCCAGGCCGGCGCGTCTTCGGCGATGCCCGGCGCCTCGCTGCGATCGCCGGTGGCCGAGATCGCCGCGAAACGCTCGATGCGACGCAGCGCGGCGATGTCCTCCCGGCGCTCGAAACGGCCTTCGGCGAGGTTGCGTCGCAGGTGATGACGACAGACGTAGTTCGACCGCCCCTTGAGCAGCGCGACGCGCGCGCCCGAGCCGAGCGCCTGCCGCACGCGCGGCAGGTCGCGGCGGAAGAGCTGGTCCTGCAGCGTCTTCGTTCCGGTGCTGATCAGCACCCGGGCGCCGCTCAGCAGCGCCGGAACGAGATAGGCGTAGGTCTTGCCCACGCCGGTGCCCGCTTCGACGACGAGCGGCTGCCCGCCATCGATCGCCTCGGCGACGGCGCACGCCATCTCCCGCTGCGCAGGGCGCGGCGCATACCCGGCAGTGGCCCGGGCGATCGGTCCTTCGGCGTCGAAGGCCGCGTCGACCGCTTCGGCCAGACGCGACGCGGCGCCGGCAAACGGCATCAGGCGGGTTCGTCGGGAACGAGCTGCATCTGGAGCAACGCGATCGCGTCCTTGATCTGCAACTTGCGCTTCTTCAGCCGCCGCAACTGCAATTCGTCGAAATGCGATTGCACGCCGAGCGCGTCGATCATCGTGTCGAGGCCGCGATGTTCGAGCTGCAGTTCGGTGATGCGCTGTCGGATCGAGTCGCCGATGCCGGTTGCGTTCTCGCTTTCGTCGACGCTATGGTCTTCGATCATCTGGGTACCGTTCTCCCGAGGAGGGGCCAGAAGGGGGAATGCGCAGCGAAAAACACCGTGCGCCAATGATACGTCCGCAGCCCCTGCCGACTCAATGCGCCCGCTTCGCCGGCGGTGCCGAAGAACGCGGCGCCGTCAGGCATCGGCGGCGCCGTGCAATGCCTCGGCAACGCTCCTGCGCGGCGCCTGCAGGTACTCGCGCGAGTTCATCTCGACCAGGCGGCTGACCGTGCGATGGAACTCGTTGGACAATGCGCCCTCGGTGTACAGCTGCTCGGGCGGCACTTCGGCCGACACGATCAGGTTGACCCGCCGGTCGTAGAGCACGTCGACCAGCCAGACGAAGCGCCGCGCCTCGGAGGCCATCGCCGCGCTCATGCGCGGCACGCCCGAGAGGATCACCGTGTGGAAGCGGCTGGCGATCTCGAGGTAGTCGTTCTGCGAGCGCGGACCGCCGCACAGCGTGCGGAAATCGAACCAGACCGTGCCCCCGCCGCGGCGCAGGGCGCGGATCTCGCGATGCTCGATCATCAGCCGCGGGTCTTCGTCGCGCGCTTCCGCCAGCCGCGCATAGATCTCGCGCAGCGCGCGGTCGGCGGCCGCCCCGAGCGGCGTCTGGTAGGCGTTCACGTCGGCGATCGAGCGCCGGCGGTAATCCACGCCGGCGTCCACGCACAGCACGTCGAGGTTGCGCTCGAGCAGCTCGATCGCCGGAAGGATGCGGTCGCGGTGCAGTCCTTCCGGGTACAGGCCGCCCGGCCGGTAGTTCGAGGTGATGACGAAGGTGACGCCATGCGCGAACAGCCCGCGCATCAGCCGCTCGAGGATCATCGCGTCGGCGATGTCCGAAACGTGGAACTCGTCGAAGCAGATCAGCCGGTAGCGGCGCGCGACGTTCGCGGCGACGGCGTCCAGCGGATCGGCGCGCCCCTTCAGCTCGTCCAGCGAGCGGTGCACGCTGCGCATGAACTCGTGGAAATGCAGCCGCGTCTTGCGCACCACGGGCACGGCCGCGTAGAAGCAGTCCATCAGGAAGCTCTTGCCGCGGCCGACGCCCCCGTACAGCCAGACGCCGCGCGGCACGTCGGGGCGCAGCACGAGCTTCTTGATGCGGTTCGAACGCGCCGCCTTGAACGCGACGAAGTCGTCGCACATGCGCTGCAGGCGCTCGATCGCCGCCTGCTGCGCGGCATCGGGAGAGTGGCCGCGCTCGGCGAAGGCCCGAGCGCAGGTCTGGGCGACGGTCACCCGCGTGAACTCAAGACGTGGGAAGGAATCGTTTCAGGCGTTCAGCGAGCGCTTGTCGGTGGCCGCGAGAGAGGCCTCGCGCAGCGCCTCGGACATCGACGGATGCGGATGCGACACCCGGCCGATGTCCTCGGCCGACGCGCGGAACTCCATCGCCAGCGTGGCTTCGGCGATCAGCTCGGAGGCCGCGCCCGAGACGATGTGCACGCCGAGCACCTCGTCGGTGGCGGCGTCGGCCAGCACCTTGACGAAGCCCGCGGAATGCCCGGTGCCCAGCGCGCGGCCGTTCGCCGAGAACGGAAACTGGCCGGCCTTGAACGCGCGGCCTTCCTTCTTCAGCTGCTCTTCGGTGCGTCCGACCCAGGCGATCTCGGGCGAGGTGTAGATCACCCACGGGATCATGCCGTAGTCGATGTGCGGGTCCTGCCCGGCGATGCGCTCGGCGACCATCACGCCCTCGTCCTCGGCCTTGTGCGCGAGCATCGGGCCGCGCACGACGTCGCCGATCGCCCAGACGTTCGGCGCCTTCGTGCGGCAATGCTCGTCGACCGGAACGAATCCGCGCTCGTCCACCGCGAGGTCGATCGCATCGAGCCCGAGGCCCTCGGTGTTGGGCACCCGTCCGACCGAGACGATGAGCCGGTCGCAGTCGAGCGTCTGCGGCTCTCCTTCGCCGATCGAGTAACGCACGCGCGCGCCGCTGTCGCCGACCTCGACGCCGGCGATGCGCGCGTCCAGCTCGATGCGCAGGCCCTGCGCCTTGAACTGCTTCCAGGCCTCCTTGCGCACGCCCTCGTCGGCGGCCGCGAGGAAGGTGGGCAGCGCCTCGAGCACGGTGACCTCGGCGCCCAGCCGCCGCCACACCGATCCCAGCTCCAGGCCGATGACGCCGGCTCCGATGACGCCGAGCCGCGCGGGCACCTCGGTCATCGCCAGCGCGCCGACGTTGTCGCAGACGATGCGATTGTCGACTTCCAGCCCCGGCAGCGCGCGCGGCTTCGATCCGGTGGCGATGATCACGTGCTTGGCGTCGACCAGCTGCGCCGGCGCGCCGTCGGCTTCCTCGTCGGCGACCTCGATGCGGTAGGCGTCGTCCTCGTAGCCGACGAAGCGGCCGAAGCCCTTCAGCCAGGTGACCTTGTTCTTGCGGAACAGGAACTCGATCCCCTTGGTCATCTTCTTCACGATGCCCGCCTTGCGCGCCTGCATCTTCCCGATGTCCAGCCGCAGGCCGTCGACACCGATGCCGTGCGCGTCGTAGCTCTCGCGCACCAGCTCGTAGGCCTCGCTCGAGGCGAGCAGCGCCTTCGACGGAATGCAGCCGACGTTCAGGCAGGTGCCGCCGAGCGAAAGCTCGCCGCTCTCGTTTCGCCACCCCTCGATGCAGGCGACGTTCATGCCGAGCTGCGCGGCGCGGATCGCCGCGATGTAACCGCCGGGACCGGCGCCGATGACGACGACGTCGTAGGCCTGGGCCATGTTCGCGCGCCTCCTTACAGGTCCAGGAGCAGGCGCGAAGGATCCTCGAGCGCCTCCTTGATCGAAACGAGGAACAGCACCGCGTCGCGGCCGTCGATGATGCGGTGGTCGTAGGAGACGGCGAGATAGTTCATCGGCCGGATGACGATCTGTCCGTTCTCCACCACCGGACGATCCTTCGTCGCGTGCACGCCGAGGATCGCCGACTGCGGCGGATTGATGATCGGCGTGGACAGCATCGAGCCGAACACGCCGCCGTTGCTGATCGAGAAGGTGCCGCCGGTGAGCTCCTCGATGCCGAGCTTGCCTTCCTGTGCGCGCTTGCCGAAATCGGCGATCTGCCGCTCGATCTGCGCGAAGCCGAGCTGGTCGGCGTTGCGCACCACCGGCACGACGAGCCCGCGCGGCGAGCTGACCGCCACGCCGATGTCGAAGTAGCCGTGATAGACGATGTCGGCGCCGTCGACCGACGCGTTGACGATCGGGTACTTGCGCAGCGCGTGCACCGCGGCCTTCACGAAGAACGACATGAAGCCCAGCCGCGTGCCGTGCTCCTTCTCGAAGCGGTCCTGGTAGCGCTTGCGCAGCTCCATCACCGGCTGCATGTTCACTTCGTTGAAGGTGGTGAGGATCGCGTTCGTCTGCTGCGACTGCACGAGCCGCTCGGCGACGCGCTGGCGCAGCCGCGACATCGGCACGCGCTGCTCGGGACGGCCTTCGATCAGCTGCGAGACGTCGACCGGCGGGCGCACCTCGGGCAGCGCCGGGCGCGCCGGGGCCGGCACGCTCGACCGCGCGGCCGGCGCCGCCTGCGCCGCGGAAGCCGAGGCCACGGCGCCGAGCACGTCGGCCTTCGTCACGCGGCCGTCGCGGCCGGTACCCGGCACCTGCGACGGCGACATCTGCGCCTCGCGCAGCATCTTCGCCGCCGCCGGCAGGGCGATGTCGCCCTTCGGCCCGCCGGCCG
>QEVN01000125.1 GCA_003576795.1 Burkholderiales bacterium
CGGGCCGGCGTGTGCCCTTGCGGCACCCAGGCATCCCATACGGCGTTCATCGCGGCGAAGTCGGCGATGTCGGCGAGATAGACGTTCGCCTGGAGAATGCGCGTCTTGTCGGTGCCCGCCTCGGCGAGCAGCCGGTCGATCGCCTCGAGCACCTGCCGCGTCTGCCCGGACACGTCGAGCGAGACGTCCTGCGCGACCTGCCCGGCGAGCCAGGCGAATCCGCCGTAACAGACCGCCTGCGACATCCGCAGGCCCACCTGCAGTCGTACGATCTTGTCGTTTGCCGTCATGCGCGGCCCTCGTCGAGAAAGCGTTCGACCGCGTCGATCTGCGCGGGATCGATGATCGACGGCGCGTGGCCCACGCCGGCGAAGACGACCTCGCGCGCACGCGGCCCGCGTCGCGCCATCTCCTGCGCGGTGGCGGCGCTCAGCAGGTCGGAGTCGGCGCCGCGCAGCAGCAGGGTGGGAACGCGAATGGCGTCGTAGGCCGGCCAGAGGTCGGGCGGCTCGAACTGCAGGCTCTTGAACGGCACCGCGATCGCCGGATCGTAGTGGAAGGCCCAGCCGTCGCCACGCTGTACGAGGTAATGGCGCACCAGCAACTCGAACTGCTCGTCGGTGTGCGGACCGAAGCTGCGCATGCGTTCGCGCAGGTCGGCGACGCCCGCGGCGCGCGTCGCGTATTGCGGATCGTCGCCGACGTACTCGGCGATGCGGGTGCGCCCGGCGGAACCGAGCACCGGACCGATGTCGTTGAGCACGAGTCGGTCGATCGGATTGCCCGGCAGCGCCGCGAGCATCATTCCCATCAGGCCGCCCATCGAGGTGCCGACCCAGGCCAGACGCTCGACGTCGAGCCGCGCGATCAGCGTCACGCAGTCGGCGATGTACTGCGGCAGCACGTAGAGCATCGGGTCGGGCGCGCGATCGGAGCGGCCGCGGCCGATCATGTCGGGGCAGACGACGCGCCAGTTGCGCGACAGCCGATCGGCCAGCGCATCGAAGTCGCGACCGTTGCGCGTGAGCCCGTGCACGCAGACGACGGTGGGTGCGGAGGCTCCGGCCTGCGAAGGCCACTCCCAGTACGCGAGCTTGTGCAGCCCGCGCACGCTGATGCAACCGACGGTTCGCAACTGCGGCTCGTTCATCGCGCGACGTTCCCAGGCGACAGGGGCGGATCGTGAGGCTTCGACCGAACCCGCGCCGCCTCGGTCGACGCGGGAACAGGCCCTAAACTTGTCGAACGATTGTACAGGGACCGAATCATGCTCGAAGGCAAGCTCGCACTCGTCACCGGATCGACCAGCGGCATCGGACTGGGCATCGCACGCTCGCTCGCCGCGAAGGGAGCGCGGATCGTGCTCAACGGCTTCGGCGACCCGGCGGAGATCGAGCGCCTGCGCTCGAAACTCGCCGCCGACGCCGGCGTCGACGTCGATTACGAAGGCGCCGATCTGTCGAAGCCCGAAGAGATCGAAGCGATGATCTCGCACGTCGATTCGCGCCACGGCGGAGTCGACATCCTCGTGAACAACGCGGGAATCCAGTTCGTCGCGCCCGTCGAGCGCTTTCCGGTCGATCGCTGGGACGCGGTGATCGCGCTGAACCTCTCGGCCGCCTTCCACACCACGCGCATCGCGCTGCCGGCGATGAAGCAGCGCAACTGGGGACGCATCGTCAACATCGCCTCGGCGCACGGGCTGGTCGCGTCGGTCGAGAAGGCGGCGTACGTCGCCGCCAAGCACGGGCTGGTCGGGCTCACCAAGGTGGTCGCGCTCGAGACCGCAGGCACCGGCATCACCTGCAATGCGATCTGCCCCGGCTGGGTCCTCACGCCGCTGGTGGCGAAGCAGATCGACGCGCGTGCCGAAGCGAGCGGACGCCCGGTGGAGGAAGAACGGCGCAGCCTGCTGCTCGAGAAGCAGCCGTCGGGCGAGTTCGTCACGCCCGAGCAGATCGGCGAGCTGGCGGCGTTCCTCTGTTCGCCTGCCGCCGAACAGGTACGCGGCGCGGCGTGGTCGATCGACGGGGGCTGGACGGCGCAATGAGCTCGTCGTCGGCGACGCGCACGCGCCAGTAGCGTCGGTCGTCCACGCGCGAGCGCGCGACGCGCGCGGCACCGTCGCGCGCGTATTCGATCGTGATCGCGCCGTCGCGGTCGCTGCGCAGGATCTCGATGTCCGCCGCGCGATATCGCTCGAGAACGCGCTCGGCCGGATGGCGGAAGCGGTTGCGATAGCCGTTCTGCACGATCGCATGGCGTGGCGCCACGGCAGCGAGGAATGCCGCGCTCGACGACGAATGGCTGCCGTGATGCGGCACCAGCAGCAGATCGGCGCGCAGGCCTTCGGCGCCGAAGCGCTCGACCAGCGCGCGCTCCTGTCCCGCCTCGATGTCGCCGGCGAGCAGCACCGTGGCCGCCGGCGCCGAGATGCGCAGCACGCAACTCGACGCGTTGGTCGGCGAGCGCACGCCGCGCGGCTTCTCCGGGCCCGGGTGCAGCACCTCGAAAACGACATCGCCCCAGCGCCAGGCATGCCCGCGCAGGCAATCGACGAAGGGCCGCCCGGCGTTGCGCGCCGCATGGTCGGCCGGAAGCGAGCCGCCGATCCAGTCGAAGCGCAGGCCGCGCAGCAGGCTGGGCAGTCCGCCCGAGTGGTCGGAATCGAGATGCGAGACGACGATCGCATCGACGCGGTCGATGCCGCGCGAGCGCAGGTACGGCACGATCACGCGCGCCCCCGCGTCCGAGTCGCCGCCCCAGGCCGGGCCCGTATCGTAGAGCAGCCGGCGCCCGGCGGTCTCGACGAGCACGGCGCTGCCCTGCCCCACGTCGAGCGCCACGACGCGCAGCGCACCGGCGGGCGGCGCCTGCGTGGAGGCGCCGAGCATCGGCAGCAGGCCGGCGAAGGCCAGTTCGCGTGCGGCGACGCGCACCGGCGCCAGCAGCACCATCACCGCTGCCACGCAGGCGACGAGCGCCGTCGCCGACGGCGAGGCGACGACGGCGATCGCCCACGGCGAATCGGACAGCAGCGCGATCGCATCGAGCAGCCACGCGGTGGCCTTCGCCGCGACGGCGAGGATCGGTGCGCCCACCGTGGGCAACCAGGGCAGCAGTGCCGCCGCGCCGATCGCCAGCGGCGTGATCAGCGCCGACACGAGCGGAATGGCGAACGCGTTGGCCAGCGGACCGACCAGCGAGACGCTGGCGAAGAACAGCGCGCCCAGGGGCACGAGCGCGAGCGACGCCGCCCATTGCGTGCGCACTGCCTCGGCCAGCGCAGCGGCGACCCGACGCCTGCGCGTGAGCGCATGAAAATGCTCGCGCGCGCGTCCGCCGGCCGCGCACCAGGCGATCGCGGCCACCGATGCGAACGAAAGCCAGAAGCCGGCCGCCAGCGGCGCCCAAGGATCGAACACGGTGACGACGCCGGCGGCCAGCGCGAGCACGCGCGAGATCGAGCGCGTACGTCCGGTGAAGAGCGAGACGCCGGCGACCGCCAGCATCCAGCAGGTGCGCTGCGCGGGAATCCCCCAGCCGGCGATGCCGGCGTAGACGAAAGCGACCAGCACGCCGAACAGCCACGCGATGCGGCGTGCCGGCCAGCGCAACAGCAGTCCGCTCGCCGCTGCGGCCCGCGTGTGCAGCAGTCGGCGGGCAGCCGCGACCGCGATGCCGGCGAGCATCGTGATGTGCAGGCCGGAGATCGACATCAGGTGCCCGATGCCCGTGCGGTTGAAGGCGTCCCACCAGCGCGTGCCGATCGCCGCCTGGTCGCCGACCACGAGCGCGACGAGCACGTCCGCCGCCTCCGGCCGCGCGCCGGCGAGCGCCGCGCGCATCGCATCGCGCAGATGCAGGCGCGCGCGCTCGAAGGCGACCGCCACGCTCCACTGGATCGCATCGAGCCGCTCGTTGGGAACGGAGCCCTTGCGCGCGCCGCGCACGCTGCCGTTGGCGGCGATGCCCTCTTCGAGCGAGCGCAGCTCGGCGTCGAAGGCATCGGGATTGTGCAGCGCATGGACGCGCTTCAGGCGCACGGTGAAGCGCCAGCGCTCGCCGGGTTCGACGCGCATCGGCTTCGAGCGCCCGTCGAAGGACTGCCAGCCCAGGCGGATGCGGGCGCCGCGCGGACAATCGACGGCGCCGTCCAGGCAGTCTTCGATGTCGAAGACGAAGCGCGTCGAGCGCTCGTCGACCAGCGGCATCGATGCGACGCGTCCGACGACGACGAAGTCGCGCCCTTCCTGCGTGGCGTCGATGCGCTTCGACAATGCGGCATCGGCAGCGACCATCGTTCCTCCGGCGGCGGCCGCGAGGATCGCCACCCAGCGAAGCACCGGACGACCGAGGGCCGACGCGGCCGCCGCGACGAGCCCGGCGACGAGCAGCGCCCACGCGAGTGCGGGCGGCGGCAGTGCAGGCAGGCGGTGCACGGCGAGCGCGGCGATGACGACCGCCGCGGGCAGCGGAACGACCGCCGCAAGCTGCGGGGCGACCGCCGCGCGCAGCGAACCGACCGCCGCGCGCAGCGGGACGGCGAGGAACGAGAGCGGCAGGCGCATCGCCCGATGCTAGGCGCGCGCTCGCGCGCGCGGCATCGGCCCGATCGCCTAGGTCGCCCGGGACGAGGGCCGCAGTCGGCGTGCTGCCCTAAGGCGCGTCGGCGCCCGATGCACCGAGCGCGCGAGCGAGCCGCGGCAACACGCGCAATGCGTTGGCGGCGGTCTGCGCGATCGCCTGCTCGCGAGGAAGCGCGCGCAAGCGCGCAAAGGCGTCGGCGATGCGCGCCACCTGCGCCGGTTCGTTGCGCCGATGCGCGATCCACGCGGGAGCGATGTCGGGCGCGTCGGTCTCGAGCACGTGCGCGTGCGAAGGCAGGTCGCGCGCCAGTGCGCGGATGCGCAGCGCGCGGTCGTAGGTCATCGCGCCGCCGAAGCCGAGCGCGAAACCCAGCTCGAGGTATTGCCCGGCCTGCTGCGTGCTCGCGTTGAAGGCGTGAGCGATGCCGGTCAGCGGCCGCACGCGGCGCAGTTGCGCGAGAACGAAGTCGTGCGCGCGCCGCACGTGCAGCAACACCGGAAGCTCGAAGTCGCGTGCGATGCGCAACTGCTCGGCGAGAAAACGCTGCTGGCGTTCGCGGTCGTGCCCGGGCACGAAGAAGTCCAGGCCGATCTCGCCGACGGCGACGAAGGCCTCGTCGGCCATCGCAGCGGCGACGCGCGTGCGCAGCAGCGCGAGATCGTCGTCGCCCGCCTGCCCGACGTACAGCGGATGGATGCCCAGTGCGTAGCCCAGGCGCCGATCGGCGCCGGCGAGCGCGCGTACCGTCTCGTGGTTCGACGGGGCGACGGCGGGAACGACGATCGCATCGACGCCGGCAGCGAAGGCGCGGGCGAGCACCGCTTCCCGGTCCGCGTCGAACTCGGCCGCGTCGAGATGGCAGTGCGTGTCGATCAGCACGTCATCGCGTCGGGCAGGCGATCGAGTCGGCGCGCGCGACGGCGCTCTCCGGCACGAAGCGGCCGTCGCGCAATTGCAGCGTCCGATCGGCCCTCGAGGCGAGATCGAGATCGTGCGTGACGACCACGAAGGCGATGCCCAGCTCCTGCGCCAGCGTCTCCATCAGCGCGTACACCTGGCGTGCGTTCTGGCTGTCGAGGTTGCCGGTGGGCTCGTCGGCCAGCACGCAGCGCGGCTGCGTGACGAGCGCGCGCGCGAGCGCGACGCGCTGGCGCTCTCCGCCCGACAGCTCGCCGGGCTTGTGCTCGACGCGCGCCGCCAGCCCGACGCGGGCGAGCATCTCCGCGGCCTGCGCGTTCGCGCTCGCGGGGTCGTTGCGCCGGATGCGCAGCGGCATCGCCACGTTCTCCAGCGCGCTGAACTCGGGCAGCAGGTGATGGAACTGGTAGACGAAGCCCAGCAGCCGATTGCGCCGCGCGCCCAGCTCGGCCTGCGACAGTCCGCCGATCGGCTCGTCCTCCCAGAACACCTCGCCCGACGTGCAGGTGTCGAGTCCGCCGAGCAGGTGCAGCAGCGTGCTCTTGCCCGATCCCGATGCGCCCATGATCGCCACGCGCTCGCCGGCGCGCACCGACAGATCGACGCCGTGCAGGACCGGAACGACGAGGTCGCCGTGGCCGTAGACCTTGTGCACGTCGCGCGCGCGCACCACCGGATCGGCGGAGGGGTTCATTCGTAGCGCAATGCCTCGGCGGGCCGCACGCGCGAGGCGCGCCAGCTCGGGTACAGCGTCGAGGCGAAGGCCAGCGCGCAGGCGGTGAGGCCGATCGTCGAGACGTCGTGCCAGCGCAGGTCGCTCGGCAGGTGGTTGATGAAATAGATTCCCTTCGGCAGCACCTGGAAGCCGAACAGCTGCTCGAGGAAGGCGACGACGTCGCCGATGTTCAGCGCGACGACGACGCCGAACACGATGCCGATCAGCGTTCCGAGCAGGCCCACCGAGGCGCCCTGCACGACGAAGATGCGCATGACGCTGGCCGGGGTCGCGCCGAGCGTACGCAGGATGGCGATGTCGGACTGCTTGTCGGTGACCGTCATCACCAGCATCGAGACGAGATTGAACGCCGCCACCGCCATGATCAGCGTGAGGATGATGAACATCATCCGCTTCTCGATCTGCACGGCGGCGAACCAGTTGCGGTTCTCCGAGGACCAGTCGCGCACGTAGACGTCGGACCCCAGCGAAGTCGCGAGCTCGGCGGCGATCTGCGGGGCCTGCAGCATGTCGGTGGTCTTCAGCCGCACGCCGGTGACGCCCTGCACGCGAAAGAGCTTCGCCGCGTCCTCGAGGTTCATCAGCAGCAGGCTGCTGTCGTATTCGTAGTGGCCGGAGGCGAAGACGGCGACGACGGTGAGCTGGCGCAGGCGCGGCACCAGCCCGGCCGGCGTCGCGGTGCCCTGCGGAGCGATCAGCGTGAGCTTCGAGCCGGGCTCGAGCAGCAGCTGGTTCGCCAGTTCGCGGCCGACGGCGATGCCGAACGAGCCCGGCTTCAGGTCGTCGAGATTTCCGCGCAGCATGTGTTGGGCGAAGTCGGCCACGCGCGGCTCGATCGCCGGATCGATGCCGCGCACGAGCACGCCGCGCACGCTCTCGTCGTGCGTGAGCATCGCCTGCCCGGAAACGTAGGGGGCGCCGGCGACGACGCGCGGATTGCGCTCGGCCTTCTCGAGCACCGAGCGCCAGTCGAGCATCGGCGCGCCGGCCGCGAAGACCTCCACGTGCGCGAGCACCGACAGCATGCGGTCGCGCACTTCCTTCTGGAAGCCGTTCATCACCGACAGCACGATGATCAGCGCGGCCACGCCCAGCGCGATGCCGGCGATCGACAGCGTGGAGATGAACGAGATGAAGCCGTTGCGCCGACCCGCGCGGCGGCTGGCCCGGGTGTAACGCAGGCCGATGAAGAGTTCGTATGGAAAGGACATCGGCGGGGGGCGCCGTCGGGACAGCGGCAGGGCCGCGATTCGATTCGGCGGACGCCGCAGTTTGCCACAGAAGTGACCTGGTACGCCGACCCGGAGGTATCGCAACAAAATGAA
>QEVN01000126.1 GCA_003576795.1 Burkholderiales bacterium
CCCGATTTCTTCGCCATCCGCCGCGCGCTGCAAACCGGCGAAGGCTACGAGGGGACGGTGGAGTTCTTCCCCGAGGAAGGCAAATACCACCTCGACGGACACCGCGCCTGCGGCGTGCGCTTCGATCCGGCCGAGACCCTCGCCCACGAAGGCCGCTGCCCGGTGTGCGGCAATCGCGTGACGGTGGGCGTGGCGCATCGCGTGGAGAAGCTGGCCGACCGCGACGGGGCGGGCCTCGTGCCGCCATCCACGGCAGGCGAGGTGACGAGCCTGGTTCCGCTACCCGAGATCCTCGGCGAGATCGTGGGCGGCGGCGTCGCCTCGCTCGGCGTGCAGCGAGCCTACGACCGCACCACCGCTGCGCTGGGCGCCGATTTCACCGTGCTGGAAGACGTGCCGGTCGAAGATATCGGCCGCGTCGACCCGCTGCTCGGCGAGGCCGTGAGCCGGCTGCGCGCCGGCACCGTGATCCGGCAGGCGGGCTACGACGGCGAGTACGGCGTGATCCGCCTGTTCGAGGACGGCGAGCTCGACCGCCTGACCCGCGGTGCGCTGCTGTTCGATGCTCCGGTGCAACGGCGCGCACGCGCCAAGGCCCGATCCGCACCGGCAGCGCCCGTAAGCCCGGAACCGGCCGCTCCGCCGCCGGCCGCTCGCGCGGCTTCCGGCCGCAGCGGCGTCCTCGCCGGGCTCGACGCGGATCAGGCCTGTGCAGCGGAGACCGTGGACGGGCCGCTCGTCGTGGTGGCCGGTCCCGGCTCCGGCAAGACGCGCATGATCACGCACCGCATCGCGCATCTCGTGCTCGAGCGCGGCGTGCCCGCCGCGTCGTGCCTGGCCATCACCTTCACGCGCCGCGCGGCGCAGGAACTGCGCGAACGGCTGTCCGCGCTCGTTCCGGACGACGCCGGGGAATGCGCGGTACACACCTTCCATTCGCTGGGCTTGGCGCTCCTGCACGCCGACGGCGGGGCGGCCGGTCTGCAGCCCGACTTTCGCGTCGCCGACGAGCGCGAGCGCGCTGCCGCGCTCGCCATCGACCAGGGCCTCTCCGAAGGCAGGGCGTCGAAGCTGCTGAAGACGATCTCGATGCTGAAGCGCACGGGCGGTGCGCCTGAAGACGAGGAAGTCGCCGCCGCGCTCGCCGCCTGCCGCCGGATCGGCAGGGAACGCAACTGGGTCGACTTCGACGATCTCGTGGGCCTGCCGGTCGAGATCCTGCAGACGAATGCCGAAATCGCCGCGCGATGGCGCCAGCGATTCCGCCATCTCTGCGTCGACGAATTCCAGGACGTGGACGAGCGGCAATACACTTTGCTGCGCCTGCTCGCGGCGCCCGACGGCAACGTCTGCGTGATCGGCGACCCGAACCAGGCGATCTACGGATTCCGCGGCGCGAATGCCAGGTGCTTCGCGCAATTCGAGCGCGACTTCCCCTCGGCGCGCACGGTGCGCCTCGGGCGCAACTACCGCTGCAGCGGCACCATCGTCACCGCTGCGGCGCAGCTCATCGGCAACGGAGCGCCCGAGGACGTCACGCGGCCGATGCTCGAGCCGATCACGGTCTACGCTGCGTCGACGGAGCGCGCGGAGGCCGAGTTCGTCGCCGCTACGATCGAGAGCCTGCTGGGCGGACACGGTCTGTTGACGGTCGACAAAGCACGACCGCTCGCGAGCGGCGACCGGCCGTTCGGCTTCGCCGATTTCGCGGTGCTCTACCGCACCGATGCACAGGCGGCCGTGCTGCGGGAAGCGTTGGACCGCGCCGGCATTCCGTTCAAGAAGAGCACGCCCGCGCCGCTCGCCAGCCACGCCGCGGTTCGATCCCTGCTCGCAGGACTCGCGACGCAGGAGCCCGAACTGCGCGAGCGCGACCTGCCCGCGCGCATCGCCGCCGCCGCCGAGCATCTGCGACAGGAAGAAGACGCGCCCGACGTGGCGTCGCTCGACGAAGCCAGACGCTGGCTCGCCGCGCTCGCCGAAACGGGAAACGAGGAGCAGCTGCGCGAGCAGGTCGCGCTGTCGACGGAAGCCGACTTCTGGGATGCGCGCGCCGACCGGGTATCGCTGCTCACGATGCACGCCGCAAAAGGACTGGAATTCGCCGTCGTCTTCGTGGTCGGACTCGAAGACGGCCTCGTGCCCTTCTCCTGGGGCGCGGCCGACGACGCGGCGAATACGAGCGGCCCGGACGCCGAGGAGCGCCGCCTGTTCTACGTCGCGATGACGCGCGCCAGGGATCGGCTCATCCTCAGCCGCGCCGTCGAGCGCAACTGGCGCGGAGAGCACCGCAGGCTGCCGCCCTCGCCTTTCCTCGGCGACATCGCGCGCGAGCTGCTGCGGCAGCAGGCCGCGCCCACCCGCGACCCGCGGAGGGAGCAGCGCCAGCACAAGCTGTTCTGAGGCGCCCCCTCGGCGCATCTCTGTGATCCCGACAGGGAGTTTTGCGCCGCTCTCATACTGTCGGGCAACGACAACCATCCGTGAGGAGCCGCGGGAACACAACTCCAATCGGGAGGAGGACATCCACCACGACCCAGGGAGGTCCTCTATGTATCGTGCATCGCTGTTGCTCGCTGCCGGCCTGCTCGCGGCAGGCCCGGTCATGGCCCAGACCGTCACCTTCGGCGCTTCCACCCAGCTCACCGGGCCGGTGGCCAACACCGGGCGCTACTACAAGGACGCCTACGAATTCGCGGTAGACCGGATCAACGCCCAGGGCGGCGTGAAGGTCGGATCGAAGCAGGAAAAACTGGCGGTCCGGATTCTCGACAACCAGTCCGACGTCAACCTGAGCGTGCGCCAGTACGTGCAGCTGCTCTCGCAGGACAAGGTCGACTTCCTGCTCGGCGGATTCGCCAGCAACTTCATCCTCGCCGACTCGTCCATCGCCGAGAAGAACCAGGTGCCGATGGTGCAGGGCGGCGGCGCCTCCGACCAGATCTACAGCCGCGGCTACAAGTACATCTTCGGCACGCTCGCCCCGGCGAGCGACTACTTCGGCAGCACGATCGAGGCGATGCAGAAACTCGATCCGAAGCCGCGGAAGGTCGCGCTGCTGTACGCCGACGATTCCTTCGACGTGTCGGTGGCCAAGGGCACGCGCGAGCTGCTGAAGAAGGCCGGGTTCGACGTCGCGATCGACGAACGCTACAGCAGCAACGCATCGGACTTCTCGTCGCTGCTGTCTCGCATCAAGAGCGCCGGGGTCGACGCGGTTCTCATGGCCTGCCACGAGACCGAGGGGCTGAACTTCATTCGCCAGGCCAAGAGCCTGGACGTTCAACCCAAGATGTACTCGCTCACGGTCGGCGTGCCCAGCGCCGATTTCCGCCAGGCGCTCGGCGAGGATGCCAACGGCGCCTCCGGCATGACCGCATGGCTTCCGTCGCCGCAGTTGAAGGATCCGTGGTTCGGCGACGCCCGGAAATTCGCACAGGACTGGAAAGCGCGCTTCGGCTACGAGCCCGACTACCACGCGGCCGCCGGCGTGGCCGCGGTCGAGGCCTACGTGAAGGCGATCGAGGCCGCCGGCAGCACCGATCACGCAAAAGTGCGCGATGCGCTGGCGAAGGTGGACTTCGACAGCCTGTACGGCCACATCCGCTTCGGCCCCACCGGGCAGATCGACCTGCCGCAGACGATGGTGCAGATCCAGCACGACGAAGTCGTGCCGATCTTCTCCGGCGAGCGCTTCGTCGGGAAGATGCAGTATCCGCTGCTGGCCTGGGACAAGCGCTGACCCGGATCCGCGACGTGGATCTCCTTCTCCAGATCCTCGTCAACGGCATCCTGCTGGGCGGGCTCTATGCGCTGATGGCGCTGGGGCTCGCCCTCGTCTGGGGCGTGCTGAACATCGTGAACCTCGCGCACGGCGCGCTGATCATGGTGGGCGGCTACGTGACGTGGGTGCTGTTCACGCGCACCGGCATCGATCCCTTCGCCGCGCTGCCGATCACGGCGGTGGCGTTGTTTGCGCTCGGCTACGCGATCCAGCGCGGCATCCTGAACCTGGTGATCCGCGCGCCGATGTTCAACACGCTGCTGATCACCTTCGGGCTCGAGGTGGTGCTCGCGTATCTCGCGCAGTTCTGGTTCTCGGCGGATTTCCGCGCGATCAATCCGCGCTACGCGGGCCACAACTTCGCGCTCGGCTCCGTCACGCTGCCCACCGTGCAGGTCGCGGCCTTCGCGATCGCGATCGGCCTCACCGTGGCCATGTGGCTGTTCCTGCTGCACACGCGCATCGGCCGCGGCATCCGCGCATCGGCGCAGAACCTGGTGGCCGCACGCCTGTACGGCGTGAGCCCGAGACGCATCTACGCGCTCACCTTCGGGCTCGGAGCGGCGCTCGCCGGCGTCGCCGGCGGCCTGTACGGGCTCGTATCGCAGGTCAACCCGTACATCGGCGGGCCGCTCACGGCGAAGTCCTTCGTCATCGCGATCATCGGCGGACTGGACAATCCGCTCGGCGTCGTCGTCGGAGGTCTCGCGCTCGGCGTCATCGAGTCGCTGACGGCGCTCTACGTCGGACCGACCTATCGCGACGTCGCCAGCTTCGGCATCCTGGTGCTGGTGCTGATCGTGCGCCCGGCCGGGCTGCTCGGCAGGACGGCATGAACGTCCCGCGCGTTGCCGGCGTCGTACTCGTGGCCGCGCTCGTCGTGGCCGGACTCGCCGCGCTGCCCTGGTACGGCGGTCCGGTACTGCTGCAGTTCGGCATCGGCGTGCTGCTGATGGCCACGCTCGCGCAGGGCTGGAACATCATCGGCGGCTTCACCGGCTACCCGTCGTTCGGCAACTCGGTCTTCTACGGGCTGGGCGCCTACGGCGTGGGAATCGCGATGGCGCAGTTCCAACTGCCGTTCGGGGTCGGCCTGCTCGCGGGCCTGGCACTGGGCGTCGTGTTCGCCGGCGTGCTCGGTCTCGCGGTGCTGCGGCTGAAGGGACACTACTTCGCGATCTGCACGCTCGGCCTGGCCTTCGTGATGACCGCGATCGTCTCGAACCTGCCGATCGCCGGCAGCAACATCGGCCTCGTGCTGCCCCTGCTCAAGAGCGAGGTGCTGTTCTACGAACTCGCCCTCGGCCTGCTCGTGCTGGCCACGCTCACCGTCTTCTGGCTGGCGCACAGCCGCTTCGGGCTGGGGCTGATCGCCATTCGCGAGAACGAGGAAGGCGCCGCGGTGATGGGCGTGAACACGACGCGGTACAAGATCCTCGCCTTCATGCTGTCGGCGGCCTTCACTTCGCTGGCCGGCGGCATCTATGCCTACTACATCACCTTCATCGATCCGGTCGGCGTGTTCGACGTCGTGCTCAACGTGAAGATGATCATCATGGCGGTATTCGGCGGCGCGGGCAGCGTGCTCGGTCCGGTGGTCGGCGCGCTCGTCCTGTCGGCGATCTCCGAGGTGCTCGCCACGCGCGTCACCAGCGTGGCGAGCCTGTTCTTCGGCGTCGTCATCGTCGTCGCCGTCGTGTTCATGCCGCGCGGACTCGCGCACATGAGCGCGCATCTGCGCGAGGCGGGATGGCGCTACTTCCTCGACAACGTCCGCGCGCACCGGTTGTAACGATGAGCGACATCCTCGAGGTACGCGAGCTGACGCGCCGCTTCCAGGGACTGGTCGCGGTGGACCGCGTGAGCTTTCGGCTGGCGCACGGCGAGATCCTCGGACTGATCGGCCCGAACGGCGCCGGCAAGACGACGCTGGTGAGCATGGTGAACGGCACGCTGAAGCCGAGCGCCGGAGACATCCTGTTCGAAGGACGGTCGGTGCGCGCGCTGCCGGCCTTCCGGCGCGCGCACCTCGGCATCGGCCGCACCTTCCAGATCATGAAGCCCTTCCCCGGCCTGAGCGTGCTCGAGAACGTCGCGGTGGGCGCGCTGTTCGGCGCCGGCGGCGGCGAGCACGACCTGCGCCGCGCACGCGCACAGGCGCGCGAATCGCTGGAGTTCGTCGGCCTGGGCGCGCGCATCGCGCAGCGCGCCGACGAGTTGGGCGGCCCCGACCGCAAGCGGCTCGAGCTGGCGAAGGCGCTGGCGATGAAGCCGCGCCTGCTGCTGCTGGACGAAGCGATGGCCGGCCTGAACGGCGTCGAGATCGAGGAGGTGATCGACGTGATCCGCAAGCTGCGCGACCGGGGCATCAGCATTCTCGTCATCGAGCACGTGATGAAGGCGATCCGCAGCCTGTGCGACCGCCTGCTCGTCCTGCATCACGGCGAGAAGATCGCCGAAGGCGCGACCGGGGACGTGCTGCGCGATCCGCGCGTGGTCGAGGCGTACCTCGGGCGCGAGCGCCGATGAACGAAGCGCTGCTCGAGGTGTCGCGACTGAACGCCGGCTACGGCGGCATGCCGGTGCTGCGCGACGTCGGGATCGTCGTGCGCGCGGCCGAGATCGTCGCGATGGTCGGCAGCAACGGCGCCGGCAAGACGACGATGCTGCGCGCGATCTCCCGGCTCATCGACGCGCGCGGCGAGATCCGCTTCGGCGGCCGCGAGCTGGGCCGCGCGACGGCCGACGAGGTGTTCTCGCTGGGCCTCGTGCAGGTTCCCGAGGGTCGCCAGCTCTTCGACCGGATGAGCGTCGAGGAGAATCTCATGATGGGAGCGTATCGGCGCCGCGACCGCGCGGCGATCCGCGCCGATCTCGGGCGCGTGTACGAGCTGTTCCCGCGACTGGCCGAGCGCCGGCGCCAGTGGGCCGGCAGCATGTCGGGCGGCGAGCAGCAGATGTGCGCGATGGGACGCGCACTGATGGCGCGTCCGCGACTCGTGATGGTCGACGAGATGAGCCTGGGGCTGGCGCCGGTGATCGTCGACCTGTTGTGCGACACGATGACGCGCATCCGCAGCGAGGGCGTCACCGTGCTGCTGGTCGAGCAGGACGTGCACGCGGCGCTGTCGGTGGCCGACCGCGGCTACGTGATGGAAACGGGGCAGATCGTGCGCGAAGGAAGCGCGCGCGAGCTTGCCGACGACCCGCAGGTGCAACGGGCCTATCTTGGCGTATGAGTTGGCGTATGAGTTGGCGTATGAGTTGGCGTCTGAGTTGGCGTCCGATCCGCGGCGGCGAGGAGCGGGCGCGGTCTCGCGCCGGCTTTTGGCATGCTTCGGGCTGCGATTCGTTCCGCGCAGCGAGGTTCATGCAGACGATGGCCGCCCGACTCCCCCTGGCTACTTGCTTCTTCGCGCGTCGCGGCAACCGCTTCGCCCTGCGCGCCTGGCTCGGCCGAATGCGTTTCGTCGCGATCTGCGCGACGCTGATTGCCGCTTCGAATGCCGCGGCGCTCGATCTGCCGGAGCAACGAATCGTGCCCGGCGGCGTCGCGCTGATCGATCTCGGCGCGTCCTCGCGCCCGCCCGAGGTGCGCTTCGGGGGCGAACCGGTCCTCGTCGTCGGCGACCGCAACGCCTGGACCGCCGTCGTCGGGATCGCGCTGTCGGCCGCACCGGGCGAAGCGCAGGTGCTCGTGCACCGGGAGGGAT
>QEVN01000127.1 GCA_003576795.1 Burkholderiales bacterium
GAATGGCTGGCCGGCGTTCCGCGCACGCCGGCCGAGGTGGGCGGCGACGGGCGTGACATCGGGCGCGACAGCGAGCGCGCCACGCGCCATTACGGCGCTCCCGGTTCCGGGAAGGTCACGCGCCACGGCACCGACGTCAAGCAGGACGCGGTCGATCGCGACACCGAGCGCTTCTTCCGCGAGGTGGATCGCGGCGTGCTCGCCGAGCACGGCGGACGCGACGCCTCGCCGCTGCTGCTCGCGGCGCTGCCCGAGAACCATCATCTGTTCCGTCGCGTGAGCCGCAACCCGGCGCTGGCCGCGGCGGCGCTGTATTCGCACCCCGATTCGATGCCGCTCGAAGCGTTGCGGGCGCGCGCCTGGGAACTGGTGCAGCCGTACTACCTCGAGCGGCTCGATGGCCTGGTCGGCGCCTTCGAGGCGGCGCGGGCGCGCCACCTCGCCTCGGGCGATCTCGCCGACATCGGCAACGCGGTCGTCGCCGGACGCGTCGCGACGCTGCTGATCGACGCCGATCGCGTGGTTCCCGGCAGCTTCGATGCACGGACCGGCGCCGTGCGCTTCGACGATCTCGCGCACCCCGGCATCGACGACCTGCTCGACGACCTTGCCGAGGCGGTGCTTCGGCAGGGCGGCGAAGTGGTCGTCGTTCCGACCGAACGCATGCCGGTGCAGAGCGGCGCGGCGGCCACCTACCGCTACTGATTCACGCCGCGCGGGGCCGGCGCGCCGCGCCGGCGAGTGCAGGCCGCGGCGCCGGCGCCCGCCCTCAGGCGTCGGGAAACGCCGCCGCCTTGCGGAGGATCGACTCGACGAGCGACTGCGGCCCCTGCACCGCGCTGCGCTGGTGGTAGAACGCCAGCGCGCGCAGCCCGCCCAGTTCCTCGCCGCCGCCGGCGCGCCCCGGGCCGCCGTGCAGCGACATCGGCATCACGTTGCCGTGGCCGGTGTGCGTCTTCGCGACCTCGGGCGTCACCACGTGCACGCGACCGTGCGCGTGCCCGATCTCGATCGCCGCGCGCTCGGCGAAATCCTCGTCGGCGGTGAACACCGAGGCGACCAGCGAACCGGCGCCGCGGCGCGCCAGTGCGAAGGCGTGCGCGGCGTCGCGATACGGAACGACGGTGGCGACCGGACCGAACACCTCGATGTCGTGCACGAGGCTCGACGCTTCGGCCTCGTCCACCGCGAACAGGTGCGGCATCGCGAAGGCGCCGACCGACGCGTCCGCGTCGACCAGCGCGGTCTCGTCGCCGGCGTACACGCGCTTCGCCTCGCCGGCGAGCGCGCCGATGCCCTCGCGCACCGCGTTCGCCTGCGCGCGGCTGGCCAGCGACCCCATCCGCACGCTTTCGTTGCGCGGGTTGCCCACCTTCACCCCGGCGAGCGCCGACGCGATCGCGTCGGCCGCCTCGCGCGCCTGCTCCTGCGGGACGAGCACGCGGCGGATCGCCGTGCATTTCTGGCCCGACTTGATCGTCATCTCGCGCACGACTTCGCGCACGGCCGATGCGAAGGCGTCCGAGCCCGGCGTCGCGTCGGGGCCGAGCAGCGCGCTGTTCAGGCTGTCGGTCTCGGAGTTCATCCGCACGCCGTGGCGCAGCACCGCCGCATGCTCGCGGATCGCGCGCGCGGTGTCGGCCGAGCCGGTGAACGACAGCAGGTCGAAGGGCTGCAGCGCATCGAGCAGGCCGTCGCTCGAGCCGCAGACGACCGACAGCGCGCCGTCGGGCAGCACGCCCGCCGCCACCACGTCGGCGATCATGCGCTGCGTGAGCCAGGCGGTGGCGCTGGCCGGCTTGACGACGACCGGCACGCCCGAGAGCAGCGCCGGAGCGGCTTTCTCCCACAGCCCCCAGGCCGGGAAGTTGAAGGCATTGATGCACAGCACGAGGCCACGCTGCGAAGTGAGCACATGCCCGCTCTGGAAACTGCCGTCCTTGCCCAGGCGTGCGGCGGCGCCGTCGGCGAGCCAGCGGGCGTCGCCGAGCTTCGCGCCCCAGCGGGCGTATTGGCCGAGCGTGAAGATTGCGCCGTCGATGTCGACCGCGGAGTCGTTGCGCGTCGTGCCCGAGTTCTGCAGCGCGATGTCGAAATAGGCGTCGCGCTGGCCTTGCAGCGTTTCGGCGATACGGGCGAGAAGCGCCGCGCGTTCGCCGTAGGTGAGCGCTCGCAACGCTGCTCCGCCGCGCTGGCGCGCGTAATCGAAACCTTCGGCCAGGTCCAGTCCGGCCGAGGAGATGCGGACCAGTTCGGTGCCGAGTACCGGGTCGAACAGCGGCGTGCCGGCACCCGAGCCGGTCTGCCAGCGTCCGCCGAGATGGTTGTCGAGCAAGAGGGTCATGGCGGCTCCGGGAAGGGGCATGAACCGAGGGGCATGAACGATAGTGCTTTTCTTTGGCGGCAGTCAAGCACTAGAATGCATGTCGATCCGGGTCGACCTGCGAATTCCATGAGCGCCTCCGCCGATTTCGAACCTTCCGCGACGCGAGTCGAGCGCGACGGCGCCGTCGCGTCGAATGCCGGCGGCGCCGCTGCGGACGTTGCGCCGCAGGGCAGCAGCAGCGCGCCGGCGGCGCCGGTTGCCGTCGTATCGCAGGGCAACGGCCTCGACGCGCCCGCCGCCGCGGCGGCGACCGTGCTGCCGGCGCTCGCCGAGCGCGTGCGCACGCTGCGCGCCCGTCGCGGACTGACGCGCAAGGCGCTGGCGGCCGCCGCCGGCATCTCCGAGCGGCACCTGGCGAACCTCGAGCACGGCACCGGCAACGCGTCGATCCTGATCCTGCACCAGCTGGCGGCTGCGCTGCATTGTGCGCTGGCCGAACTGGTCGGCGACGTCACGACCGACTCGTCGGAGTGGCTGCTCATCCGCGAGCTGCTCGAGAACCGCTCGGAGGCCGACCTGCGCCGCGCGCGCCTGAAGCTCTCGGAACTCTTCGACAACGCCACCGGCGACGAGCGGCTTCGCCGCAGCCACATCGCGCTGGTCGGCCTGCGCGGCGCGGGCAAGTCGACGCTCGGGCGCATGCTGGCCGAGGACCTCGGCTTTCCCTTCGTCGAACTGGGGCGCGAGATCGAGAAGCTCGCCGGCTGCGGCATCCCGCAGATCCACTCGCTGTACGGAGCCAACGCGTATCGGCGCTACGAGCGGCGCGCCGTCGAGGAGGTGATCCAGATCTTCCCCGAGGTCGTCATGGCCACTCCGGGCGGACTCGTCTCGGACAGCGCCACCTTCAACCTCGTGCTCGCCCACTGCTACACCGTGTGGCTGCAGGCCGATCCGGAAGACCACATGCGGCGCGTGCGCGAGCAGGGCGACCTGCGTCCGATGTCCGGCCCCGGCGCGATGGAAGACCTGCGCCGCATCCTCGCCGGGCGCGCGTCGTTCTACGCGAAGTCCGACCTCACCTACCGGACGAGCGGCAAGACGCTGGAGCAGGCCTTCGCCGGATTGCGCAGCCAGGTGCGCGCGGCGATCGCCGAAGTGGGCTGAAGGGCGGCCGAGGCACGAGCGCGCTGCCCGAGGCGCCGGCCGCGCAGCCCGAGGGCACCGGCGCGCAGCCCGAGGCGCCGGCGCGCAGCCCGAGGGCACCGGCGCGCTGCGAAAAGCTGCGTTTCTGCGCGCGAAACGGTTTACGCGGCGAAAAACGCCGCTTTATACGGCGCGGCAAAGAGCGCCGCGGTGCGCGTGCGCGCGAGCCGCGCCTGGAGGCGTAAGCCCCGCGCTCGCCCTGTCCCCGAGCCCCCGAGCGGGGTTCTCCCGCCGCCGCGCCCCGGCAGGCTCATTCTCGTGAACCGGCCGCGCCCCGCCGCCGGACGGCCCGTTTCCAGGGCCCACGCCTTCTTGATGCGCATTAACCCCGACATGCACTGGAGTGCTTGACAGCGGAATTAGAATGCACCATGATGCATGAACCCGCTGCCCACCGGCACTATATTGCACAACGCCCCGTCCGCCGCGCAGACCCGGACGGGGAGCCCAGAGGAGTCGCCCCGATGACCATTTCCGCCCCCGTTGCCTCGCCCGCCGCCCCGTCGAATCCCTCCGCCGTCCCGAACGACGCCGACCGCGCCGGCGCTGCCCGGCAGTCGTCGAACGGCGCGGCTCCGGCTCCGGTGGACTACCGCACCGACCCGTCGAATTACCGGCACCTGAAGCTGTCCTTCGATGGCCCGGTCGCCACGCTGTCGCTCGACATCGACGAGGACGCCGGCATCCGTCCCGGCTACAAGCTGAAGCTGAACTCCTACGATCTCGGCGTCGACATCGAGCTGCACGACGCGCTGCAGCGCATCCGCTTCGAGCACCCCGAGGTGCGCACCGTCGTCGTCACCAGCCTGAAGGACCGCGTGTTCTGCTCGGGCGCCAACATCTTCATGCTCGGCACCTCGTCGCACGCCTGGAAGGTGAACTTCTGCAAGTTCACCAACGAGACGCGCAACGGCATCGAAGATTCCAGCCGCCACTCCGGGCTGAAGTTCGTCGCCGCGCTGAACGGCTCGTGCGCCGGCGGCGGCTACGAGCTGGCGCTGGCCTGCGACGACATCGTGCTGGTCGACGACCGCTCGTCGGCCGTGTCGCTGCCCGAAGTGCCGCTGCTCGGCGTGCTGCCGGGTACCGGGGGCCTGACGCGCGTCACCGACAAGCGCCGCGTGCGCCACGACCTCGCCGACATCTTCTGCACGACCACCGAGGGCGTGCGCGGCCAGCGCGCGAAGGATTGGCGCCTGGTCGACGAGATCGCGCGCCCGCAGCAGTTCGCGCAGGCGGTCGCCGAGCGCGCGAAGGCGCGCGCCGCCGAGAGCGACCGCCCGGCCGACGCGAAGGGCGTCGCCCTCCCGCGCATCGAGCGCACGGTGGACGACGCCGGCTACCACTACCGCTTCGTCGACGTGCAGATCGATCGCACGCGGCGCACCGCCACCTTCACGGTGAAGGCGCCGCAGGGCGCGCAGCCGGCCGACGTCGACGCGATCGTCGCGGCGGGCGCCGCCTGGTGGCCGCTGCAGATGGCGCGCGAACTCGACGACGCGATCCTGTCGATGCGCACCAACGTGCTCGACATCGGCATCTGGCTGCTGCGCACCGAAGGCGACGCCGCCGCGGTGAAGCAGATGGACGAGACGCTGGCGAAGCACGCGAGCCACTGGTTCGTGCGCGAGACGATCGGCATGCTGCGGCGCACGCTCGCGCGGCTCGACGTCTCCTCGCGCACGCTGTTCGCGCTGGTCGAGCCGGGTTCGTGCTTCGTGGGCACGCTCGCCGAGCTGGCCTTCGCCGCCGACCGCGCGTACATGCTGATGCTGCCCGACGAGCCGCAGAACGCGCCGAAGATCACGCTCACCGAAGCGAACTTCGGCTGGTATCCGATGGTCAACGGCCAGTCGCGCCTCGAGCGCCGCTTCTACGAGGAGCGCGAGCCGCTGCAGGCCGCGCGCGCCGCGATCGGCGAGCCGCTCGACGCCGAGCGCGCCGAGAAGCTCGGCCTGGTCACCGCCGCGCTCGACGACATCGACTGGGCCGACGAGATCCGCATCGCGATCGAGGAGCGCGCGTCGATGTCGCCCGACGCGCTCACCGGCCTGGAAGCGAACCTGCGCTTCGCGAGCAAGGAAACGATGGAGACGCGCATCTTCGGGCGTCTCACCGCATGGCAGAACTGGATCTTCAACCGCCCCAATGCCGTCGGCGACAAGGGCGCACTGAAGCTGTACGGCAAGGGCGAGAAAGCGGCCTTCGACTGGAACCGCGTTTAACGGACATCGGGAGCGAATGACATGAGCACGATCGACTACAGCGACAAGATTCCCAACAACGTCAACCTGTCGGAAGACCGCACGCTGCAGCGTGCGCTCGAGCACTGGCAGCCGGGCTTCCTCGACTGGTGGAAGGACATGGGGCCCGACAACTCGCGCAACTTCGACGTCTACCTGCGCACGGCGATCAGCGTGGACCCGAGCGGCTGGGCGCAGTTCGGCTACGTGAAGATGCCCGACTACCGCTGGGGCATCTTCCTGAATCCGGCCGACGCCGATCGGAAGATCCACTTCGGCGACCATCAGGGCGAAGCCGCCTGGCAGGACGTGCCCGGCGAGCACCGCGCGAACCTGCGCCGCATCATCGTCACGCAGGGCGACACCGAGCCCGCGTCGGTCGAGCAGCAGCGCCACCTCGGCCTCACCGCGCCGAGCCTGTACGACATGCGCAACCTGTTCCAGGTGAACGTCGAGGAAGGCCGCCACCTGTGGGCGATGGTCTACCTGCTGCACCGCTATTTCGGCCGCGACGGCCGCGAGGAAGCGGAAGCGCTGCTCGCGCGCCGCTCGGGCGACGCCGACAACCCGCGCATCCTCGGCGCCTTCAACGAGAAGACGCCCGACTGGCTGTCGTTCTTCATGTTCACCTACTTCACCGACCGCGACGGCAAGTTCCAGCTCGCCGCGCTCGCCGAGTCGGGCTTCGACCCGCTCGCGCGCACGACGAAGTTCATGCTCACCGAGGAAGCGCATCACATGTTCGTCGGCGAGTCGGGCGTCTCGCGCGTCGTGCAGCGCACCTGCGACGTGATGAACCAGCTGAAGACCGACGATCCGGCGAAGGTCCGCGCCGCGGGCGCCATCGACCTGCAGACGATCCAGCGCTACCTGAACTTCCACTTCAGCGTGACGATCGACCTGTTCGGCGCCGACCAGTCGTCGAACGCCGCGATCTTCTACAGCTCGGGACTGAAGGGCCGCTTCGACGAAGGCAAGCGCACCGACGACCACAAGCTGCACGGTACCAACTATCCGGTGCTCGACGTGGTCGACGGCAGGCTGGTCGAGCGCGAAGTGCCGATGCTCAACGCGCTGAACGAAGTGCTGCGCGACGACTACATCAAGGACTCGATCGCCGGCGTGAACCGCTGGAACCGCGTCATCGAGAAGGCGGGCATCCCGTTCCGCCTGAAGGTGCCGCACAAGGCCTTCAACCGGCAGATCGGCACGCTCGCCGGGCTGCGCGTCTCGCCCGAAGGCAAGGTCGTGTCCGAAGCCGAGTGGAAGGCGCACGAGAACGAGTGGCTGCCCAGCGCCGAAGACCGCGCCTTCGTCGCCTCGCTGATGGGCCGCGTCGTCGAGCCGGGCAAGTTCGCCGGCTGGATCGCGCCGCCGGTGATGGGCATCAACCGCCACCCGATCGACTTCGAATACGTGCGTTTCAACTGAGACCCGGGAAGGACGCGCCCCCCCCGGGACGCGTCCTCGCCCCGACGCGTCCGGCTCCGTCCGGGCGCGTCCGGGCCCGAGGCACGGGCGCTCGCCGTCCCGTCCGCGATACCGAACGCGTAGGAACTCCGAAGATGTCTGCCGTCACCGCCGAACTCGTGCCGCCGCCGTCCGCTCCCGCGAACCCCGCCGGCGACGTCGTCATCCGCCAGCACCTGATCGACCCCGAGATCTGCATCCGCTGCAACACCTGCGAGGAAGCGTGTCCGGTCGGCGCGATCACG
>QEVN01000128.1 GCA_003576795.1 Burkholderiales bacterium
CTCTTCGGCTGCGCGATCCTGGTCGTCTCGACCGGCGTGCGCTCGTCGTTCGGGCTGTTCCTGCCCGAGATGACGCAGGCGCGCGGCTGGTCGCGTGAGACCTTCTCGCTGGCGATCGCGCTGCAGAACCTGATGTGGGGCCTGGGCGGCTCGTTCCTCGGCGCCATGGCCGACAAGTACGGGTCGATGCGCACGCTGCTGCTGGGCGGCCTGCTCTACGTGATCGGCTTTCTCGGCATGGCGTGGGCCGAGGGCGGCGCCGGGCTCTCGCTGTCGGCCGGTGTCGTGATGGGCGTGGCGATCGGTGGCACGAGCTTCGGCGTCGTGCTCGCGACGCTCGGCCGCGTCGTGCCGGCCGAGCAGCGCAGCCTCGCCTTCGGCATCGGCGTCGCCGCGGGTTCCTTCGGCCAGTTCCTGTTCCTGCCGCTCGCCGGGCAGCTGATCCTGCGCATCGGCTGGCAGCAGGCGCTGCTGGTTCACGCCGCTCTCGCCGCGCTCATCATCGTGCTCGCGCTCGGCGTGCGCGCCGAGGACGAAGCGCACGCCACGCGCGCGCAGGTGCGGCTGGGACAGGCGCTGTGCGGGGCCGTCGGCGACCGCAACTTCCACCTGCTGTTCTGGGGCTACTTCGTCTGCGGCCTGCAGGTGGTGTTCATCGCGCTGCACCTGCCGTCGTACCTGCTCGACAAGGGCATGAGCGTGAACGTCGGCGCCAACGCGGTCGCGTTGATCGGGTTGTTCAACGTCATCGGTTCGCTCGCCTCGGGTGCGCTCGGCCAGCGCTATCCGAAGAAATGGCTGCTCGCGGCGATCTACGTCGTGCGCTCGATCGTCATCGGCCTGTTCCTGCTCGCGCCGCTCACCGAGATGTCGGTCTACGTGTTCAGCGCCGCGATGGGGCTGCTGTGGCTGTCGACGGTGCCGCTGACGAACGCGCTGGTCGGCCAGCGCTGGGGCGTGGGCGTGCTCGGGCTGCTCGGCGGCGTGGTGTTCTTCGGGCACCAGATCGGCAGCTTCCTCGGGGCGTGGCTCGGGGGCGTGTTCTTCGATCGCTTCGGGAACTACGACTACGCGTGGGCGATGGTGATCGCCTTCGGGCTGTTCGCGGCGGCGATGCACGCGCCGATCGATCAGCGGCCGGCGGGGGCGGGGGCTTCGCCCGCGCCGGCGCCCGTCTGATTCCTGCCGACGGCAGCGCGTTCGCGACAGGCGACAGCGGCCCGGCTGCGACGCCGAGCGCCGCGGCGCCCGCCGCCGCAGCCGGGCCGCTGTCGCCTGTCGCTCGAGCAACGTCGATGCTTTGCATCGGAAAGGGCGGTGCACGATCGGGCAGCGCCCCGGAAGGCGCTGCCCGTCGGCTACTGCATGCGCCCGAAGCGTCCGCTGTTGAAGTCGTCGATCGCCTGCGCGATCTCGGCCTGGCTGTTCATGACGAACGGGCCGTAGCCGACCACCGGCTCGTCGATCGGCTCGCCGGCCAGCAGCAGCAGCCTGGCGTCGCCGTTGGCCTCGATGCGGATCTCGCGTCCCTCGGCCGACAGCGTGGCCATCTGCGCGGGGCGCAGTACCGTCTCGCCGTTGACTTCGATCGTGCCTTCCAGCACCACGAGGAGGCTCGTCCAGCCTTCGGGCTGCGCCAGCGAAACCGTGCGGCCCCGTTGCACGCGCACGTCCCAGACGTTCAGCGGCGTGAAGGTGCGCGCCGGTCCGCGGACGCCGTCCAATTCACCGGCGATCACGCGTACCCGGCCCGCGGCCTCGCCGGCAGCGCCGGTCAGCGGCAACGCCGGGATGTCGGCGTCGAGGATGGCCTGGTAGCCCGGCGGCGTCGTCTTGTCCTTCGCGGGCAGGTTGACCCAGAGCTGAACCATCTCGAAGGGGCCGCCGGTCCTGGCGTAGTACGCCGAGTGGAACTCCTCGTGCAGGATGCCGGCGCCGGCCGTCATCCACTGCACGTCGCCCGGGCCGATGACGCCGCCGCGGCCGGTGGAGTCGCGGTGCTCGACCTCGCCGTCGTAGACGATGGTCACGGTCTCGAAGCCGCGATGCGGGTGCCGGCCTACGCCGCGCCGCGCGGTGGTCGGCTCGAAGCGCGTCGGTGCGGCGTAGTCGAGCAGCAGGAACGGGCTGCGCTCGGCCGCACCGGCGTCGTAGCCGAACATGCCGTGCACGGGGAATCCATCGCCGACCCAGTGGCGCCCGGGGGCGTTGCGCGTCGAGAGAATCTTCTTCATCGAACGGCTCCTTGCGGGAGGGGCGCGATGCGCGCCCGCATGGGGCCTATGATGGGGACGCGTGCCCCTTTTCGGTAGGCGAAGCGGCGACAACGGAGCGTTCCACGAGCGGGACGCGGTCGCGCTGGCCGTGCTGCCCGGCGGGGCAGGCCCCCGCATGCGGTTGCATGTCACGCGTGTGGCGCGGGGACCGCGCACCCCGCTGTGCCTGCACCCGAACAGAAATGCGCGTTTCCCGCGCGTTTCCGGCCGCCCACCGATCAGCACGGCCGATATCGTTCGTCTTCCGCGCATTCGAGTGCGCAATGTTGACCTCGCCGGCAGGAATGCGCGGATTCCGCACAATCGGCCGCGGGCGACGATCGAGGCGTGAGGGCGATCGTCTTCGCGCGTCCACTCCCGTGCCCGGCCACCGCTGAACGCCTTCCGGAGCCTGGACGCCCCGCCTCGATTGGCATCCGCTTCAAAATGTAGCGCTTCGGCTTGCGGAATGGATTCCACGAGCAAAAACGCTTCAATTTGAAGCGTGGAGGCGCTCCGAAGCTCCGGCGCTGGCGCTCGATCCAGGTGCCGAAGGCGCGTCGGCCGGACCGCTGGCCGCGCCGACCGCCGACTGCGCCATACCGCTCCGGGCGCCCCCGCGCGTCGCCTCACACCCGCTCGAACACCGCCGCAATCCCCTGCCCGCCGCCGATGCACATCGTCACCAGCGCGTAGCGCGAGCCGGTGCGCTGCAGTTCGTGTACCGCCTTCACGCTGATCAGCGCGCCGGTCGCGCCGATCGGGTGGCCGATCGAGATGCCCGAGCCGTTCGGGTTCACGCGCGCCGGGTCGAGTTCCAGGTCGCGCGTGACGGCGATCGCCTGCGCGGCGAAGGCCTCGTTCGCCTCGACGATGTCGACCTGGTCCGGGCGCAGCCCGGCGCGCTCGAGCGCCTTGCGCGAGGCCGGCACCGGACCGATGCCCATGTATTGCGGGTCGACGCCCGCGTGCCCCCACGCGAGCAGGCGCGCGAGCGGTTTGGCCCCGCGCGCTTCGGCGGCGCGACGCTCCATCAGCACGAGCGCTGCCGCCGCATCGTTGAGGCCCGACGCGTTGGCCGCGGTGACCGTTCCTTCCTCCTTCAGGAAGGCGGGCCGCAGCTTCTGCATGTCCTCGATCGTCGCGTCGTGGCGCACGTGCTCGTCGGTGTCGAAGCGCACGACGCCCTTGCGCGTCTTCGTCTCGATCGGGAGGATCTGGCCGGCGAAGCGGCCCTCGCGGATCGCCGTCGACGCGCGCCGGTGGCTCTCCAGCGCGAGCGCGTCCTGCTCGTCGCGCGAGATGCCCCATTTCTTCGCGATGTTCTCGGCGGTGATCCCCATGTGCACGTTGTGGAAGGGGTCGTGCAGCGCGCCGAGCATCATGTCGAGCATCTTCGCGTCGCCCATGCGCGCGCCCCAGCGCATCGCCGTCGACGCGTAGGGGGCGCGGCTCATCACTTCGGCGCCGCCCGCGACGGCGACGTCGGCCTCGCCGAGCAGGATCGCCTGCGCCGCCGACACCACCGCCTGCAGCCCCGAGCCGCACAGCCGGTTCAGCGTGAGCGCCGGCACCGAATGCGCGAGGCCGCCTTCGATCGCGGCCACGCGCGCGAGATACATGTCGCGCGGTTCGGTGTGGATGACGTTGCCGAACACGACGTGGTGCACGTCCTCGCCGCCGACGCCGGCGCGCGCAGCGGCTTCGCGCACGACGGCGGCGGCCAGTTGCGTCGGCGGGTAGTCCTTCAGGCTTCCGCCGAAGTCTCCCACCGGGGTGCGCACGCCCGAGACGACGACGACTTCACGATTCGATGCGTTCATTTCCTGCTTCCTTCCTGTGGCGGTTCAATGCAATGCGCGAAGGCCGCGCCGGCGCGGTTCGCGTCCGCGAAACAGCGTCCTCAGCACGCGCGCCGTGCCGACGTTGATCATCGTCTGGCCGATCGAGTGCGATTCGTCGGCGACGATGTCGAGCGTGACGTCCGAGCCGGTCGCCTGCAGCCCGCGAAACGCGCGTTCGGCGTGCACCGACGAGACGACGCTGTCCAGCTCGCCGTGCAGCAGGTGCACGGTCGTACCGATACGCTCGCCGGGCGCGATCGGCCGGGCCAGTTGTCCCGCGTACGAGACGACGATCGCGGCGGGCGCCGGCTGCTGGCGGGCGAGCGCGAGCGCCACGGTCGCACCCTGCGAGAAGCCGACGACGATCGTCTCGGCGGGCGTGATCGCGGTGCCGCGCTGCAGTGTGTGCAGGCGATCGGCCAGCTCGACGCCGGCCGCGTCGATGCGCGCCGCGCGGTCGGTGCACACGCCACTGGCGTCGAACCAGTCGCGTCCGGCGTTCGATGCGCACGGGCGCAGCCCCTCGACGATCGCCGCGGTGGCGCCGGGGAACTTCAGCTGCCAGGCGATCGCCACCGGCGCGAAGGTCTCGGGCGTGGATCCGGCCCCGTGCAGGAACACGAGCAGCCGCCGCGGGGCCTGCGCGGAGATCGGGGGCAGCTCGAGCCAGAGTTGTCGTCGCACCGGCCGATCGTACCGCGAGCGGCCTTCGTTGCGCCCGGCGCATGCCCGCGGGCGAGGGGCTTCGAGCCCGCGGCCGGCCGCCGTTGCCGTCGCGGGAAGGCGTAGCCGGCGGCTACAGCGCTTCGACCAGGAACAGCCGCCCCACCCACCAGGCGGCGGCCGCCATCACGGCCGAAGCCGGAATCGTCAGCACCCAGGCCCAGACGATGTTGCCCGCAAGTCCCCAGCGCACCGCGGAGAACTTCTGCGCCGAGCCGACGCCGACGATCGCGCCGGTGATCGTGTGCGTGGTCGACACCGGAACGCCCAGGCTCGAGGCGAGGAACAGCGTCATCGCGCCGCCCGTCTCGGCGCAGAATCCGCCCACCGGCTTGAGCTTCGTGATCTTCTGCCCCATCGTCTTGACGATGCGCCAGCCGCCGAACAGCGTGCCGAAGCCCAGCGCGAGGTAGCAGGCGATGATGACCCAGTACGGCGGATGCGATTCGCCGGCATGGCTCACGCCGGCGGCGATCAGCAGCAGCCAGATCACGCCCATCGTCTTCTGCGCGTCGTTGCTGCCGTGCCCGATGCTGTACAGCGCGGACGACGCGAGTTGCAGGCGGCGGAACCAGCGGTCGGTGCCGCGCGGGGTGCTGCGGAAGAACACCCACGATACGGCGAGCATCAGCGCCGATCCGAGCACGAAGCCGAGCAGCGGCGAGATCAGGATGAACAGCGCCACCTTCATGATGCCGGCGAGCAGCAGCGATTCGGTGCCTGCCTTCGCCAGCGTCGCGCCGATCAGGCCGCCGATCAGCGCGTGGGAGGAGCTGGACGGGATGCCGAAGATCCAGGTGATGATGTTCCACGCGAGCGCGCCGCACAGCGCGCCGAAGATCACGACGTGGTCGACGACCACCGGATCGACGATCCCCTTGCCGACCGTGGCCGCGACGCGCAACTCGAAGAAGAACAGCGCGACGACATTGAAGAACGCGGCCCAGACCACGGCCTGGTAAGGCTTCAGCACGCCGGTCGAGACGATCGTCGCGATCGAGTTCGCGGCGTCGTGGAATCCGTTCATGAAATCGAACAGCAGCGCCAGCGCCACGAGGACGGCGAGCGTGGCGAAACCCAGATGGATCGTCGTCATGCGTTCTCGAGCACGACGCCTTCGATGACGTTCGCGACGTCTTCGGCGCGGTCGGAGACCGCTTCGAGCAGTTCGTAGATCGCCTTGAGCTTGATCAGCTGCCGCACGTCGCTCTCGTCGCGAAACAGCTTCGACATCGCCGAGCGCATCACGCGGTCGGCGTCGGACTCGAGCCGGTCGATCTCGGTGCAGATCTTCAGGATCGCCTCGGCGTTCTCCATGCTGTCGAGCATGCCGACGGCCGCCTTGACGCGGTCGCAGCACATCTCGTTCAGCTCGGCGAGCTGCTGCGCCTCGGGGGAGACGCGTTGCAGGTCGTAGAGGATCGCCGACTCGGCGACGTCCTGGATCAGGTCCAGGATGTCGTCCATGTTGCTGATCAGCTTGTGGATGTCGTCGCGGTCGAAGGGCGTGATGAAGGTCTTGTGCAGCAGCGTCACGGTCTCGTGCGTGACCTTGTCGGCGTCCTTCTCGGCGCGGTCGATCGCGTCGATGTACTGGCGCCGCGCGGCGACGTCGCCGTAATGCGTCATCAACGAAGCGAGCGCGTGGCTGCCGGTGACGATGCATTCGGCGTGCCGGTTGAACAGCTCGAAGAAGTTGCCCTCGCGAGGCATCAGGCGTCCGAACATCGGAGATTCCGTGCAGTGTGTCGGCAGCCCGCGGACGGTCGTGGGCGGGCGAAAAAGACCGGGCGGGCGAAGGGTAGCAGAAGGGCAGGAAGTGAAGGGTGAAGGGTGAGGGCGCCGACGCCGACCGCGTGAAGTCGCTGCTTCAACGCGCTCCGCGTGGCGGCCCGCCGCTTTTCCCCTTCCTCCTTCCCCCTTCTCCCTTCTCTTTCCTCCTCACGCATTCGAGATACGCCTCGCCGTCCGGCGCCGTCCCGTCGCGCTGCGCGCGCCACACCGTCTCGGCCAGGCACTCGATCAGCGCGTGCGTCGCGTCGTGCTCGTCGTGCCGGGCGGCGAGCCGCTGCCAGGCGGCGCGGATTCCCGGCGGCTGGTCGATCTGCAACTGCTCGGCCACCGCCAGGTGCAGCGACAGGTGCAGGAACGGATTGGTGCGGCCCGCTTCCGGCGGATATTCGCGTGCGAGCGCATCGTCGAGCGAGGCGAGGTCGGCGTGGTATTCGGGGTGCAGCAGGATCGCATCGAGCGCGATCGCCTCGAGCGGGCTGAGCGGCAGCTGCTCGCGGTGCTTGCGCCACGTCTCGCAGAAGAAGCGGCGCACGTCGGCGCGCGACGGATCGAACATGAGCAAAGGGGCGGTGGGCCGCTACTTCGGCGCCGGCGTCTTCGGCCGGTAGTCACACAGGTCGGCGATCGGGCAGCGCCAGCATTCCGGAACGCGCGCCTTGCAAATGTAGCGCCCGTGCAGGATCAGCCAGTGGTGCGCGTGCATCCGGTAGCGCTCGGGCACGAGCCGAAGCAGTTTCTGCTCGACTTCGAGCGGCGTCCTGCCCGGCGCGATGCCGGTGCGATTGGCCACGCGCAGCACGTGCGTGTCCACCGGAA
>QEVN01000129.1 GCA_003576795.1 Burkholderiales bacterium
CCCGTGAGTTGCTCGACGCTCACCGAGCGTCCACGACGGACGAATCGATGCCCGAGAGCTTCAGCGTCGCGCGCGCCTTCTCGGCCTCCTCGCGCGTGGCGAACGGGCCGACGCGCACCCGCGTGCGTTCGCCCTGTGCCGTGTTCACCGTCTCGGTATAGGCGCGCAGGCCCGTGCGCCGCGCCTTGTCGAGCTGCGCCCTGGCGCTGCCGGCGTTCGCGAAGGCGCCGAGCTGCAGCGCGAAACGCGAGCCCGTCGGCGCAGCAGACGCTGCGGACTTGGCCGAGGATTTCGTCGAGGCGGATTCAGCCTGCCTCGGCGCGGTTGCCTCCGCATGCGGCTTCGCCGTGGCGACTTTCGGCGCTTCGCTCTTCGCGCTGCTGCGCTTCTCCGCGCCGGCTGCCGCCTCGGGCCTGGCCTCCGCACGCGTATCCGGCGGTCGGGACGG
Source organism: Burkholderiales bacterium (assembly GCA_003576795.1). GTDB lineage: Bacteria > Pseudomonadota > Gammaproteobacteria > Burkholderiales > Burkholderiaceae_E > Zeimonas. The sequence continues at coordinate 449 of QEVN01000129.1, forward strand.
CGACTTCGTGTCGGGCTTCGCCGGCGCGTCGGGCTTCGTCGGCGCCTCGGCCTTCGGCTCCGGCGCGGATGCCTGCGGCTCGACCGGCACGGGCGGCACGACGGCGTCGTCGGAAGGCGCCGCAGCGCGCGGCGCGGCCACCTCGGCGTGCGACGGGGAATCGAGCGAGGGCAATGCCGCCTCGCGTGGCGGAATCTCGATCTCGACGTCGGTGATCGTCTGCCTCGGCTCGGAGTCGAGCACGAGCGGAAGGACGATGGCTGCGGCGATTCCCAGCACGAGGGCGCCCACCAGGCGCCGGCGCGCGCGCTTCTTCTGCGTGACGGCCGGATCGAGCGCGGCGCCGTCGGCGGGGTTACGACGTGCCATCGGCGGAACCGGATGCTGGGACGGCGACGGCGGGTGCGGCGGCGGGCTGCGCTTCAGCGGGGACGCCGCAACGACGGATCCGGCGAGCTGGCACGAGTGGCAAGAATGTCCGCGACAGTGAGGAAAGATCCGAAGACGACGATTCTATCATTCGGCTGCGCCGCGGCGCGCGCGGCGTCGAGCGCGGCGCTCGGCGAGGGGTGGGTTTCCACGCGCGCAGCGCGGCTCGTATCGACTTGCGCAGCGCGGCGGGTTTCGCCTTGCGCCGCGTGGCCGGTTTCGACGCGTGTCGCACGGCCCGCCTGGTCGTTCTCGTCGCGGGGCGCGACCACTGCACCCGCCTGCAGGCGCTCGGCGATCCACGCGGCGCTCGCCGCGCGCGGCCCCGGCAGGTCGGCGACGAACCAGGCGTCGAAGCGATCCTTCACCGCTGCGATGATTCCGTCGACGTCCTTGTCGCGCATGACGCCGAACACCGCGTAATTGCGCCCGCCCCTTCCCATCGAATCGAGATTGTTCGCCAGGTGCGCGACCGCGTGCGGATTGTGCGCGACGTCGAGCACGACGGTGGGAACGCCGGGGAGCACCTGGAAGCGCCCGGGCAGCTCGACCTCGGCGAAGCCCTGCCGCACCGCCTGCTGGTTCACCGGCAGCCGCTCGCGCATCGCCTCGAGCGCAGCCAGCACGCCCGAGGCGTTCAGCAGCTGGTTCGCGCCGCGCAACGCCGGATAGGCGATCGAGCTGCGACGCTGCGCGCGGCCGCGATACGACCACTGCTGCCGGTCGCCCACGTAATGGAAGTCGCGTCCGCACAGCCACAGGTCGGCGCCGATCGATTCGGCGTATTGCACGAGCGATGCAGGCGGAATCGGATCGCTGCAGATCGCGGGGCGGCCGCTGCGGAAGATGTGCGCCTTCTCCCAGCCGATGCGCTCGCGGTCGGCACCCAGATATTCGGCGTGATCGACGTCGATGCTGGTGACGATCGCGCAATCGGCATCGACGATGTTGACCGCGTCGAGCCGGCCGCCCAGGCCCACCTCGAGGATCACCGCGTCGAGCGGCTCGTGCGCGAACAGGCGCAACGCGGCCAGCGTGGAGAATTCGAAATACGTGAGCGGGGTGTCGCCGCGCGCCGCCTGCACGGCCTCGAACTGCTCGACGATCGCCTCGTCCGAAGCCGGCCGTCCGCCGACGCGGATGCGCTCGTTGAAGCGCACGAGGTGCGGCGACGTATACAGGCCCACCCGGTAGCCCGCGGCGAGCAGGATCGCCTCGAGCATCGCGCAGCTCGAGCCCTTGCCGTTGGTGCCGCCCACCGTGAAGATCGTGGCCGCGAGCGCGAGCTGCATGCGCTGCGCGACCTCGCGAACGCGCTCCAGGCCGAGGTCGATCGTCTTCGGGTGCAGCGCCTCGATTCGCGCGAGCCACTCGGCCAGCGAAGCGGACATCAGGCGAGCGCCTCGCTCGGCTGGCGGCACAGCATCGCGAGCATGCGCGCGATCTCGTCGCGCATCTGCCGGCGGTCGACGATGCGGTCGATGGCGCCCTTCTCGAGCAGGAACTCGGCGCGCTGGAAGCCTTCGGGCAGCTTCGTGCGCACCGTCTGCTCGATGACGCGCGGGCCGGCGAAGCCGATCAGCGCGCGCGGCTCGGCGATCACGACGTCGCCCAGGAAGCAGAAGCTCGCCGACACGCCGCCCATCGTCGGATCGGTGAGCACCGAGACGTAGGGCAGCTTCTTCTCGGACAGGCGGGCGAGCATCGCCGTGGTCTTGGCCATCTGCATCAGCGACAGCAGCCCTTCCTGCATCCGCGCGCCGCCCGAGGCGGCGATGGAGACGAAAGGCACGCGCTGCTCGATCGCCGCCTGCACGCCGCGCGCGAAACGCTCGCCGACCACCGAGCCCATCGAGCCGCCCATGAAGTCGAACTCGAAGCAGGCGGCAACGACCGGGATGGTGCGGATCGCGCCGCCCTGCACGACCAGCGCGTCGGTTTCGCCGGTCTCGTCGATCGCCTCGCGCAGCCGCTCGGGATACTTGCGGCTGTCCTTGAACTTCAGCGCATCGACCGGCAGCACTTCGTGCCCGATCTCGTAGCGGCCCTCCGCGTCGAGCAGCAGGTCGAGCCGCTTGCGCGCCGGCAGGCGCATGTGGTGCGCGCACTTCGGGCAGACGTTCAGGTTCGCCTCGAGGTCGGCCGAATACAGCACGGCGTCGCACGACGGGCACTTGACCCAGACGCCCTCGGGAACCTTCTTGCCGCCGGCGGGCGAACGCTTGATGCGCGGCGGCAGCAGCTTGTCGAGCCAGGTCATCGGAGGATTCCAGGAAGCGGTTCGGAGGCGTCGAGCGCCGCGCGGATCGACGCGACGAAATCGCGCACGCGCTGCGGCGCCTGCTCGACGGGCCCGTCGCGCAGCACCTCGATCGTGCGCGTGCCGATGATCACCGCATCGGCGGCGCGCGCCACGGCGCGCGCGGTGGCGCCGTCGCGGATGCCGAAGCCCACGCCCACCGGCAGCGACGTTCTCGCGCGGATCGCCGCGACGCGGGCGACCACCGCATCGGCATCGAGCGTGCCGCCGGTCGTGCCCTTCATCGACACGTAGTAGACGTAGCCGCTCGCCGCGCCGAGCACGCGCTCGATGCGCGCGTCGGTGGAGGTGGGCGCGAGCAGGAACACCGGATCGATGCCGCGGGCGCGCGCCGCTTCGGCGAAGGATTCGCACTCCTCGGGCGGATAGTCGACGACGAGCACGCCGTCGACGCCGGCCTCGGCCGCCTCGACGAGGAAGCGCTGCACGCCGAAGCGCTCGATCGGATTGGCGTAGCCCATCAGCACGATCGGCGTTTCCGCGTCGCTGCGGCGGAACGCGCGAACGATGCCGAGCACCTCGCGCAGGCCGATGCCGAATGCGATCGCCTGCTCGTTCGAGCGCTGGATGACGGGCCCGTCGGCCATCGGGTCGGAGAACGGCACGCCCAGTTCGATCACGTCGGCGCCCCCTTCGACGAGCGCGCGCAGGACCGGCAGCGCGAGTTCGGGCCGCGGGTAGCCGGCGGTGACGTAGGGGATGAGCGCCTTGCGCCCTGCGGCGGCCAGGCGCTCGAAAGTGGCGGCGAGACGGGTCATTCGAAAACGATGCCGGCGCGTTGCGCGACGGTGTGCATGTCCTTGTCGCCGCGGCCCGACAGGTTGACGAGGATCGCGCGGTCGCTGGCCATGGTCGGCGCGATGCGCGCGGCATGGGCGAGCGCGTGGCTCGATTCGAGCGCGGGAATGATTCCCTCGATGCGGCAGCAGTCGTGGAAGGCGGCGAGCGCCTCGTCGTCGTTCACGACGACGTATTGCGCGCGTCCGCTGTCCTTCAGCCACGCGTGCTCGGGCCCGACGCCCGGATAGTCGAGGCCGGCCGACACCGAGTGCGTATCGAGGATCTGCCCGTTCTCGTCCTGCAGCAGGTAGGTGCGGTTTCCGTGCAGCACGCCGGGAATGCCGGCGGTGAGCGAAGCCGAATGCCGGCCGGTGTCCAGGCCGTCGCCGCCCGCCTCCACGCCGACCAGCTGCACGCCGTCGACGTCGATGTACGGATGGAAGATGCCGATCGCATTCGATCCGCCGCCGACGCAGGCGACGACCACGTCGGGCTGGCGTCCGATCATCTCGGGCATCTGGCGCTTGCACTCCTCGCCGATCACCGACTGGAAGTCGCGCACCATCGCGGGATACGGATGCGGGCCGGCCACCGTGCCGATGATGTAGAAGGTGTCCTCGACGTTGGCGACCCAGTCGCGCATCGCCTCGTTCAGCGCGTCCTTCAGCGTGCGCGAGCCGCTCTCCACCGGCACGACCTCGGCGCCGAGCAGCTTCATCCGGTAGACGTTCTGCTTCTGCCGCGCGACGTCTTCGGCGCCCATGTAGACGACGCAGCGCATGCCGTGACGCGCGGCCACGGTGGCCGTGGCCACGCCGTGCTGGCCGGCGCCCGTTTCGGCGATCACGCGCGGCTTGCCCATGCGCGACGCCAGCAGCGCCTGCCCGACCGTGTTGTTGATCTTGTGCGCGCCGGTGTGGTTCAGGTCCTCGCGCTTGAGCCAGATCTGCGCGCCGCCCAGCCGCTCGGACCATCGCCGCGCGTGGTAGACCGGCGAAGGCCGGCCGACGAAATGCGCCAGTTCGTACTGCAGTTCGCGCACGAACGAAGGATCGGCGCGATAGCGCTCCCACGCATCGCGCAGCTCGTCGAGCGCCTGCACCAGCGTCTCGGCCACGAAGCGGCCGCCGTAGGGACCGAAATGGCCGCTGGCATCGGGAAGGTCGTAAGGCTTCATCGGGACTGGCGTGCGGCGTCGGCGCGCAATACCTCTGCCATGAATCGCTCCATGCGCTGCAACGACTTGCGGCGGGGCTCGCCGCCCGGCGTTCCGTCGGCCGCATCGGCCTGGATTCCGCTGGAGACGTCCACGCCGTTCGGTTGCACCTGCTCGATCGCGTCGGCCACGTTGTCGGGCGACAGGCCGCCCGACAGAACGATGGGCAGCGGCCGCTGCGCGGGAATCAACGACCAGTCGAAGGCCGTGCCGCTGCCGCCGTATGCGGGACTGAACGAGTCGAGCAACAGGGCCTCGGCGCGCTCGAAGCAAACGAACGATTCTAGCAAATCGACCTCGGCGCGCATCCGCACGGCGCGCCACCAGCGCACGCCGGCCGGCGTCGAGGCCTCGCATTCGTCCGGCGACTCGTTGCCGTGGAACTGCAGCGTATCGAGCCCGACGGCGCCGGCGACGCGTCGCACCTCGTCGGGCCGCGCATCGACGAACAGGCCCACCGCGGCCACGTACGACGGCAGCGCGCGGCGGATGCCGGCCGCGTGCGCAGGATCGAGCGCGCGCGGGCTGCGCGGATAGAAGACGAGGCCGATCGCATCGACGCCGAGCGCGACGGCGTCGCGCGCATCGCGCGCGTCGACGATGCCGCAGAACTTGATGCGCGTGCGGCTCATCGCGCAGCGCCATGGGGCGCAGCGAGGGCGGAGTCGACGCCGCTCGACTCCTCGTCGCCGCAGCGGAGGGTCGACACAGGACGTCTCATCGCAGTGCCTCCAGCAACGCGTCGTCGCCCCCGCTCCACGACGGCACTCCGTAATGCTCGTCGTACTGCGCGCCGTCGAGATACAGGCCGTCGGGCGCAAAGGTGGCAGCGGCGAGCGTGCGGTCCCGACCGGCGAGGAGCTGGGCGAGCCACTGCGGATCGCGCCGCCCCTCGCCGACGGCGAGCAGCGAACCGACGATGTTGCGGATCATGTGATGCAGGAAAGCGTTCGCGACGAAAGTGAAGACGACGAAGGGACCGCGCTCGCGCAGCGTCAGTTCCTCGAGCCGGCGTACCGGCGAAGCGGCCTGGCATTGCGCGGAACGAAACGCCGAGAAGTCGTGCTCGCCCGCCAGCGCTGCGGCTGCCGCGCGCATCCGGGCGACGTCGATCTCGCGGAAGCTCCAGCCCGCGCGCTGCGCGAGCAGCGGGTGGCGCACCGGCGAACGGTACAGCAGGTAACGATAGCGCCGGCGAACCGCGCCGTAGCGCGCGTGGAAGGAGTCGGCGACGACGGTGGCGCTGCGTACGGCGAGCGCCGCCGGCAGATGGGCATTGGTCCCGCGCACCCAGGCCGAGAGCGGCCGACGCGCTTCGGTGTCGAAATGCACGACCTGGCGCAGCGCGTGCACGCCGGCGTCGGTGCGCCCGGCGCACACGGTGCGGATCGTCTCGCCGGCCACCGCCGACAGCGCGCGTTCGAGCGCGTCCTGCGCGGCAGTTCCGGCAGGTTGCGTCTGCCAGCCCGAGAAGCGGCTACCGTCGTAGGCGACGGTCAGCGCGTAGCGCGCGACAACCTCCGTCAGCCGATCTTCGCGAGCATCGTGCGCGCCTTCTGCTGCTGCGAGACGTCGCCGCCGTCGAGCACTTCCTGCAGCAGTTCGCGCGCGCCTTCCTTGTCGCCGATCTCCTCGTAGGCCGAGGCGAGATCGAGCTTGGTGGCCATCTCCTGCCAGCGCGACGACGCCACGGTCGGAGCGACGGCCGTGTCGGCCGCCGCGAGGCCGACGTCGCCGTCGGCCAGTTCGAGATCGACCGAGGAGAAATCGAGATTGCCCAGCCCGGCACCGCTCTCCAGGTCGGCCAGGTCGACCGCCGGCCGCTCGTCGCCTTGCTCCGGCGCGCGCGAGTCGATGCCCTCGAGCGACGGAAGGTCGATCTCGAAGTCGCCGAGATCGGCGAGCGCAGGAATTTCTTCGTCGGCGCCCTGCGGTTCCGTTGCGCGCCCCGCGCCGCTCTCGGCCACTGCCGACCCGGCATCCAGGTCGAGTGTCGGCAACTCGAAGTGTCCGTCGATCGCGCGCTCGAGCGCCGAATCGGACGACGCGGGCTCGTCGTGGCCGGCATCGAGCGCGCCGAGTGCGTTGCCTGCGCGGCCTACCGTCGTTTCGAGGTCGAGATCGAAATCGAGCGCGGGAATCTCGTCTTCGAGCGAGGCGCGGTCGGCCGCCGAAGCAGCCTCGGCGCCGTCCATCGGCACCGTCTCGGCGAACGACTCGCCGAAGGCGCGCTG
>QEVN01000003.1 GCA_003576795.1 Burkholderiales bacterium
GAAGCCGGGCGACGCGATGGTCGGCGAGGACGTCGAGCTGGTCGCCACCTGCTGTCCGGACAACGGCGGACGCGGCGCCTACGACCGGCTGATCGGCGACGCGCTGCGCGGCGACTCGTCGCTGTTCACGCGCGACGACACCGTGGAGGCCGCCTGGCGCGTCGTCGATCCGGCGCTGCGCGACGACCGGCCGGTGCTGCCGTACGAGCCCGGAAGCTGGGGGCCGGCGGCGGCCGCAAAGATCGTCGCCGACGGCGAGTCCTGGCACGATCCGCATCCACGCGCGGGAGGCGCAACGAAATGAAGGGCGACGGCACGAACCGCCGAAGGCCGTTCGACGAGATCGATGAACGCTGCGTCGACACCTTGCGCTTCCTGTCGGTGGACATGGTGCAGAAAGCCGACAGCGGCCACCCGGGGTTGCCGCTCGATGCGGCGCCGATGGCCTGGGTGCTGTGGAGCCGCTTCCTGCGTCATGCCCCCGCCGATCCGCACTGGCCCGATCGCGACCGCTTCGTGCTGTCGGCCGGTCACGGCTCGGCGCTGCTCTACGCGCTGCTCTTTCTCACCGGCTACGAGCTGTCGCTCGACGACCTGAAGCGGTTCCGGCAATGGGGAAGCCGCACCGCGGGGCATCCCGAGCGCGGACACGCGCCGGGAGTCGAGGTGACCACCGGGCCGCTCGGCCAGGGGCTGTCGAACGCGGTGGGCATGGCGATCGCCGAGGCGCAGCTCGCCGCGCGCTACAACCGGCCCGGACACGAGCTGGTCGACCATCGCACCTTCGTGCTGGCGAGCGACGGCGACCTGATGGAAGGCGTGGCGTCCGAGGCGGCTTCGCTCGCCGGGCACCTGAAGCTCGGCAAGCTCGTCGTGCTCTACGACGACAACCACGTGACGCTCGCCGCCGGCACGCCGATCACCTTCAGCGAGGATCGCGCTGCGCGCTTCGCCGCCTACGGGTGGCATACGCAGACGGTGGACGACGGCAACGACCTCGAGGCGCTCGATGCGGCGATCGCCGCCGCCTGCGACGAGCCGCAACGCCCGTCGCTCGTGCTCGTCCGCACGCACATCGGCTATGGCTCGCCCGAGCAGGACAGCTACAAGGCGCACGGCTCGCCGCTGGGCGACGAAAACGTCGCGGCCACGAAACGCAGGCTCGGCTGGCCGCAGGCGCCCGCTTTTCTCGTGCCCGACGACGCGCGCGCTCGGGCGCGCGAGGCGATCGAGCGCGGGCGGAAGCGGATCGACGGATGGCGCGCGAAGCTCGCTGCCTACGAGGCGGCGTACTCCTCCGAAGCGGCCGAGCTGCAGCGCCGGCTGCGCGCGGAGCTGCCCTCGGACTGGGATGCGCAGATTCCGGCCTTTCCGGCGGACGCGAAGGGCGTGGCCACGCGCGTCGCCGGCGGCAAGGTGCTGAACGCCATTGCCACGCGGCTGCCGGCGCTCACCGGAGGTTCGGCCGACCTCGACCCGTCGACGCACACCGCGTTGAAGGGGATGGGCGAATTCAACCCGGTGCCGGCGATGAAGCCGAAACCGCAGGACACGCCCAACGGCGACTGGAGCTACGCCGGCCGCAACATCCATTTCGGCGTGCGCGAGCACGCGATGGGCGCGATCCTCAACGGCCTTGCTGCGCACGGCGCGATGCTGCCCTTCGGCGCCACCTTCCTCACTTTCTCCGACTACATGCGACCGCCGATCCGGCTGGCCGCGCTGATGGGGCTGCAGGTCTTCTACGTGTTCACGCACGACAGCATCGCGCTCGGCGAGGACGGGCCGACGCATCAGCCGGTCGAGCAGATCGCCGGCCTGCGCGCGGTGCCGAACCTGAACGTGATCCGCCCCTGCGATGCGAACGAGACGGCGGTTGCGTGGCGCGTGGCGATCGAGACGCGCGATCGGCCGACGGCGCTGATACTCACGCGGCAGAACGTGCCGGTGCTGGATCGGGGGGTGTTCGCTTCGGCGCAGGGGTTGCGACGCGGGGCGTACGTGCTGAAGGACTTCGTGGCGGCGGGCGGCGGGCCGCGGGCCTCCGGCCGGCGCGACGAAGCGTCGGTGCTGCTGATCGCGACGGGCAGCGAGGTGTCTTTGGCCGTTCAGGCCGCCGAGCGGCTGGCGGCGGAAGGGGTTCCGGCGCGCGTCGTGTCGATGCCGTGCTGGGAACTGTTCGAAGCGCAGGACGCGGCGTATCGCGAATCGGTGCTGCCAGGGAACATGCGTGCACGGCTGGCGATCGAGGCGGCCTCGCCGATGGGGTGGGAGCGCTGGGTGGGCGACCGGGGGGATGTGATGGGCGTCGACCGTTTCGGCGCATCGGCACCGGGAGACGAGGTCATGCGCAGGTATGGGTTCGACGTGGAGAACGTGGTGCGGCGGGCGAAGGGGCTCATATAGGGGAGTCCGCTCCGGCCTACGCTGGCCGCAACCCCCGGGCCGCAACCCCCGGGCCGCAACCCCCGGGCCGCAACCCCGGGCCGCAACCCCCGGGCCGCGCCGACCGCCGCTACCGTTGCGGCGGCGTCGATTGCGATTTCGAGCAACCGATTGATGCGTTTCGATCCGGGGAATCGATTCCACGAGCGAAAATGCTACAAACGGTAGCGACAGTTGCAGCGCTACTCCCTGCGAGGGCGGTTCGACCAGTCTTGAAGCAGCGCCGCCTCGACCAGCACATCCACGCCTTCCACCCCCCGGATCGAAGCGGCCGGAATATCCTCTCCCGCACGCCACTGCCGCACCGCGTCTCGCTTCGACGCGCCGGCAACCAGGAACAACACGCGACGCGCGCGACTCAACCGCGCTGCGCTCATCGACACGCGCTCGGGCGGCGGCTTCGGCGCATCGAAGACGGCCAACACATCCGGCGAACCCGGGGCATCGCCGCGATCGTGTCCGGGAAAGAGGCTGGCCGTATGGCCGTCCTCGCCGAGCCCGAGCAGCACCAGATCGAAAAGATCGACTTCGACAAGCGTTCGTCCATAGGCGCGCGCGGCGTCCGCCGCCCCCTGCTCCGCCGGAATCCGATGAACCGCACCGGCCGGTACCGGCAGGCGATCGAGCAGCGTCTCGCGCGCCATCCGGTCGTTGCGCTGTTCGTCGTTCACCGGCACGCAACGTTCGTCGCCGAAATAGACCGCCCAGCGAGACCAATCGGTGCGCAGACCGACGAGCTTGCGATAGACGTTGCGCGGCGTGTTGCCGCCGGCGAGCGCGATGCGAAAACGCCCCTGCCGGGCGAGCGCCTCGGCTGCCGCGTGCGAGATGCGCGCAACCGCCTCGTCTTCGAGCGCCGCCGCATCGCGCATCGGATGCCAACGCGGCCCGTTGCGCACTACTCCTCCTTCCTCATCGCATGCCCGCCGAACTGGTTGCGCAGCGCCGACAGCAGCTTGTCGGCGAACGAGTCGTCGTCGCGCGAGCGCAGCCGCTCGATCAGCGACTGCGTGATCACCGGCGCCGGCACGTTCAGCTCGATCGCCTCGGCCACCGTCCAGCGGCCTTCGCCGGAATCCTCGACGTACGGGGCGATCCCTTCGAGCGTCGGGTTCTCCTCGAAGGCGCGCGCGGCGAGGTCGAGCAGCCACGAACGCACGACGCTTCCGTGCCGCCAGATCTCGGCCACCTGGTGCAGGTCCAGGTCGAAGTCGGGCTTGTGCGAGAGCACCGAGAAGCCTTCCGCGTAGGCCTGCATCAGGCCGTACTCGATGCCGTTGTGCACCATCTTCGTGAAGTGCCCGGCGCCGCTCGGACCCACGTGCCCCCAGCCGCGATCGGGCGCTGGCGCCAGCGCTTCGAAGATCGGGCGCAGCCGCTCGACGACCGCGTCGTCGCCCCCCACCATTAGGCTGTAGCCCTCGGCCAGGCCCCAGACGCCGCCGCTCGTTCCGGCGTCGACGTAGTCGATGCCGCGTTCGGCGCAGGCGCGCGCGCGCCGCTGCGAATCCTTGTAGAACGAGTTCCCCCCGTCGATCAGCGCGTCGCCGCGCTCGAGCAGTCCGCGCAGCGACCCGACGGTGCGCTCGGTGATCGCGCCGGCGGGCACCATCGTCCAGGCGGCGCGCGGCTTCGCGAGCGCGGCGACGAGGGCCTCGAGCGAATCGACCGGCTGGCCGCCTCCCTGGGCGAGCGCCTTGCGCGCGTCGGGCTGCGGGTCGAAGCCGATCACCTCGTGTCCGGCGCGAACGAGACGCGTGGCGAGGTTCGCGCCCATGCGGCCCAGGCCGATCATTCCGAGTTGCATGTCGATCTCCGGTGGTCGTTGGTGGCAGCGAGCCACCCTCCCTCGAAACCCGCACGCCGCAGCCCTTCGACCAGCGGCGCGCAGCTGCGCATCAGCTTCCAGATCAGGCCGCTGCGGTGGTTCTCGGTCATCAACACGTTCGGTCCGAGGTTCAGCCCGAAGTGGTACGGCGAGATCCATCCGGGCGATCCTCCCGCACGCGCGAAGGTGGCGTTGTAGGTGGCGCGGAATCCGTAGCGATAGGAATCGTGCAGCTTCAGGTGCTCGATCCAGTGATGGATCGTCGGCAGCACGATCTCCGGCGCGAAGGGCATCGACGCGACGACCGCCCACGGCGCGAGCGTGCCGTCGTCGGGTCCGAAGGGCACGCCTCGGCCGAGGTAGTCGTAGAAGCGTCGCTGGATGCCGTCGATGCGTTTCGTCGTCGGACCCGGCCCGTCGCTCGCGGTGATTCCCCACGCATGCTCGCCGTAGCCCTGGAAGCGCTGCGGATTCTCGTGCGCATAGCGCTGCTGCACGATCGTCGCGCGGCGGCTGTTCTCGAAATAATCGATGCCCCTGCCGCGCATGTACGCATCGCGGATGCCGCGGAAGTCCACCCACACGTGCGAAAGCTGGTGCGTGAACAGCGGTCCGGCGTACAGGTAGTCGACGTCGTAGTAGCGGATCCACTCGTAGGAGGCGCACCACGCCGCCCACGATTCGGCCGGCACCGGATGCGTCGGCGAGCCGAGCGCGAGCAGGTACAGCAGCATCGCCTCGTCGTAGCCTTCCCAGCGGTAGCGCAGGAACCCCGATTCCGGGCGCCAGCCGTGGCCGATCGTCTGCGCGGTTCCTTTGGTGTTCGCGCGGCCCAGCGCCCATTTCCAGTCGACGCGTTCGTAGAGCCGCTGCGCAAGTTCGCGCAGTTCGCGCTCGCCGGCTTCGTCGGAGTCGAAGTACTGCGCGGCGCACAGCATCCCGGCGATCAGGAACGCGGTGTCGACCGTCGACAGCTCGCAGCGCCAGGCGCGCCGGCCGCTCTTCATGTCGAGGAAGTGGTAGTAGAAGCCGCGGTGTCCGCTGGCTGCGGGGCTTCTGCTCTGCTCGCTGTCGCGAAAGAAGCGCAGCGCCGCGAGCACGCGCGCCTTCGCGTCGCCGCGGGAGACGAAGCCTCGTTCGACCGCCACCGGGTAGCACGACAGCGCCAGGCCGGTGGCCGCGATGCTGGCCGGCCAGCCCTCGGCGGTCTTGTCGACGACGAGTCCGTTCGCCGGATTCGTCTCGTGCAGGAAGTAATCGAAGGCGCGCTGCTGCACGCGCTGCAGCCGGCGTTCCTCCGCAGACGGTACGTCGCCCATTGCGGACGATCGTACCGCGCGAGCGCGTCAGCGCAGTCCGAAGTAGATGTTCGCCGTGAGGAAACCCTGCTTGCTGCCGCAGTCGAAGCGCTTGCCGCCGAAACGATAGCCGTGCAGCCCCGGAGACTCGATCTGCCGGGCAAGCGCGTCGGTGAGCTGGATCTCGCCGCCGCTGCCCGGCGGCAGGTCGACCAGCGTCTTCAGGATCGACGGATGCAGGATGTAGCGGCCGACCACAGCGTAGGTGGAGGGCGCTTCTTCCACCGAAGGCTTCTCGACGATCGACGTGATGCGCATGCGCGGGCCCTGCTCGTCGGCCGGCGAGACGATGCCGTATTTGTCGACGTCCTTTCGCGGGACCTGCTCGATGGCGACCACGCTGCCGCCGGTGGAGGCGGCCAACGGCAGCATCTGGCTGAGCACGCCTTCCGGATGGCCGTCGATCAGGTCGTCGGGCAGCAGCACCGCGAAATGCTCGTCCTCGCTGATCATCGGCGCGGCGCACAGCACCGCGTGGCCCAGGCCCAGCGGCGCGGGCTGGCGCACGAAGAGCACCTTCACGTGCGGCGGAACGATGTCGCGCACCGCCTCCAGCGCTTCGTGCTTGCCCTTGGCTTCCAGCTCGGCTTCCAGCTCCGGAGCGCGATCGAAGTAGTCTTCCACGGCGCGCTTCGAACGTCCCGTGACGAAGATCAGCGTGTCGCAGCCGGCCTCGATCGCTTCGTCGACCGCGTACTGGATGATCGGCCGATCGACGATCGGCAGCATCTCCTTCGGAATCGACTTGGTGGCGGGCAGGAAACGGGTGCCCAGTCCGGCCACCGGAAACACGGCCTTTCGCAGTTGCATGGTGTTCGTATTCGACGCGGGAGGAACCGGGGATGGTACAGCGCCAGCCATGAAACACCGGCGATAGAATGGCCGCGCGATGGAACCCTGGATCTCGGTCAGCACCACCCGGGATGCCGCGCGTGTGGACGGCCGCGACGGCCCGGCACGCTTCGAGCCCGCCCGACTCGAGGGTTTCGCGGGCGGCACGCGCATGGGCCTGTGGTGGATGCCGGCCGATCGCGAGCCGCGCGGAACCGTCCTCTGCGTGCAGCCGCTGGGCAGCGAGCAGCCCTGCGCGCGACGCGTGATCGCCGCGCAGGCCTGGCGGCTCGCCGCCCGCGGATGGGCGGTGCTCGTGCCCGATCTCTACGGTTGCGGAGATTCGGCGGGCGAGCCGGCCGGAATCACGCTCGACGCCTGGCGCAACGACCTGCTTCGCTGCGCGATGCTCGTGCGCCGGAGCGCGCAGGGGCCGAACGTGCTCTGGGGCGTGCGTGCCGGAGCGCTGCTCGGCGTCGACATCGCGGTCGCGCTCGACCAGTTGCTCGACGCGCATCTCTACTGGCAGGCGCCGGAGAGCGGCCGTGGCGCCGCCGATGCGCTCGCCGCCTCGCCGGGCTTTCCCGCGCGCCTGCTCGAATCGCTCGGCGAATTGCGAATGCAGGCGCCGCCCACCGCCGAGCGCGGTACGCCGCCCGCGGTGGCCTTCGTCGAGATCAACGAGGCGCCCGTCTCGCTCGGCGACGTTTCCGCTGCCACGCGCGCGCTCACCGAATCGTGGCTCGATGCCGGCTATCTGGCCGGGGCGCGCGCGGCGCGCGTTCCCCCATTCTGGGACGAGGCGCAATTCGCACGACCGCTTCCCGCGGCGCTCTTCGACACGACCGAGGATTTCCTCGAGTCGTTGCATTGAACGACGCGTGAGCAGCGCGCCGACCGCATGACGATCCTCGAACAGCCTCGCATCATCGGCGGCGTGACCGGGTCGCTGGTCGGCGTGACCACGGCCGTCGTTCGCACGGCCGACATCGCCGTGCTCGTCGCGCCGGTTCCCGCGCATCCGCGCACGGGCGAGCACCGGCTGCACGTACGGCTGGCACGCGAACTGGCGCGCGTCGGCGTGCCTTCGCTGCGTTTCGACCCGGCCGACGGCGGCGACAGCGCACCGAGCGCTGCGCAGGCGGCGCGCTATGACGGCGATCTCGTCGCCGCGGCAACCGATCTGCTCGTGCTGCATCCCGATGCGCAACTCGTGCTGGTCGGCTTCGGCGATGCGGCGCTGCCGATCGCTCGATCGCTGCCCGCGGTGCGCACCGCCGCGCTGCCGGTGAACGCGCTGTGCTTCGTCGATCCGCGGCTGGCGACGGTGCGACCGATCGAAGCGCGCGGCCTGTGGCGGCGGATCACCGGGCGCGCGTCGCCGACGATCGAGGCGCTGCGCGGCGACTCGCCTTCGCTGCACGACGACGAGCGGACCTGGCTCGAACTGCCCGACCGGCTGCGCGGCGCGTCGTTGCACGTGGCCACCGGCCACGATCTGCATGCGCGCGAGCTGATGCGTACGCTGCTCGCCGAAGACAAGGATTGGCGGCGCGCCCTGCACAATGGCGAGCGGTTTCGGAGCGTCGACGGCGCCGATGCGGGCTATGCGCAGGCCGAGCACTGGCGCACGCTCGTCGAGTGGATCGTGCAGCAGATCACGCATCGCAGGCGCCGGGGACGCTGAAGCTGCGCTCGCCGCCGAGGTTCAGCCACCCAGGGTTGCGCGCACGGCTGCCGTCGGCATCGGCGCCCACGGTGAGGCGCGTTGCCTTCGATGCGCTGGCGGGGTCGTCGGGCGCCGCGGCGCTGACACTTGCTCCAGGACCGGGCGTGGGTGCAGCCTCGGGCGTGGTTGCGGCCTCCGCCCCGGCCTCGCCCTCGGTCGCAGGATCGGTCCCCCCGGTCCCGGGATCGGCTGAAGGCGCCGGCAAGCCCGCGCCGGCGGCGGGCCCCATCGTCGGCAGCGACGCCGTCCGAACGGGAGATTCCGCTCGATGCGCGGTCCGTGCGCTGCGGCGCGCGGCGCTCTGCATGCGCACGGTGGCGCTCACGCGCACTGGCCAGCGCGGAACGATGCGTCCCGTGGCGTCGGGCGCGCGATGGATCGCACATGCCCAGGCGCGCGGCGCCGACGGCGCCGGTATGCCGAGATCGACGAGTCCGAGCCTTCGACGCGAGGGCGCCTCGCAGCCGTCGACGATGCGCATCAGCCACGCCGCGATGCTGCCGACGAGCGGCACGCTCAGCGGAACGCCGTAGCGCAACTCGAGCTTCAGCACGTTCGCATCGTTCAGCGTCTGCTGCGATCGGGCGCCGATCGGCTCGCGTCCGCGCATTCCCGCGACACCGCCCGCCGGCATTCGCAACCACGGCCACTGCAGGCTGTCGTTCGGAATCTCGGCCGTGCCCGGCATCGGCCGACCGAAGGCATCGCGCGCGGGTTCCGCCCAGTCGTCGAAGCTTTCCATCGTGGGAGCGATCTGCCGCCAGTCGATCCACCCTGCGGCAAGGCCCTGGCCGAGACGCGCCTGGGCGGCCGCGAGCGCCGCGGCCGGCGCACGCGGCATCCCCGCGCCCTGCCAGAACGGCAGCAGGCCGCGTGCGAGCCCGGCCTCGATCGCATCGGGACGCGCCTGGGCGACGCTGCCCGCACGCGCCGCTTCGAACAACCCGTACTCGACGGCGGTGCGCGCGTGCAGCAGCAGCGCCCACTGCAAGCCGCCGAGCCCGAGCATCAGCACGATCGGCGCGGCGAGCAGCATCTCCACGATCGCGCTCGCCCTTTGCCGGCGACGCTTCCGGCATGACTGCCGCCAGCCGATTCCCCGGGATGTGGCGTGCACGTTCACGGCCGCGCGGCTCCGCGCGTTGCGCGTTCCGTCGTCGCGAACGCTTCCAGCCGACGTTGCGTTCGCTCGATCTCGCGCGCGAGCGGCGCCGGATTCGCCGTCGCGGTCGCGGCTTCGCCCAGTTGCTCGAGCGAACGCAGGCTCTGTCGCGCAAGCTCGAGATTGATCAGCGCGACGTTGTAGATCGCCTTGGCCCGCAGCGACGGCTCGGTCTCGACGCCGGCCTGGCTGCGCGCCGCCGCTCGCCGATAAGCGGCCAGCGCCTTGAACCAGTCGCGCCGCTGGTGATGGACATTGCCCAGCCGCAGCCACGCCTGCGCGTTCGACGGCTGCAACGCCAGCAGACGCTCGTAGCCTGCCACCGCTTCGTCGAAGCGGCGCGCACGATAGGCGTCCTCGGCCTGCGACTGCAGCGCGGCAAGCTCGGAGGGCGACGGCGTGGCGACGGCCTCCCTTCCCACCGCGCGCTGCGGGACGTACTGCAGCGTGGACCGCGGCGCAGTCGCGGAGCCGGTCGAAGCCGCGGTCGCCGCCGACGTCGACGGCTCTTCTTCGTCGAACAGATCCGCCCCACCCTGCATCAGGCCGCCTTCGGTCGCGCACGCGATCGGCGCCAGCGCCGCCAGCACGAGCGCCGCAGCGCGCATCACACGCCCCATCATCGCTGTCCTCCTTTCGGGTCGTCGGTCCAGCGAAGGCGCATTCCCGGCCGCAGGCCGAGCCGGTGCGCCTCGCCCGCACGCAGTTCGAGCACGGCGCGCGCACGAAGC
Source organism: Burkholderiales bacterium (assembly GCA_003576795.1). GTDB lineage: Bacteria > Pseudomonadota > Gammaproteobacteria > Burkholderiales > Burkholderiaceae_E > Zeimonas. Next base: position 10,085 of record QEVN01000003.1, read on the forward strand.
GCGCCGCGCACCCGTCGCGGCGGCACGCCCTCGCAGACGCGAAGCACTTCGCCGCTGCGCGCGACGAAGACGAGGTCGAGCGGGCCGCGCACGCCGAGGGTGTGGACCGCCCGGCACGGCTCGATCCACAGCCCGGCGCCGGCAACGGGCAGCGGCTGCGCGATCAGCCCGATCAAGCGCTCGACTACACGCGCGGCGCGCCGCACGCGCAGGCGAACGGCGCCCGGCTCGCCGACGACGAGACCCGTTCGCCGCATCAGAGCACTCCCTCGACGAGCAGGCGCTGCACGATCGGAAACAGCAGGATCGCGAAGGTGCCGGGAAAGATGAACAGCACGAGCGGCAGGAGCATCTTCACCGGCGCCTCCATCGCGAGTTTCTCCGCGCGAAGGAAGCGCTCGGTTCGACGCTGCTCGGCCTGCGCGCGAAGGATCGGCGCAAGACTCGCGCCCTGCCGTTCGGCCGCGACGAGCGCGGCAACGACGTTCGAGACTGCCGGCAACGCGAGCCGCGCGGACATCGCACGCAGCGCTTCGTGACGCGGCTGGCCCGCGTGCACGTCGCGCAGCACGCGTCGCCATTCGTCGCGCAGCGCTCCCGACGGACCGTGGGCGGCCGCATGTGCCAGGGCTGCGCCGAGATTCAGGCCGGCCTCGACGCTGAGCGTGACGAGATCGAGGTCATGAGGGAGCTGGCGCAGGATCGCGTGCCTGCGGCGCGCGATGCGATCGCGCAGCGCGAGCCGCGGAAGCGCGGCGCCGAGGGCCGCCGCGACGAGCACGGCCGGCAGCGAGCCCGAGCCGAGGGCTGCGAGCGCGGCGCCGACTCCGGCCGCCGCGGCGATCGCAAGCAGGAGCTGGCCGACGACGAGATGCTCGGGACCCAACTGCGCGTCGAGCGCGGCGCGCGCGAGTGCAGCACGCAAGCGTTCGCGGTGCGCAACGCCGACGAAGCGCGCGATCGCCGGCGCGATCCGTGCGACGACCGGCCAACCCAGACGCCAGGTCCACGGCAGCCGCTCGGCGCTCTCCGGCTCGACGGGCACCGCGGCGCTCGAAGCCGCCGAGAACAGCGCCCACGAAACCAGCGCAACCGCGACGAAGGTCGCGCCCAGCGAAACGGCGAGCCAGGCGTTCATACGTCGATGGCGACGATTCGATGGATCGCCAGCCCGCCGGCCAGCTGCAGCAGCGCAACGGTGCCGCACACGACCCACCCCTGCCAGGTAGTGAAGAGCGCACGCATCGCAACCGGTTCGATCGCGAACAGCGCTGCGGCGAGCAGCGAAGGCAACGCGCCCATCACCCACGCCTGCAGGCGCCCCTGCGCGGTGAGCGCGCGGATCTTGCCCTCGATCGAGAGCTTGTGACGCATCGAGGCAGCCAGCGATTCGAGCGTCGCAGCCATGCTTCCGCCCACTGCCGAGCCGATGCGCAGGGCCGAGGCGAACAGCACGCTCTCCTCGATCGGCATGCGGCGGCCGAAGGACGCAAGCGCGTCGTCGAGCGAGACGCCCAGGCGCTGCTCGCGCAGCAGCAGGCCGAACTCGTGACGGGCCGGCGCCGGCAGTTCGCCCGCCGCCTGCGCGAGCGCCTGCATCAACCCGCTTCCCGAACGCAACCCGCCGGCGACGAGCATCAACGCATCGGGCATCTGCTGCCGGAAGGCCTCCCTGCGCCGACGGCGCAGTTGCGCGAGGGCGAGGCGCGGCAGCAGCGCCGCGGCGAGCGCGATACCGAGCGCGGCGTGCCAGGCGGCGGTGGCCCACCACGCCGCGACCGCCCCGCACAACGTGAGCAGGTGCTGTGCGGCGAGCAGCCGGGTGGTGTCGACGAAGAGGAACGCTTCGCGCATCCGGACGCCCACGCCGCGCTCGAAGCGCTCCCGATGCCGGGCCGCGAAGCGCGCTCCGTAGCGTACGAACAGCAGGAGCAGCGCGATTGCCGCGCCGAACGCGCCGAGGAGCGCGAGACCGAGAGAGGTTGCGGACTGCGCCATGATCAAGCCCCTTCCGCCCGGAAGATCGACAGGTCGAGCGGCTCGCCTTCTTCGCGCAGCCGCTCGTAGAACTGCGGCACGTTTCCGCAGCCGCCGAAGCGCCCCCCGGCCCAGCGAAAGAGCGGCTGCATCAGCACGCGCGCGCCTTCGAGACCGGTCAGCTCGACGACCTCGACGACGCGCCGCCGGCCGTCGGCCATCCGGGCCTGGTGCACGACGACGTCGATCGCGCCGACGATCTGCTCGCGGATCGCGGCCACCGGCATGTCGACCTCGGCCATCAGCACCATCGTCTCGAGCCGGGAGATCACGTCGCGCGGGCTGTTGGCGTGCACGGTGGTGAGCGAGCCGTCGTGCCCGGTGTTCATCGCCTGCAGCATGTCCAGCGCCTCGCCGCCGCGGCATTCGCCGACGACGATGCGATCCGGTCGCATGCGCAGCGCGTTGCGCACGAGGTCGCGAATGCTGACCAGCCCGCGGCCTTCGGCATTCGCCGGTCGCGCCTCGAGCGTGACGCGATGCGCATGCGCCAGGCGCAGCTCGGCGGCGTCCTCGATCGTGACGACGCGCTGCCCCGGTTCGATGAGATTCGACAACAGGTTCAGCAGCGTCGTCTTGCCCGAGCCGGTGCCGCCCGAGACGATGACGTTGCGGCGCGATCGCACGCAGACCGCGAGGAAATCGAGCATCGGCTGCGAGAGCGAGCCGTTCGCCACGAGATCGGCCGGCGAGAACAGGCGCCGATTGAAGCGCCGGATCGTGATCGCCGGTCCGCGCACGGCGAGCGGCGGAATGACCGCGTTCACGCGCGAGCCGTCGGGCAGCCGCGCATCGACCATCGGCGACGACTCGTCGATGCGTCGACCGAGCGGCGCGACGATGCGGTCGATCGCGGCGCGCACCGCGTCTTCGCCGGTGAAAGAGGCGTCGGTGGCTTCCAGCCGCCCGTTTCGCTCGACGAAGATCTCGTCGGGCGCGTTGACCATGATCTCGCTGATCGTCTCGTCGCGCAGCAGCGGCTCGAGCGGCCCGAGACCGATCGCCTCGTCGACCACCTCGCGGGCGAGCCGGTCGCGATCCACGTGCTCGGGCAACGCGCGCTCGCCGTGCGCGATCTCGCGCAGCAGCGCCTCGATCTCCGCGTGCAACTGCTCGGCGCTCAACTGCCGGATGTCCTGGCGACGCAGGTCGATCGTGGCGAGGAGCCGCCGGTGCAGCAGCCGCCGCCACGGAACGAGACCGTCGGACGGAACGAGCGTCGGCGCCCGTTGCGCTTCCCGGCCGTCCGCCCGGATACCGTGCGCATCCGCAGGCTCCGCGTCGGCGCGCTGCGCGTCGCCGTGCCGGCCACGCGCGGCGTCTTCGCCCGCCCGATGCACGCGCACGCGGTATCCGGCGATCTCGATCTCGTCGTCCTCGGCGAGCGGCGCGTACTCCGCGATGCGCTCGCCGTTGACCCACGTTCCGCCGAGGCTGCCGCGATCGACGAGCTTGAACCCCTGCTCGATGCGCACGATCTCGGCGTGCACGCGCGCGACGCGCCAGCCCGGCAGGTGCACGGCACTGTCGGCGCGCCGCCCGATGCGCGCCGGGAAGCGATCGATGCGCAGGTTGCGGGCCGACCCTTCGTCGGTTTCCACGGAGAGCGTCAGCATTTCATTCGGCCATCTGCAGCCGCTCGCGCGCCTGCTCGACGTGCTCGGCGCTGCGCTCCGCTGCGGCGCGCTGGGTTTCGCTGCCGGGGGAGACGAAGCGCGGCGTGATGAAGACGACCAGCTCGGTGTTGCTGTTGCGAAACTCGCGCGAGCGGAACAGCGCGCCGAGGATCGGCAGCTCGCCCAGCCCAGGCACCTTGTCGATCGAGCGCGATGCGTCCTCGCTCAGCAGTCCGGCGATGACGAGCGTTTCGTTCTCGCGCAGGTTCACCTCGGTTTCGGCGCGGCGCTTGGTCAACCCCGGAACGTCCTGCACCTGGACGTCGAAGTTGATCGCCGAAATCTCGGTGGCGATCTTGGCGGCGATGACGCCCGTTTCGCTCGCCACCGGCTCGACCTCGAACTTCACGCCGTACTCCTTGAATCCCACCGAAACCGTTCCCAGCCCGCTGGCGAAGGGCACCGGCAGTTCGCCTCCGGCGACGAAGCGCGCCGAGCCGCCGCTGCGGCACGACAGGCGCGGCTCGGCGAGCACGAGCGCGTCGCCGTTCTGCACGAGCAGGTTGATGACCGAGCCGATCGAGGTGGCGAGCCCGAGCGCCGTCGCGAAGGGCGGCACGCGCGTGCGTACCTCGAGGCCGGCTTCGGCCGCCGCGCCTCCCGGACGGAAGGCGGTGCTGCGATGCAGGTCGCCGATGATCCCGAAGCTCGGCCCCTGCATGCTCGAACTCCAGCGCACGCCGATGTCGTCGAGCCGGTCGCGCCGGATCTCGACCATTCGCACGTCCATTTCGATCATTCGCTCGAGCCCCACGCGGCTGATCAGGTTCACGATCTGCGGATAGCGGCGTGCGATCTCGGTCATGCGGGCGGCTTCCTCCTCCGACAGCTCGTTGCCCTCGAGCACGACCTTGTCGCCGACGATGCGAGCGCGGATGCGGCTCGACTCGCCGAGCATCGCGCGCACCTCGGCGAGCAGCCGGTTCGCATCGGCGGGAACGACGTGAATCTCGAAGCTGCTCTCGCTGCCGTCGGCGGCCCATAGATGCAGCGTGCTTTGCCCCGGCGCCTCGGGAATCACCAGCACCTGCCCGCCGTCGAGTGCGGTGGCCTGAATCACCTTTCCGTTGCCCACCGCGACGCGCTTCAGTTCGCCGGCGCGGATGAGATGCACCTGTCCGACGTGCAGCTCCACCGGGGTCGGCGGCGCCCCCGCCGCCCGGGCCGTGGGAAGGACGCAGCCGAGCGCGGCGGCTGCGCACAGCATCGACATCGGCCCCGAAGTACGCGCCATCGCGAACACGCGACGAAGGCCCGCGCGAAGAAGCGTCGTGCTCATTGCGCCTCCGGCGTCGGTTGCACGGGCGGCATCTCGCGAGCGGCGCTGCGCGCGAAGCGATGCAGCTTCCACACGGTTTCGTCGGCCCCGCCAGTCGCGCCGTTCGGCGGCGCCGGGATCGCCGGCGCATCGCCGATCCGTGCGCGCCCCTGCTGCGCGGCACCCGGCTCGGACGGTCGCGACGCTTCGAACCCCTCGATCGGCGCCTGTCCGACACTCGTCGTCGCCACGAGCGCGCCGCGCCCGCCGACGATGATCTCGGGGCCGATCGGCCTGGGTGCGACCGGCATACGTTGCGGCACGTCGATGCCGAGCAGCGCGTTGAGGTCCATCGCTCGCGCGCGCAACGGCTGCCGATCCTCGGGGTTGCGCAGCATCGCGGTGAGCTTTCCGCTGCGCTGCGCGACGATCAGCTCCTGCGCCTGCGAAGGCGACACTTCGACGGTGATCGCGGTGAAGTGACGCATGCCGGCGGCATCTCCCTTGTCGGCGCGCACCTGTCGGCCGGTGGCGAGCACCGCGAGGTCCTGCATCAACGTGGACGTGATTTCCGGCGCCGGCGGCATGCCGGGCAACCCTGGCGGGCGCACGGTGAACAGCAGGTCGATGCGGTCGCCCGGCTGCAGCATTCCCGACACCGAATTGACCTCGTCCACGAGCACCGACATCGCGCGTATCCCCGGGCGGATCCGCGTGGAGAAGGTCGACGCATCGGCGCCGACGACGGCGCCCGCGATCAACGGTTCGCCGCTGCGCATCGGCACGCCGAGGCGGGCGCCGACGTGCTGCTCGAAGCGATCGGGACGCACCGCGCTGCCGGGAACGAGATCGACCGGCACCTCGCGCACCGCCATGCTCCCCGTGTCCACGATGGCGCCGGCTTCGAGATCGTGGCGCGCGACGACGATCTCGATCGTGGCCTGGGACGGTGCGAGCCGCGCCTTTTCGATCTCGATGCGTTCGGCGAGGTAGCCGCGCGCACCGAACACCGCGAGCGCGCCGAATCCGATGGCGGCCGCGACGAGCAGTCCGGAGCGATGGCGTGCAGCGAGGGCGCCTGCGCGCCGCGCCAGGGCGAGCGGGGGGATCATGGGAGCGAGATCGTTGCGGTGAAGCGCTGGTAGCGGTCGGCAGCAGCGGAAAAGAACGACTCGAGCGGGCTGTGCGGACCGGCGGTGATCGCCAATACGAACAGGGCGACGACGAGCAGATACTCGAGCATCGTCTGCCCTTGCGAACGACGGGCATTCATCGGGGTGTCTCCACGTGGTGCAGGACGGCGCTCGCGCCCTGCGGTTGCCGATGCAGCGTGACGAGCAGCTCGGCGTTCGCGCCGCGATAGAAGCGCGCACGGTCGTCGTTCCAGCGCAGGTCGCGCGGCGATCCCCTCGTCCGCATCGGCTCGTAGCCGGCGCGCAGCAGGTGGCGCTCGAGGTGCTGCTCGGCGTCGTCGAGCGAGCGCGTGAAATGCGCGACGAGCGTCGTCGCCCTGCGCTCGCCGTCGCCGCCCGACGAGAGCTGGCGCACGAGTTGCGCGTCGGCGGGAACGAGCCGCGCGAGGGGCTCGCCTCCGCTCCCGCCCGCGGCTCGCGACCACCGGGTGAACAGGCCTTCGCTGCCGCCGCGCGCCGACGCCCGCAGTTGCAGCGTCTCGAAGCCCTCGAAGCCCGACGCTCGATCGAGCGCGCCACCAGCCGCGCCGGCGAGGCGCGACAACACGAACCAGTCCCCGGTGTGCGCCTGCAGCACCGTGTCGGCGCCCTGCGCACGCCAATGACGCTCGATCTCTCCAAGTGCGTCGCGCGGCGCCCGCGCGCTGCGCAGCTCGAAGACGACGACCGAGTGCCCGGCGATCGAAGCGTCCGGAATCGCGAGACGGGCACTGTCGATTCCAGGCAGCGACTGCAGCGGCTCGAGTTCGTCGGCATGCGCCTGCAGGTGCACCGCGGCCAGCGGCAGTGCGGCGAGCAGCAATGCAGTGCGCGGATTCATCGGCCGATCCGGTCGATCGGCACGCGGTCGACGTCTGCTTGATGCGGACGGAAGTCCGAGGCGCGCGGCTCGAGCCCGGCGACGTCCATCAGCTGCATCGACCACCGCGTGAGCTGGTAGCCGAGACCGAACGCCGCTTCATGAACCGGATCCACCTGCTGCCCGGCTTCGACGCGCGATTGCACCGAATGCGGCTCGGTTCCGTACGGCCCCGACGCGTTCCACGCGTCGGTGACCAGCGCCACGCGCGCGTGCATCAGCAGCGGCAGCGAGTCGAGGCGATCGAGGTTTTCGTTGCCCACCTGGCTCGGCGACACGCGCACCCGCAACTCCGAGGTCGCCAGGCCGCCGTCCAGCGACAGGCCGAAGCGCGAGGGCCCGGCGAGCCGGTCCAGCAGCTGGCCCGCAGCGCCCGCAGCGCGACCGATTGCCGTGGAGCGCCCGGCGTCGAAGCGCGACGGTGTCACGACAATGGACACGTCCGCGTATCGTTCGAGCAGCGGGCGCAGCCGGCGATCGGTCCACAGCGCATTGCGCTCCTGCGCGGGAGCGCCGTCGTCGAGGATGTCCGCGGTGAAGATCTCGCGATCGATGCGACCGAAGTGCCGACGCCGCGCATCCTCGGCAAGCGCGGCGCGCGCATGCGCGTCGCTGCAGTCGTCGGGACGCACGCTGCACTCGAAGGCGAGCGTGCGCGAGGCGGCGATCGTCGCCTGCTGCATCGACTGGAACTTGCCGAGCAGCACGATCAGCAGCGCGAGCGGAACCAGCGCGATCGCGGCGACGAGCGCTTCGACGAGCGCCTGCCCGCGTTGGGCGCGCGCTTCAGTGCGCATAGCTCGTCGCCGCCGCACGTTGCGCCTGGCTCGGCTCGGCGAGGCGGGCCTGCCAGTAGGGGCTGTACAGGCTCGCGTATTCGATGCGCTCGGGCGCGCCCGGCGGGCGGCGGAAATACGCTTCGCCGACGGCCATCGCCCACAGCCGATTGCCGGCGAAGGACTCGAACAGGCGCAGCCGGCCGATGCCGACGTCCAGCGCATTGGCCGTGCGCACGTTCCGGGCTTCGGTGCGCGCGAGCACGACGACCTGCGACACCGGGAAGCGCGCGTCGGCCAGCGCCGCATAGTTCAGCTCGCGCACGCGCTCGATGCCGCCGTAGCTGTCGAAGCCCGCATATCCTTCGCCGTCGATCTCCGTCTCGGCCAATACGGTGGCCAGACCGTTGTCGAGCGTGTTGCCCGGATTGCCGACGATGCCCGGCGAGCCCGAACCATCGGAAGCCTGCGACGCGCCCCACCCCACCGGCATCCATTCGCGCTGCCTGCAGCTGCCGAACAGGAACCCGCTCTTGCGCCAGTTGTGGATCGACGCCGTATCGACGGCCTGCCAGCGCTCGAGATCGGGCGCCATTCCGGTACCGCCGCGCTTGCGCCACCAGCGGAACCATCTGTCGATGCTCGTCGTCCGACCGAAGCACGACGACGGCAGCAGCATCAGCCGCAGGTTGTCGCTTCGGGGGCCGCGCACGAAGGGATCCAGCGAATCGACGACGACGTCGCGCAGCCTTCCGCGCTCGGCGTCGCTCGCGTAGCGCCGCGTGAAACGCGAGAACGCGCCGTCGTCGCCGAGCGCGAACGCGAAGAAGGCCGGGTCGTTCGCGCGCGCCACCTCGTTCGCAACCGCGCCGAGCCCGAAGGAATCGGCCGCCAGTTGCAGAGCCTCCTGGCTGCGCGCGAGCAGCGACTTGTAGCCCGACGACGAATCCGCTCGCACGCGGATCTCCTCGGCAGCCGTGACCTCGGTGAGTTGGCGCGCCGTACGAGCCACCGTGGCGGCCGCCCCCAGCACTGTCGCGGCAGGCGGCCAGGCGGCGGCGAGCGTGCCGGCATTCCCGGTGAAGCGCTCGAAGTACTTCGACCAGGAGACGAGGGTGACGGCCTGCGCGACGGCAACCTCCTGCGCGACGATCGCTCGGTTCGCGTAGGCGTGGAAGTTCAGCACGCGTGCGCGCCACAATGCCGCGCTGTAGGCGGCGGAGTCGGCCGCGTTGACGAGGCGCTGCTTCGTGGCGACGACCTGCCCCGTGCCGAAGAGCAGGAACAGCGCGAGCGACGCTACGAACAGCAGCGCAAGCGCGAGCACGAGCGCCTGCCCGCGCTGCGATGCCTCGGCCTTGGCTGTGCGCATCGCAGTCGCCCGGCTCAGCGGTTGTTCGCGTCGTAGTTGTCCAGGCCCTTGCGCGCATTGGCGTTCGTCGACGCGGTGGTCGCGTTCGCCTGTGCGTTGCCGATGGCGGTGGAGGCGGTCTGCCCCGACACCTCGAGCGCGAGACCGGCGGTCTGGTTGCGGATGGTCTGGCCGAACAGCGTGTAGACGCCGATGGCTGCGACGGCGATCAAGGCGACGACGATGATGTATTCGGTCATGCCTTGGCCACGCTGCCTGGACGATCGGGAGGCGCGAGCGGGAAGCGGATGCATGGGACGGTCTCCTGTTGCGCCGGAAGGAGGGGCGCAGGAACCGTTATAGGCGCGCGAATCACGCGCCGGAATTCGACGCTCGGCCGATTCGGCGGCCTAGGACGTTCGTCGCGACCGTTCGACCCACCCCGGTTTCACGCTGCGCGATGACGTGCTGCCGGCGCTGGGACTATCGGTGACCGAGGCTGAAGGAGCGCGGAGGGGGCGCACGGATGCGGCTGGGCCAGCAGACCGCTCACGATGTCCGGCGGGCCGAGCAGAAGCGGAAGAAGTCGCGACTGCGGGTACGGCCGGCGCCGTGACCGCCCGCCTTCGGCGAGACTCCAAAAAGAACGGGCCGGCAAACGCCGGCCCGCATACCCACCGAATCAGCCGCGCTCAGGCCGCCTTCTTCTTCGCCCCGCCCTTCGCATCGAAGAACTGCGCGTCTTCCGTCGAGCCCTTCAACGCCGCCGTGGACGCTTCGCGCTCGACCGTCGTCGTCACCGCGTCGAAGTAGCCGGTGCCGACTTCGCGCTGGTGCTTCACCGCGGTGAAGCCCAGCTCGGCTGCGGCGAACTCGGCTTCCTGCAACTCGACGAAGGCGCTCATCTGCTTGCGCGCGTAGCCGTGCGCCAGGTGGAACATCGAGTAGTTCAGCGAATGGAAGCCGGCGAGCGTGATGAACTGGAACTTGTAGCCCATCGCGCCCAGCTCGCGCTGGAATTTCGCGATCGTGGCTTCGTCCAGGTTCTTCTTCCAGTTGAACGACGGCGAGCAGTTGTACGCGAGCATCTTGCCCGGGAACTGCTTGTGGATCGCTTCGGCGAAGGCGCGCGCGAACTTCAGGTCGGGCGTGCCGGTCTCGCACCAGATGAGGTCGGCGTAGGGCGCGTAGGCCAGGCCGCGCGAGATCGCCTGCTCGAGGCCGTTCTTCGAGCGGAAGAAGCCTTCGATCGTGCGTTCGCCGGTAAGGAACGGCTTGTCGTTCTCGTCGACGTCGGAGGTCACGAGGTCCGCCGCTTCCGCGTCGGTGCGCGCGAGCAGGATCGTCGGAACGCCGCAGACGTCGGCCGCCAGGCGCGCGGCGACGAGCTTCGCAACCGCCTCGCGCGTGGGCACGAGCACCTTGCCGCCCATGTGACCGCACTTCTTCACGGAAGCGAGCTGGTCTTCGAAGTGCACGCCCGAAGCGCCGGCGTCGATCATCGACTTCATCAGTTCGAAGGCGTTCAGCACGCCGCCGAACCCGGCTTCCGCGTCGGCGACGATCGGTGCGAAGTAGTCGACGAAGTCGGCATCGCTCGGGCTCTTGCCTTCCATCCACTGGATCTGGTCGGCGCGCGTGAGCGTGTTGTTGATCCGGCGCACGACGGCGGGAACCGAGTTGGCCGGATACAGCGACTGGTCGGGGTACATCTCGCCCGCCAGGTTCGCGTCGCCCGCGACCTGCCAGCCCGACAGATAGATCGCCTTCAGGCCGGCCTTGACCTGCTGCATCGCCTGGTTGCCGGTGAGCGCGCCCAGCGAGTTGACGAAGGGCTCCTCGTTGATCAGCTTCCAGAGCTTCTCGGAGCCCCGCTTGGCCAGCGTATGCTCGACCTGCACCGATCCGCGCAGGCGCACGACGTCCTCGGCGGTGTAGCCGCGCTTGATGCCGCGCCAGCGCGGGCTTTCCGACCATTCCTTCTGCAGTTTCTGCGCGTCGAGTTCACGTGACGACATGAGGTTCTCCTGGACGAGTTGAAGACCGTTTCGGCGGCGAACCGCGCGTCCGGCGCAATCGGGCGGGCGGGATCGAATCGTCGTCGAGATGCAGCAAAGCTTAGCGACTCGTGATGCAATGCAATATGACCGAATGCGCTTGTTGTGAGAAAAGTTTTCCTGCGGCTTATCAATAGGCTACGATATTTTTATCGTATCGTGGAACGATCTCCGCAGCTCGTGAAATATGAAGATGCCGCATTGCACCGCGCAAATCCCGTATTGTGGAACGGATTTTCCGAATCCGAGAAACGATGCTTCGAAGACCCCGGCCGCCGTGCAACGCGCGATCGACCCATCACTTGATTTCGCTCAAATACGTCGTCTGGTACACTGAATGATCATTCATTCACTCGACCGGAGGACCGAAATCGATGGGCGGACTGCAACAGGAACGACTCGGCAACCTGCTGCGCGTCACGCTCGACGAGCCTCCGGTGAACGCGCTCAGTCGGGCGCTGATCGAAGCACTGGGCCAGGTTGCCGAAACCGTCGCCGCCGACCCTTCGATCTCGGTGCTGCATCTGCGCAGCACCGGGCGGGCCTTCTGCGCCGGGGCGAATCTGGACGAGATGCGCGTGGGCTTCTCCGGTCCGCAGGGCCTGGAGCAGCAACTGGTTTTCGTGCGGCGGCTGCAGCAGGTGTTCGAGCGCATCGAGCGGCTCGATGCGGTGAGCGTGGCCGAGGTGGGCGGTCATGCGCTGGGCGGCGGGCTGGAGCTGGCGCTTGCCTGCGACCTGCGCATCGGCGCTGCCGAGGCGCGCATCGGCCTGCCCGAAGTCGAGCTGGGCCTGGTGCCCGGTGCCGGCGGTACGCAGCGGCTCACGCGACTGTGCGGCCCGGCGCTCGCACGGCGCCTGATCCTCGGCGCCGAGACCCTCGACGGGCGCACCGCCGAGCAGCTCGGGCTGCTGCACTGGGCCGTGCCGAAGGCCGAGCTTGCCGCTCGCGCGCAGGCGCTGGTCGACCGGCTCGCGCAACTGCCGCGCGCCGCGCTGGCCGAAGCGAAGGCGTGCATCGACTGCGCCACCCGTCCGGGAACCGAAGGCTTCGAGCACGAGCTCGTCTCCACGCGCCGGCTGATGACCGACGCCGAGACCCAGCGGCGCGTGGCCGCCTTCCTCGCGCGCTGACCTTCTCCGACCGCTTCCTTCTTCTTCCCTCTTCGATCCCTTTTACGGAGCACTCGCAATGAAACTGGACGACCGGATCGCCATCGTCACCGGCGCCGCCTCGGGCATCGGACTGGCCACGGCGCAGCGCCTGGCCGAAGCCGGCGCCACGGTGATGCTCGGCGACATCGACGACGCACGCGGCGAGCAGGCCGCCGCCGACTTGCGCGCAGCCGGCCTGCGCGCCGACTACGCGCACTGCGACGTGACGAGCGACGCCTCCGTGGCGGCCTTTCGCGACGCCGCGCTGCAGCGCCACGGCCGGGTGGACATCATCGCCAACGTCGCCGGCTGGGGCAAAATCCAGCCCTTCCTCGAGAACGACGACGCGTTCATCGCCAAGGTGGTGGAGCTGAACTTCATGGGGCCGCTGCGCATCGTGCGCGCGTTCCTGCCGCAGATGATCGAGCGCAAGCAGGGCAAGATCGTCAACGTCTCCAGCGACGCCGGGCGCGTGGGCAGCCTGGGCGAGACGGTGTACTCGGGCGCCAAGGGCGGCGTGATCGCCTTCACCAAGGGCCTGGCGCGCGAGACCGCCCGCCACGGCATCACCGCCAACTGCGTGTGCCCCGGACCCACCGACACGCCGCTGCTGCAGGCGGTGCCCGAGAAGCACCGCGAGGCCTTCCAGCGCGCCATCCCGATGAAGCGCTTCGCCAAGCCCTCGGAGATCGCCGACGCCGTCGTCTTCTTCGCCAGCGGCCGTTCCGATTACATTACCGGCCAGGTGCTCAGCGTCAGCGGCGGCCTGAGCATGGTGGGTTGATTCACGAACACAGACAGCAGGAGCACTCGATGTACAAGATTTCCGCAAAGGACCTCAAGCCCGAACACTTCCGCTTCGAGGTCGACGGCAAGGTGGCCACCCTCACGCTGAACCGCCCCGAGCGCAAGAATCCGCTGACCTTCGAGTCGTACGCCGAGATGCGCGACCTGTTTCGCAAGCTCGCCTACGTCCCGGAGATCAAGACCGTGGTGCTCACCGGCGCGGGCGGCAACTTCTGCTCGGGCGGCGACGTGCACGAGATCATCGGCCCGCTTACCAAGATGGACATGGGCGGGCTGCTCGAGTTCACGCGCATGACGGGCGACGTCGTGCGCGCGATGCGCAACATGCCCCAGCCGATCGTCTGCGCCATCGACGGCATCTGCGCGGGCGCCGGCACGATGCTCGCCTGCGGCTCCGACATCCGCTTCGGCACGCCCAAGAGCAAGGTGGCGTTCCTGTTCGTGAAGGTGGGACTGGCCGGCGCCGACATGGGCGCGTGCACGCTGCTGTCGTCGATCGTCGGGCACGGGCGCGCCTCGGAACTGCTGTTCACCGGTCGCGCGATGCCGGGCGAGGAAGCCGAGCGCTGGGGCTTCTACAACGCGCTGGTCGAACCCGAGGCGCTCGCCGAGCGGGCCAGGCAGATGGCGCAGTCGCTCGCCGACGGCCCCACCTTCGCGCACGCGATGACCAAGAAGATGCTGCTGCAGGAATGGAACATGGGCCTGGAGGAGGCGATCGAGGCCGAGGCGCAGGCGCAGGCGATCTGCATGCAGACGCAGGATTTCCACCGCGCTTATCATGCGTTCGTCGCAAAACAGACCCCGAAGTTCGAAGGCGATTGACGCATGTCCGACCGGACGTTTCTCGATTGGCCGTTTCTCGATTCCCCGCATCGCGCGCTTGCCGAAGCGCTCGAGGCGTGGGCGGAAACAGCCTTGCCCGGCCTCGACGTTCCGCACGATTGCGGCAACGAGGCGCTCGATGCCGCCTGCCGGCGAATCGTCGCCTCGCTGGGTGACGCGGGCCTCCTGCAGCTGAGCGTTCCGGCTCCCTACGGCGGGCGGCACGAGAAGCTCGACGTGCGCAGCCTGTGCCTGGCGCGCGATACGCTCGCGCGCCATCACGCACTCGCCGACTTCGCCTTCGCGATGCAGGGCCTGGGCAGCGCGCCGATCACGATCGCCGGCTCCGACGCGCAGAAGAAGCGCTTCCTGCCCGACGTCGCGCGCGGCCGCTCGCTCGCGGCCTTCGCGCTGTCCGAGCCCGATGCGGGCTCGGACGTCGCGGCAATGCGCACGCGCGCCACGCGCGACGGCGACGGATGGCGCATCGACGGTTCCAAGACCTGGATCTCCAACGCCGGCATCGCCGACTTCTATACGGTGTTCGCGCGCATCGGCGACGAGCCGGGCGCGAAGAACCTCGCCGCCTTCATCATTCCCGCCGACACGCCGGGGCTCGACGCCTCGGCGCGCATCGACGTCATCGCGCCGCACCCGCTGGGCTCGGTGCGCCTGGACGGCTGCCGGGTGCCCGACGACGCGCTGATCGACCGCCCGGGCGCCGGCTTTCGCATCGCGATGGCCACGCTCGACGTATTCCGCTCGACGGTCGGCGCCGCGGCCCTGGGCATGGCGCGCCGCGCGCTCGACGAAGCGCTTGCGCGCACGCGCGAGCGCGAGGTCTTCGGGCAGAAGCTCGCCGACTTCCAGCTCACGCAGGCGAAGATCGCCGAGATGGCGCTCGCGGTCGACGCGGCGGCGCTCCTCATCTATCGTGCCGCCTGGACGAAGGACACGCAGCGCGAACGCGTGACGCGCGAGGCGTCGATGGCCAAGCTCTTCGCCACCGAGTCGGCGCAGACGGTCATCGACCAGGCCGTGCAGTTGTTCGGCGGCACGGGCGTGATCCACGGCGCCACGGTCGAGCAGCTGTATCGGGAGATACGCGCATTGCGGATCTACGAGGGCACCAGTGAAATCCAGAAGCTCGTGATCGCCGCCAAGACCTACGAGGCTTTCGCCAACGGCCCGGGCAGCTGACCCGGGTCCATCCTGAAAATCCCTGGAGGAGAAGACGTGGAAAAGAGAACTTTCCTGAAGAACACGCTCGCCGTCGCCGGCGCGGCTGCCGTGCCCGGCATCGTGAAGCCGGTGCGCGCGCAGGAGCAGATCAAGCTGCGCATGTCGCACTTCCTGTCGCCGATGGCGCCGGCGCAGACCAAGCTCTTCCAGCCCTGGGCCGAGCGCGTCGAGAAGGATTCCGGCGGGCGGATCAAGTGCGAGATCTACCCGTCGATGCAGCTCGGCGGCAAGCCGCCGCAGCTCTACGACCAGGTGCGCACGGGCGTCGCCGACATCATCTGGACCGTTCCCGGCTACACGCCCGGGCGCTTTCCGATCTCGGCGGTGTTCGAGCTGCCTTTCGTCGTCGGCGAAACCGCCGAGGCCACCGCGCGCGCGATCTGGGATTTCTACAAGCTGCACCTGCGCGAGGAATACAAGGACGTCCACCCGATCGTGCTGCATTGCCACGCACCGGGCCTCGTGCACATGAAGGACAAGCTCGTCACGAAGATGGAAGACCTGCAGGGCAAGAAGCTGCGCCTGCCCACCAAGCCGGTGGGCGACGCGCTGAAGCTGCTGGGTGCCTCGCCCGTCGGCATGCCCCTGCCCGAGGCCTACGAGGCGCTGTCGCGCGGCGTGGCCGACGGCGTGACCGTGCCCTGGGAGGTGATGAAGCCGCAGCGCCTGAACGAGCTGACGAAGTACCACACGTACACGGGTCTGTACACGAACGTGTTCCTGATGGCGATGAACAAGCAGAAGTACGAGAGCCTGCCGGCCGACCTGAAGGCGGTCATCGACAAGAACTCGGGCGACAACTTCATCGGCGAAGTGGGCAAGGCGTGGGACGACGCCGAGATGCCCGGTCTCCAGCAGGCGAAGGAGCTCGGTCATGAGATCAGCCGCCTGTCGGCCGAGGAGAAGGCGCGCTGGCAGAAGGCGACGCAGCCGGTCGTCGACGCGTGGATCGCCGGCACGCCGAACGGCCGGAAGCTCTATGACGAAGCGGTTGCGCTGATCGCCAAGTACGAGAAGAAATGAGCGAGGGCGAGGGTCGGATCACCGACGCCGCCCCTGCCCGCCCGGGCGCCGAACAGGCGCTCGAGCGGGCGTGCACGTGGCTGGCGATCGCCGGCGGAATCGTGATGCTCGGTTTCACCGCCGTCTCGGTACTGAGCATCTTCAGCCGCAGCCTGTTCAACTCGCCGCTGGTCGGCGACTTCGAACTGGTCGAACGCGGAACGGCGATCGCCGTCTTCGCGATGCTGCCCTACTGCCACCTGCGGGGCGGCAACGTCGCCGTCGACATGTTCGTCGGCATGTTCCCGCCCGCGCTGCGCCGGCAGCTCGCGATCGTCGGCGACGCGATGTTCGCCGTCGTCGCGGCGCTGATGACGTGGCGCCTGACGCTCGGCGGCTGGAACCAGTACGAGTTCCACGACATGTCGATGATGCTGCTGATCCCCACCTGGTGGATCTTCGTGCCCATCGTCGTCTCGATGGCGCTGCTCACGCTGGTGTGCGTCGCCCGCGCGATGCGCGGCGGAAAGAAATTCGCCTAGAAGAATAAAGGGGACCTCCTTGAGCGGGATGACCATATCGCTGCTGATGTTCGGCGTGCTCGTCGTGTTGCTCGTGCTCGGCATTCCGGTGGGGCTCACGCTGCTGCTCGTGGGCGGCGTGGGCTACATCTGGGTGTCGGGGCTCGAACCGATGCTCAACTACATGAACTCGGCGCCCTATTTCCAGGCGGCGAACTACTCGCTGTCGGTGATTCCGCTGTTCATTCTCATGGGGCAGTTCGCCACCGGATCCGGACTGTCCACCGGCATCTTCAATGCGGCTGCTGCCTGGCTCGGACATCGCCGCGGCGGCATCGCGATGGCCGGCATCGGCGCCTGCGCGGCCTTCGGCTCGATCTGCGGCTCCTCGCTCGCCACCGCGGCGACGATGGCGCACGTGTCGCTGCCGGAGATGAAGCGGCTGAACTACTCGGGGCGCCTGGCCACCGGGTCGCTCGCCGCCGGAGGCACGCTGGGCATTCTCATTCCGCCGTCGGTCGTGCTCGTCGTCTACGCGATCCTCACCGAGCAGTCGATCGGCAAGCTGTTCCTGGCAGCGATGGCGCCCGGAATCCTCGCCGCGCTCGGCTACATGGTTGCGATCGCCATCGTCGTGCGTTTCGATCCGAAGGCCGGGCCGGCGGCGCCGAAGGCGTCGATGGCCACGCGACTGAAGACGCTGGCGGAACTGCTGCCGGTCATCATCGTCTTCGTCGTCGTCATGGGCGGCATCTACGGGGGCTTCTTCACGCCCACCGAAGGCGCGGCCGTGGGCGCGGCCGCCACGGGCGCGATCGCCGTCTTCAACGGAATGCGGCTGAAGGGCATCCTCGAGTGCCTGCTCGGCACGGCGAGCCTCACCGCGATGATCTTCCTCATCCTGATCGGCGCGGATCTGTTCAACGCCTTCCTCGCGATCACCCAGATGCCGAACCAGGCGGCGGCCGCGATCGCCGGCAGCGGCTATTCGCCGATGACGATCCTGCTGCTGATCCTGCTGTTCTACGTCGCGCTCGGCTGCGTGATGGATTCGATGTCGATGATCCTCATCACGATCCCGGTGCTGTTCCCGATCGTGATGGGGCTCGACTACGGACTGTCGCACGAGCACACCGCGATCTGGTTCGGCATCCTCGTGCTGATCGTCGTCGAGATGGGACTGATCACGCCGCCCTTCGGGCTGAATGTCTTCGTCATCAACTCGATGGCGCCCGGCGTGCCGATGGCCGAATCGTTTCGCGGCGTGCTGCCCTTCCTCGCCAGCGACTTCATCCGCGTCGGAATCCTGATCGTGTTCCCCTTCATCACGCTCGGGCTGTTGCGCTTCATCGAGTGAGCACGTCGAGCCCGGGAAGGCGCGGATCGGGCTCCCCCCGAAGCGGCGCAGCGCGGCCCGATCCGCGAAATCCGCCGGTGAAGGCGCGCGTCGGCGACGAGGCACTCGTCGCGCAGCGCCGCCAGCAGATCGTCGCGGCCGCGGTGGAGCTCTTCTCCGGGCAGGGCTACTACCGCACCACGGTGCAGGAAATCGCCGCGCGTGCCGGCATCAGCACCGGCCTCGTCTACCAGTACGTCGAGGACAAGGACGACGTGCTGCTGCTGGCGATCCTGGAGGTCGTCGACGCCTACGGCCGCGAGATCCCGGCCGCACTGGAAAAGCTCGACGATCCGCTCGAGCGCTTCCGCACCGCGGTGACGACCTACTGCCGGGTGGTCGATCGGCTGCGCGACGCGACGGTGCTCGCCTACCGCTCGACGCGTTCGCTGTCGCCGGCGCACCGAAAGCTGGTGATGCAGGCGGAGCTGAAGTCCAACGAGCTGATCGCCCGCACGATCCAGGACTGCGTCGACGCGAAGGTCTTCGCCGACGACGTCGACGTCGAGTTCCTCACGCACCAGGCGGTGATGTTCGCGCACTCGTGGGCGCTGAAGCACTGGCGGCTTTCGCAGCGCTACCGGCTCGACGAGTACGTGCAACGCGGGCTGGCGATGTTCCTGGCGGCGTCGCTGCGCCGGTAGCGGGCGGGACGCCCCTCGACGTCGCGCGCCGGCGCCCCGATCCGACGCGCCGGCACCGCCCGCTACGGCTCGGCCTGCATCTCGTCGTCGAGCAGCTGCACGGCCGCCGGCTCGGCCAGCGACTCCACGCCGCGCAGCTTGCGCTCGATCGCACGCGTGCGCGTCGCCGCCGTGCCCAGCGTCGTGCCGGCCCGGTCGATGTGCTCCTTCGCCTTCGCGAGCACGTCGCCGAACTTGCCGAACTCGGTCTTGACCGCGCCGAGCAGCTGCCACACCTCGCTCGAGCGCTTCTCCACCGCGAGCGTGCGAAAGCCCATCTGCAGGCTGGACAGGATCGCCGCGAGCGTGCTCGGTCCGGCCACCACCACGCGCCAGCTGCGCTGCAGCTCGTCGACGAGCCCGGGGCGGCGCACGATCTCCGCGTACAGCCCTTCGGTGGGCAGGAACAGCAGCGCGAAATCGGTGGTCGCCGGCGGCGCGACGTACTTGTTGCGGATCGTCTTCGCCTCCAGGCGCAGGCGCTGCTCGAGCTGCTTGCCCGCCGCCTCGGCGGCCGCCGGGTCGGCGCGCTCCTGCGCGAGCACGAGACGGTCGTAATCCTCGCGCGGAAACTTCGCGTCGATCGGCAGCCATACCGGCGAGTCGCCCGTGCTGCCGGGCAGGCGGATCGCGAACTCGACGCGCTCGTTCGAGCCCGGCACCGGCGCGACGTTGCAGCCGTACTGCTCGGGCACGAGCAGCTGCTCGAGCAGCGACGCGAGCTGCACCTCGCCCCAGGTGCCGCGCGTCTTCACGTTGGTCAGCACGCGCTTGAGGTCGCCGACGTCGGACGCCAGCGCCTGCATCTCGCCCAGCCCCTTGTGCACCTGCTCGAGCCGGTCGGACACCTGCTTGAACGACGCGCCCAGCCGCTGCTCGAGCGTCGCGTGCAGCTTCTCGTCGACCGTGCGGCGCATCTCCTCGAGCTTGACCGCGTTGTCGGCCTGCAGATCGCGCAGCCGGCGCTCGAGCGTCTCGCGCAACGACTCGAGCCGCAGCTCGGTGCCCTCGCGCAACGCGTTCAGCCGCTGCTCGTTGCTCTCGCGCAGCGCGCCCAGCCGCTGCTCGTTGGCCTCGGTGAGCTTGGCCAATTGCTGCGCGAAGGCATCGATCTGGTTGTTCTGCACGCTGGCGATCGTGCCCATCTGCTGCGTGAGGCTGCGCCCCAGGTCGGCGAGCGAGGCGCCCAGCTCGCGCCGGTTCTCGCGCGCCTGCACGCTCGTCTCCTCGCGCAGCTCGCGCTGCGTATCGAGCTGCATCCGCGTAGCCTGCGCCAACGCGTCGAGCACCGGCGCGGCGACGTCCGGAGGCCGGCGCAGCAGCAGCACGAGCAGCAGTACGGTGGAAAGCGCCGCGAGCGCGACGGCGGCGATCAGCAGGATGTCGGTCGAAACCAAGGGAAAACCTTCGCGGGCCCGCGGTTGTCGGGAAGCGGGATATCCGGGAGGATACGACACGATGAACCCCTGACAGGAGGCCAAGATGAGAGCCCGCGCCGTACCCTTTGCCGTCGCAGCCGCATCCGTGCCCGGCATTCTTGCCGTCCTCGTTCTGGCGCTGCCCGCGCCGGCCGTCGCAGCGCCCTCCGGCGCGCCGAGCGCCGTCTTCCAGTGCTCGACGCGCGACGGCGGTACCGTGTTCTCCGACGAACCCTGCGTGGGGGCGCCGCACGTGCGCGTATGGACGCCGCGTGCGGGCGCGCAGGGCATCGAGCGATCGTCCCCGTCGGCGCCCGCGCCGGCCGCTCCGGCCGCGATGGTGGCTGCGGCCATGGGACAGGGCTCGAGCGCCGGCGCGACCGACTACGGCCCCTACGTCGATTGCCAGCGTCGCGGCGGACGCTTCGACGTCGCCGCGCGCATCTGCCGCCTGCCCGACGACGCCGCGCGGCAGATGTTCGACGCGAAATAGCGGGGGGCCCGCCTCGCGCCGCCGGGTCGGCGCCAGGCGTCGTTACAGTTCTCGACGCTAAGCGTCTCGCAATGTAAGGAGCGGCGGCGCGCGCAACACGGCGCGCAGGCTGAACCAGCCGGCGACCAGCGCGAGCGCCGCGCCGACGGCGGCGCCGACGGGTACGATGGCCCAGCGCGGTTCGTAGGCGAAGCCGAACACCTGTTCCGCCAGCGCCCAGCCGATCGCGATCGAGCCGAGCGCCGCGAGCAGGCCGGCGAGTCCGCCGCTGAACGCGAGCTCGATGCGTTGCGCGCTCGACAACTGGCGCGCCGACGCGCCGAGCGCGCGCATCAACCCCGCCTCGCGAATGCGCTCGTCGCGCGAGCTGGCGAGCGCCCCCCACAGTACGGTGACGCCGGCGGCCAGCGTCAGCACGAACAGGAACTGCACGGCCTGGATCACCTGGTCGAGCATCGCCTGCACCTGGCGCACGATGTTCCCGGTGTCGAACACGGTGAGGTTGGGGAACTCGCGCACCAGGCGGCGGTCGACCGGGTCGTCCACCGTCGGCTGGTGGTAGGCGGTGATCCACGTCTGCGGCCGGTCGGCGAGCGCCTCCGGCGACAGGATCATGAAGAAGTTCACCTTCATCGAATCCCAGTCGACGCGCCGCACGTTGACGATGCGCGCGGTGACGGTTTCGCCTGCGATGTCGAAACCCAGCTCGTCGCCCAGCGAAAGCTTCAGCGTGCCGAGGATGCCCTGCTCCACCGACACCTCGGAACGGCCCGGCCGGAAGGGCTCGCCTTCGACGATGCGGTTGTGCGCGGGTATCCCGCGCGCGTACGAGAGATTGAACTCGCGGTCGATCAGGCGCTGCGCGCGGTCCTCGTCGTAGTCCTCGGGGCGCACGGGCGCCCCGTTGATCGTGACGAGGCGTCCGCGCACCATCGGATGCAGTTCGGGCTGCGCGACCCCGGCCTGCGCGAGCGCCGCGCGAACGGCGTCGACCTGGTCGGGCTGGATGTTGACGACGAAGCGGTTCGGCGCGTCGGGCGGGCTGGCCTGTCGCCACCCGTCGATCAGGTCGGTGCGCGTGACGGTGAGCAGCATCAGCGCCATCAGCCCCACCGACAGCGCGACCGTCTGCGTCACCGTCATCGTGCGACGGCGCGACCAGGAGGCGAAGGCCAGCCGCAACGCCGGACTGCCGGCGACGAAGCCGGCGTGGCGCAGCGGTTCGAGCGCGCGTACGGCGGCGAGCGCCACGCCGACGAAGACGACGACGCCGATGGCGAAGCCGCCGATCGCCACCAGCGCGAGACGACGATCGCCGGCGAACCAGAGCAGCAGCGCTGCGAACGCCAGCGCCGCCGACGCGGCCGCCGCCCAGGCCGAGGCCGGCGCGCCGACCACCTCGCGGCGTAGCACGTGCAGCGGCGCCACGCCGGCCAGGCGCAGGAACGGCCAGGCGCCGAAACCGGCCATCAGCACGACGGCGGCGAGCAGCGCCTGCGCCGCCGGTCGCCACCCGGGCAGCGGCAGCTGCATCTGCAGCAGCGGCGTCATCGCGGCGACGAGCGCGAAATGCACGAGCCAGCCGAGCACGACGCCGGCAAGCGCGCCGAGCAGCGCCACCCACAGCAGCTCGAGCCCGAGCAGCGCGAGCAGGCGCTGCTGCCGCAGGCCCAGCGCCTTCATCACCGCGCAACCGTCGAGGTGACGCTCGGCGAAACGACGCGACGCGAGCCCGATCGCCACCGCCGCGATGAGCGCCGACAGCAGCGCGACGAGCGACAGGAACCGCTCGGCGCGATCGAGCGTGGCGCGCAGCTCCGGCCGGCCGCTTTCCAGCGACTCGATGCGCGCGCCGCCGGGCAGGCGCGGCTCGGCCCATTGGCGGAAGCGGGCGACGGCCTCGGCCTCGCCCGCAAGCATCAGGTTCCAGTGCACGCGGCTCGCCGGCTGCACGAGCCTGGTCGCCGGAAGCTCGTCGAGCGCGAACATGGCGCGCGGCGCGAAGTTCACGAAGCCGGCGCCGCGATCGGGTTCGAAGGTGATCAGCGCGTCGAGCCGGAACGCGCGCTCGCCGAAATGCACCGTGTCGCCCACCGACACGCCGAGCGCGAGCGCGAGTTGCGGGTCGAGCCAGACCTCGTCGCCCTGCGGCGCGCGGGTCGCCTCGACGTCGCCCTCCGTCGCCTGCCGCTGCACGCGAACGCGCCCGCGCAGCGGATAGTTCGACGACACCGCCTTCACGGCGGCCAGTTGCGGCATCCCGCCGGCGAGCGCCATGCTCGGGAACACGGCGCTGCGCGCCACCTGCAGGCCGAGCGCCTGCGCCTGCTCGGCGAAGGAGGCATCGAGCGGCTGGTCGGAGCCGACGACGAGGTCGGCGCCGAGCAGTTGGGCGGCCTCCTGGCCGAGCGCCATGCGCATCCGGTCGACGAAGAACCCGACGCTGGCGATCGCCGCCACGGCCACCAGCAGCGCGACGACGAGCAGGCGCAACTCGCCCGCGCGCCAGTCGCGCAGCGTGAATCGGAAGGAGAGCAGGAGGTCGCGCATCGGTCGTTCGTCCGCGCGCCGTTCAGAAGCGGAACGGCGTGAAGTTGGTGTCGCGGTCGTACCAGTCCTCGTTCTCGGCGCGCTTGAGGAATCCGACGACCGCATAGGTGACGGGCGTGAACGCCGCCTCGACGAGCGTCTTGCCGACCCATTGCGAGAGCATCAGCGTCGGCAGCATCTCGTCGGGCAGCAGGCCCGCGCCCCAGAACGCCACAGGATAGAACAACAGCGAGTCGACTCCCTCGCCGAGGATCGTCGAGCCGATCGTGCGCAGCCACAGGTACCGGCCTGCGGTCATCACCTTGAGTCGTGCCAGCGCGTAGGAGTTGACGAACTCGCCGCAGAAATAGGCGATCAGCGAAGCGATGACGACGCGCCAGGTGTTGCCGAAGGCCACTTCGAAGGCCTGCTGGTGCGGCCAGCCGGGCGCCGGCGGCATCCGCACGACCGCCCACGACATGAATGCGGCGAACAGCATCGCGACGAATCCGGTCCAGATGACGCGGCGCGCGCGCGCGTAGCCGTAGACCTCGGTGAGCACGTCGCCGAAGATGTACGACAGCGGAAAGAAGAGCACCGCCGCGCCGAAAGTGAGCGTGCCGAAGACCGGCACGTCGACCTGCACGGCCTTGCCGGGGCCCAGCAGGTTCGAGCAGAGGAAGACGGTGACGAAGGCGGCCAGCAGCAGCTCGTAGTAGCGATAGCTGCGCGGGCGAGGTTTTTTATCCATGGTAGGCCTCGAACATGGCTAGGGGCGCAGCATAGCGGAGGCTTTGCAGGTGCGTGGCTGCGCGCACGCTTCATCTGTGCGGGGCGCGAGAGCGAAGGGGGCGGGCGCCCGAGGCGCGCACGGCTTCGGCCCCGGCTTCGCCGGGGCTTCCCGGCCCTACCTCGCAAACTCGCACCCGCTGCCGAGGGGCGCTTCGCGCCCCCCGGCGACGGGTCCCGCGAGTTTGCTTTCGGTAGCGGCCGGCTCGCCGAGCGCGCCTCGGACGCCCGCCCCCTTCGCTCTCGCGCCAGCGTCGCGTCCCGGTACGCGCAACCCCGTACCTGCGTTCGCTGCTACGATGAATTGAGATGAGCCTGGTGTTTTTTCGACAGTTCCCCGCGGAGCCTTTCACATGAACTTCCGCTTCGAGATCGTCGATCGTGTGGCTCGGCTGACGTTGAATCGGCCGGAGGCGTTCAACTCGATGAGTCCCGCTTTCTGGCGCGAGCTGGACGGGATTCTCGAGCGGCTGCAGCGCGAGGCGCCGGCACGGGTGCTGGTGATCGACTCGACGGGCAGGCATTTCAGCTCGGGGATGGCGCTGGAGGTCTTCGGATCGTCGATCTCGCTGGACGACTCGCGCGCCGCGTCGCGCGCGAACATCGCGCTGCTGCTGGCGGACATGCAGCGCACCTTCGATCGGCTCGCGCAGTTGCGAATGCCGGTGATCGCCGCGATCCAGGGCGGCTGCATCGGCGGGGGCGTCGACCTCGTCTGCGCCTGCGATCTTCGCTACTGCACGAACGATGCGTTCTTCTGCGTGCAGGAGATCAACATCGGGCTCGCCGCCGATCTCGGCACGCTGCAGCGCCTGCCGAAGCTGATTCCCGAAGGCGTGGCACGCGAGCTGGCGTACACGGGGCGCCGGCTGCCGGCCGCGCGCGCGCTGGCGCTGGGCCTGGTCAACGACCTGTTCGAGACGCAGGAAGCGATGCTCGACGAAGTGCTGAGCGTCGCCCGCGAGATCGCGACGAAGCCGCCGGTGGCCGTGTGGGCGAGCAAGCAGGCGATCGACTACGCGCGCGACCATCCGGTGGCCGACGGGCTGCAGCAGATGGGCTGGCTGCAGTCGGGCCTGTGGGACAACGAAGCGGTGGCCGAAGCGATCCGCGCGCGCGCCGAGAAACGCGCCCCGCGCTTTTCCGATCTCGAGCCGCTGCGCCGCTTCGCCGAGGCCGACGAGGAAGGCGACGCGCAATGACGAAGGACATCGTCGTCGACTGGTACTTCGACTTCGTCTCGCCTTTCGCGTACCTGCAGAGCACGCAGCTCGATCGCATCGCCGAGCGTGCGACGCTGCGCTGCCGCCCGGTGCTCTTCGCCGGATTGCTGAAGCACTGGGGCAACGTCGGTCCGGCGGAGATCGCGCCGAAGCGCCAATGGACCTTCGAGCACGTGGCCTGGATCGCGCAGTCGAACGGCCTCGCGCTGACGCTGCCGCCGATGCACCCCTTCGTGCCGCTCCCGCTGCTGCGCCTGGCCATCGTCCTGGGCAGCGAGCCGGACGTCGTGCGACGGCTGTTCGCCTTCGTCTGGCGCGACGGACACCTGCCCACCGAGCGCGATGCGTTCGCGGCGCTGCTCGACGAGTTCGGCGTGCGGCCCGAAGCGCTCGAATCGCCGCAGACGAAGCAGACGCTGCGCGCGAACACCGACGAGGCGATCGCCGCCGGCGTGTTCGGCGTGCCGACCGCCGTGATCGAAGGCGAGCGCTACTGGGGCTTCGATTCGACGCCGATGATCGTCGCGCGGCTTGAAGGCCACCCGTTCTTCGCGTCGGACGCCCTGCGGACCGCGCGTGCGCTGCCCGAAGGCGTGCAGCGGGAAGGCGTGCAGCGCCCGGGCGCGCTCAACCCCTCGGCAGGATGACGACCTTCCCCTTCACGCGCCGCTCCATCACGTCGCGCAGCGCCTGCCCCGCCTGCTCCAGCGCGTAGCGGTGCGTCACCGGCGGATGCACCTTGCCGGACGCATACAGCCCGAACAGCTCCTTCATGTGCTCGCGCGTGCGTTTCGGATCGCGCTGGATGAAGTTTCCCCAGTACGCGCCGACCAGCGACGCGGTCTTCAGCAGCGGCAGGTTCAGCGGCATCTTCGGGATCTCGCCGGCAGCGAAGCCGATCACCAGATGCCTGCCCTCCCACGCGATCGAGCGGAACGCCTGCTCGCTGAGCTCGCCCCCCACCGGGTCATAGATGACGTCGGGCCCGTTGCCGCCGGTGAGCGCCGCGATCCGCTCGCGCAGGTTCTCGTGCGAGTAGTCGATCGTCGCGTCGGCGCCGTGCTCGCGGCACAGCGCGAGCTTGTCCTCGCTGGAGGCGCAGGCGATCACGCGCGCGCCCATCGACTTGCCGATCTCGACCGCCGCGATTCCCACGCCGCCCGCGGCGCCGAGCACGAGCAGGGTCTCGCCCGGCTGCAGCTTCGCGCGATCCTTCAGCGCGAAGAGGCTCGTACCGTACGCGAGCACGTAGGCCGAAGCCGTCGCGAAATCCATTCCGTCGGGCATCGGAACGACCCGCTGTGCGTTCACGACGAGCTGCTCGGCGTAGCCGCCCCACGGGGTGTTCGCGATCACGCGATCGCCGGCCTTCCATTGCGTCACGCCCTCGCCCACCGACCGCACGACGCCGGCCACCTCGGCGCCCGGCGTGAACGGCAGCGGCGGCTGCACCTGGTATTTCTTCTGGATGATCAGCGAATCGGGGTAATTGACGCCCGCCGCGTGCACGTCGATCAGCACCTCGCCGGTCGCCGGCGCCGGCGACGCCACTTCCTCGACGACCAGCGACTCGGGCGGACCCCATTGCCTGCAGACGACGGCTTTCATTCGATTTCCCCCGATGGACCGCGCCGTGCGGCGGCGCCGGCGCCCAGCCGATTCTAGCGATTCGCCTGCGCCGCGCCACGCCGTGCCGGGCACCGCCCGTGCAGTGCCTTCAGCGTCTTCGTTTGCTAGTCTCCGGTGCATGCTGCCCGAGCCCCGAAACGACCTCGACGAGTGGACCGCGCGGTTCCTGCGCGAAACCACCGAGCACGCGCTCATCGTCGTGCGCCCCGACGGCATCATCGAAGGCTGGTTCGGAGCGGCGACCCGACTCTTCGGCTACGAGGAGAGCGAAGCGATCGGTCTCGACGTCGGCGAACTCTTCATCCCCGAGGACCGGCGCATGGGGATCGATCGGCAGGAGATCCGCGCAGCGCTGGCGGCGGGTAGATCCGAGGACGATCGCTGGCACCTGCGCAAGGATGGCAGCCGCTTCTGGGGCAGCGGCGTGCTGTCGGCGCTGCGCGACGCGGACGGAGGCGTCTCGCGGCTCGTCAAGCTGATGCGCGACCGCACCGACCTGCGCACGCAGATCGTCGCGTCGCAGAACCGGCTCGCCGCCCGCGAACGGGAGAACCGGCACCGATCGGAGTACGTGGTGTCGATCGCGCACGAGATGCGCAACGTACTCTCGCCGATGCAGAACGCGGCAACGCTGATCGGCCTGTCGAACGACGAAGCGGTGCGCAGGCGCTCGCTGGACGTCCTGCAGCGCCAGCTCGACGGGCTGTCGAAACTGCTCGACGACCTCGCCGGTGCGTCGCATCCCGCACCCGAGCGCTTCGTGCTCGAGCGCCATCCGGTCGTCGTCCAGGACGCGGTCGACCAGGCGGAAGCGGCCGTGCGCGCCACCGTCGAAGAGAGGGGACAGGGCCTCGCCTGCACCTATCCGCTGATCCGCTTCGCGGTCGATGCCGACCCGCAACGGCTCCAGCAGATGCTGCTGAACCTGCTCGGCAACGCGATCAAGTTCACGCCGCCCGGCGGACACATCGCGATGAGCGCAACGATCGAAGGCGACATGGCGGTGATCCGCGTGACCGACAACGGCATGGGCATCGCGCCGGAACTGCTGCCGCACATCTTCGAGCTGTTCACGCGCGACGACGCCCGCGCCACGGCGCCGGGACTGGGCGTGGGACTCGCAGTGGTGAAGGAGCTGGCCGTGATGCACGGCGGCGGCATCGAGGCCCGCAGCGCGGGGATCGGCAAGGGCAGCGTGTTCGCGCTGCGGCTGCCGCTCGCGCATGCGGGCAGCAATCCCGAGACGCCGCGAGTGACCCGACCGACGGGCGAAGGCGCGCCGTAGCCAGGCTCTATACTCTTGGCCCCTGTGGAAGAGTGGCCGAGCGGCTTAAGGCACCGGTCTTGAAAACCGGCGACGGGCGACCGTCCGTGGGTTCGAATCCCACCTCTTCCGCCATGCCAGGCAGCGAATCGCCCCCTCTGACGCGGCGCCCGATTCGACAACGGCATGGCCCGCCCTGAGCGGACCCGGCGATACGCTCCCCGGCGCTAGCGGGTCATGCGCACCGTCCATCCGTTGCGCATTGCACCCTCGAGCCTGCCATCGCCGACGCGCTTCATCGTCAAGGTGAAGTCGGGGCAACCGCTCAACACCTTCGACCGCATCACCCGGAAGACCAGTTCCTCGGCGCTCGCGCTGCGCACGATGATCGGGGCTTCGCGGCCGGCGCACGCATCGCGTTGATCGTGCGCGTTCGTCGCCCAGGTTCCGGCGTCGTCCTTCACGTCCACGCTGCCCTCGATCCCGGCGCGCTGGTCGCTGTCGATCGAAAGCTTCCAGGTTCCGTTGTGCGGATTCGGCGTCTGGGCGAATGCGCCTGCCGCGACAAAGCAGAGCGCGACGAAGGCTCCCCGCGGGAATCGGGCGATGGTTCGAAGCATGATCACTCCCTTCCGAAGGCCGATGTCGAGAACGAAAGAAACGACCATCGTGCCGAGCGGTACGCATTACCCCGCGGGTGCGATTCCCGCTCCCTGCGTCGGAAATCTAATCATGCGCCCGGCCGATGCGCCAGTCCCCGTTTGGCTCGCGGGTTGTCGCCGCAGTCGCGTCCAGCTCCGGCACTCCGGTCCGCAGAGAAAACAAACGATTGTTTGCCTTCCGGCCTCAACTGCGCTACCTTCTGCGCCGATGACCCACGCACCTCGCCCATGACCCGCGCATCCGATCCCGCCGCCGTCGCGCCCGCCGGCGCAAAAGCCGGCCTGAAGCGGATGAACAGCCGCCTGCCGCAGCTGCTCGACCGCGCCGCGGCCGTGTTCGCCGAGCACGGTTTCGCCGGCGCATCGGTGCGCGAGATCGTCGGCCCGATCGGGATGCTGCCCGGCTCGCTCTACAGCCACTTCCCGACCAAGGAAAGGCTGCTGGTGGCGGTGTACCGCGAAGGAGTCGACCGGATCTCCAGAGTCGTCGACGAGGCGATCGCCAAGGAGAGCGACCCGTGGGCGCGCCTGGAGGCCGCCTGCGTCGCGCATCTGCGCTCCCTGCTCGACAAGACCAGCTATTCGCAGGTCGTCATCCGCGTGCGCCCGTCCGACGCCCCTTCCGCGGCCGAGGAGCTGATCGCGCTGCGCAACGACTACGAATCGCGTTTCACCGCGCTCGTGGATGCGCTCGAACTGCCGCGCAACGTCGATCCCCGCGACTTCCGGCTGCTGCTCGTCGGCGCGTTGAACTGGAGCCAGACCTGGTACCGCCCTTCCGGCAACCGCAAGCCGGCGGATATCGCGAGGCGGTTCGTGCAGATCCTGAAGACCGGCATTGCCGACCATTGAAGGAACGAAGCATGGAGAAGAGCGCACTGCGCCCCCGCGTGCTGATCACGAAGATCGGCCTGGACGGCCACGATCGCGGCAGCAGGCTCGTGGCGGCCGCCTGCCGCGACGCGGGGATGGAAGTCATCTACACGCCGCCCTGGCAGACGATCGCTGCGGTCGTGAAGATCGCCTCCGAGGAGGACGTCGACGTGATCGGCATCTCTTCGCTGGCGACCGATCACCTGATCGTGCCGAAGCTGATGTCGGCGCTCGTCGAAGCCGGGCTCTCGCACATCGCCGTCGTCGTCGGAGGCATCGTGCCCGACAACGAGGAGGAAGCGCTGCTCGAGTCGGGCGTGCGCGAAGTCTTCCATCCGGGAACCCCGCTCGAGGCGATCACCGAGCGGATTCGCCGGTACGCGATCGAAACACGCGCCCAGGGCGCCGCATCCGAATAGCGAGGAACAAAGCCATGGGACGTCCCGTACCCTCGACCCCCGCTCCCGGGAAGACCGACAGTGCCGAAGCACGAAGGCTCTGGGAAAAGGACTACGCCGACGCCGTGCCCGTCGACCGCCTGGTGCACAACGTATCGGGCATCCCGATCAAGCCGCTGTACACCGAGCGCGACTGGGACGGCTACGGCACGGACAACCCGCTCGGCTATCCGGGACAGGCGGACTTCACGCGCGGCATCTACGCCTCGATGCACCGCGGCCGCACGTGGACGCAGCGCCAGCTGATCGGCCTGGGCACGCCGAAGGAATACAACCAGCGGCTGCTCACGATCATCGGACAGGGTGCGACGGCGGTATCGCTGATCCCCTGCAACTCGGTCTACCGCGGCTACGACATGACCTCGGTCGACCCGCAGCTGCTCGGCACCTGCGGCGTGGTGATCAACAACGTCGAACACATGGCGGAGAGTCTCGACGACGTCGACATCGGCGAGATGTCGTGCTCGCTGAACGATCCGTCGCCGTTCACGCTGCTCGCGTTCATGCTCATCGTGGCCGAGCGCCGGGGAATCGACTGGCGCAGGATCTCCGGCACGTCGAACCAGAGCGACTACATCTCGCATTTCGTCGCGAACCACATGTTCTACCGGCTCTCGCTGACGGGCGCGCGCCGGATGCTGATCGACCACATCGCGTACTGCCGCGAACGCGTTCCGCGCTGGAATCCGATGTCGGTCGTCGGCCAGCACATGCAGCAGGCCGGAGCAACGCCCGCGGAGGTGATCGCCTTCACGCTGTCCACCGCGATCCAGAACGCCGAAGACTGCATTGCGCGCGGCATGGATCCCGACCAGTTCCTGCCCCGCTTCACCTTCTTCTTCGACATCTCGCTGAGCTTCTTCGAGGAGATCGCCAAGTTCCGCGCGGCG
>QEVN01000130.1 GCA_003576795.1 Burkholderiales bacterium
CTTCTCGTCCTTCTCGTCCTTCTCGCCTTTCCCGCCCTCGTCGTACAGCTTCATGCCGAGGCGCGTCTCGAACTCCTTCAGCCGGGGCGCCGCGCCGCGCACGACGAGTCGATCGCCGGCGGCGAGCTTCAGGTTCGGCAACCGCACGAGTTGCACGTCGCCGCGCCGCACCTCTACCACGTGCAGGTCCTGGCGCGAGCGCTCGAGCAGCTTGCCCAGCGGAGTGCCGACCAGCTCCGAGTCCTCGCCCACCTCGAGCACCGCGTCGAAGACGCGCTCGGCCGGTGCAGGCGCGTCGTCGGCGCCGGCGGGCAGCAGCCGCGGCGCGACCAGCCACAGCCAGGGCAACGCGACGAGCGCGGCGGCGGCGACCAGCGGCGTGAAATCGAAGATGCCGAAATCCGCCGCCTGCATCCGGGCGGCGATCGACACGACGAGCAGGTTCGTCGACGTGCCGATCGTCGTCGCCATGCCGCCGATCAGGACGGCGAAGTTCATCGGCATCAGCAGACGACGCGACGAGTCGCCGGTCTCGCGCGCGAGCGCGACCAGCACCGGAATCAGCAGCACGACGATCGGCGTGTCGTTGATGAAGCCGCTGACCAGCATCGCGGCGACGAGAACGACGCCGAGCCCGGCGTTCGCGCCGCGCTTGCGCCATAGCAGCGCGAGCCTGCGCGTCACCGGACGCAGCGCGCCGGTCTCGACGAGCGCGCGTCCGAGCACCATCAGGCTGCAGATGGCGATCAGCGCCTCGTGCGAGAAGCCCTGGAAGAAGGCGAGCGGGTCGACGCGGCCGTCGGCCCCCTCGTAGGGAAACAGCGTGAAGCCGAGCGGAAGCGCGACGAGCACGACCAGGCTCGTCACCTCGATCGGAATGCGCCGCGACGTGAACGCCGCGAAGATCGCGATCGTGAAAACCAGAACCGCGAGGCCGTGCGCTGTCATGAGGATGCGATGAGTATAATGGCGCGCCGGTGACCGGCGGCGTCCGCCGCACCGCTTCCGGCACATCGACCCTCGCTGCAACCGGGTCATCGTGCCGGCGCATCACGGTCGAGCCCCAGGCTCGCAATCCGGTATTTCGGGCCTTCCCCGTTCGCGGAAGGCTGGCGGCATCCTGGCGCGGTCCGGGCCCCTCTGACACCGAGAGAGCTGATGCGCGAGCAATGGGACCGATTCCTCTGGGCGATGTTGCCCTACAAGGACGAACTGCGCGTCCTCGCGTCGATCGTCGGTATCGTGCTGATCGCCGCGCTGCTGCGCTACATCGGCTGGCGGCTGGTCGCCCCGTTCTTCGGCCGCATCGCGCAGCGCGCCGCGACCATCGAGGAGCGGCGGCGCCTGCAGACGGTGGGCCGCTTCGCGCGCCAGGCGCTGTCCACGCTGATCGTCGTCGTCGCGGGCACGCTCGTGCTGAACCAGCTGGGCGTGTCGATCGCGCCGATCCTCGGCGCGGCGGGAGTCGTCGGCATCGCGATCGGCTTCGGCGCACAGAGTCTCGTCAAGGACGTGTTCAGCGGGTTCTTCCTGCTCGTCGAGAACCAGATCCGCGTGGGCGACGTCGTCGAGATCGCCGGCAAGGCGGGCTCGGTGGAGGAGCTGAGTCTGCGCCGCACGAAGCTGCGCGCCTACGACGGCGCGGTGCACTACATCTCGAACGGCCTGATCACCACGGTCACCAACCTGTCGACCGAGTTCTCCTACGCCGTCGTCGACGTGCAGATACCGTACGACCTCGACGTCGACCGCGCGATGCAGCTGATGCGACAGGCCGCCGAAGACCTGCGCGCCTCGCCCGGCTGCGCCGAGAAGATGCTCGGTGAGCTGGAGATCGCCGGCATCGAGCAGTTGCAGGAGGGCTCGATCGTCGTGCGCGCCCGCGTGAAAACCGCGCCGCTCGAGCAGTGGTCGGTGCGACGCGAACTGCTCAGGCAGCTGAAGATCGTTTTCGAACGCGAGGGCGGGGCCGGGGCGCCGGCCGCAGCCGACGCACCGGCGGCGGTGGCCGCCGAGCCCGCAAGCGCGGCGGCAGGCACGCAGGGCGTGCGCATCGTCGTCGGCAAAGCCGCGCACGAGGAAGGCGCCGGACCGCTGCGCCCGATGCCGACACGATGACGCCGCGCGCCATCGCAAGAAGAAGTTCGACCGGGAGGCCTCGATGACGGGCGACATGCGCTCAGACCTGTTCTTCCTGCCCACCTGGCCGCCGTCGGCCGACGCGGTCCTGTGGGTGTCGCTGACGCTCGTCATCGCCGCGCTGCTCGGCGAGTTCGTCTATCGCTGGCTGCGGCTGCCGAGGGTCGTCGGCTACGCGGCGGTCGGCACGATCGTCTCGGCCCTCGATCTCGGCCTGGGTCCGGGACTGAAGCCCGGCCTTCGGTCGATCGTCGACCTCGCGCTCGCGCTGCTGCTCTTCGAACTAGGCAGCCGCATCAACCTTCGCTGGCTGCGAACGAATCCCTGGCTGCTGGCGACGAGCCTGGCCGAAGCGGCGTTCGCCTTCGGCGCCGTCTACCTCGCATTGAGCGCGGTGGGCACCGACGCACGCACGTCGACCGCGATCGCCGCCATCGCGATCGGCACCTCTCCGGCCGTGGTGATGCGGGTCGCCTCGGAGTTCGAGGCCTCCGGCCAGGTGACCGAGCGGATGATCGTGCTCACCGGGCTGAACACCTTCTACGCGGTGCTCGCCAGCAAGTTCGTCTTCGGCTGGCTGCACGCCGAATACATCGGCAGCCTGGTGCGCGCCTTCGCGCATCCGCTGTACCTGCTCGCCGGCTCGGCGATCGTCGCGGCGCTGCTCGCCTTCTCGGTGTCGATGATCGCGCGGCGCCTGGACCTGCGCAACGAGAACTCCACGCTGCTGCTGCTCGGCATGATCCTGCTCGCGCTGTCGATCACGAAGATGGCCAACCTCTCGACGCTGCTCGTTCCGCTGCTGGCCGGCGTGATGCTGCGCAACAGCACCGAGCGGCCGTGGATCTGGCCGCGTCACTTCGGCACCGCCGGCGGCGCGCTCGTGCTGATGCTGTTCGTCGTCACGGGATCGGTGTGGTCGGTCGACACGCTGCTCAAGGGCGCCGTGCTCGGCGCGGCGGTCATCGTCGCGCGCGTCGTCGCCAAGCTCGTGGCCACGACGCTGCTCGCCGCGCCCAGCGGCATCTCGCTGCGCCAGGGCGTCGCGCTGGGCGTCACGCTGATGCCGATGTCGGGCGCGGCACTGGTGATGATGGTCGAGCTGCAGAACCTGTACCCGGAGTTCGCGGCGCACCTGACGGCGGTCGTCTTCAGCGCGATCGCCTTTCTCGAGCTGATCGGGCCGATCGCCGTGCACCTGGCGCTGCGCTGGGTGCACGAGGAAAACCTCCGCTGAGGAAATCGATGGCGCTGGAACCTTTCGCCGAATCGCGCGCGCTCACGCTCGGCGTCGAGCTCGAGCTGCAGATCGTCAACACGCACGACTTCGACCTGACGCACGGCGCGAACGACCTGCTGCGCCTGGTCGGCAAGCGCAAGCTGCCGGGCGAAGTGAAGCCGGAAATGACCGGCAGCATGATCGAGCTGTCCACCGGCATCTGCCGCGACTACGCGGAAGCGCTCTCGCACCTGTCCGAGATCCGCGACGTGCTCGTGCACTGCGCGAACCGGCTGAACGTCGGGTTGTCGGGCGGCGGCACGCACCCCTTCCAGGACTGGAGCCAGCGGCGCATCTACGACACGCCGCGCTTCCACATGCTCTCGGAGCTGTACGGCTACCTGTCGAAGCAGTTCACGATCTTCGGCCAGCACGTGCACATCGGCTGCGCCGGCCCCGATGCGGCGCTCGTGCTGCTGCACGGACTGTCGCGCTTCATCCCGCATTTCATCGCGCTGTCGGCCTCGTCGCCCTTCGTGCAGGGCACCGACACGGGCTTTCATTCGGCACGGCTGAACTCGGTCTTCGCGTTCCCGCTGTCGGGCCGCGCGCCGTTCACGCTGACCTGGGAGGAGTTCTCGCGCTTTTTCGAGAAGATGGCGCGCACCGGGGTCGTGCAGAGCATGAAGGATTTCTACTGGGACATCCGCCCGAAGCCGGAGTTCGGGACGATCGAGGTCCGCGTGCTCGACACGCCGCTGACGATCGAGAAGGCGGCTGCGCTGGCGGCGTACATCCAGTGCGTCGCCCGCTGGCTGTCGTTCGAGCAGCCGTTCCGG
Organism: Burkholderiales bacterium; assembly: GCA_003576795.1. Classification (GTDB taxonomy): domain Bacteria; phylum Pseudomonadota; class Gammaproteobacteria; order Burkholderiales; family Burkholderiaceae_E; genus Zeimonas. The sequence continues at coordinate 4,198 of QEVN01000130.1, forward strand.
CCCGCGGAGGACGACTACCTCGTCTACACCTTCAACCGCTTCCAGGCCTGCCGCTTCGGCTTCGACGGCACCTTCGTCGATCCGCAGACCGGCGAGCACCGCACGATCCGCGAAGACATCGCCGAGACGCTCGCCGAGGTCGAGCAGCACGCGATCGAGCTGGGCGCCGAGGATGCGTGCCGGCGCGTGCGCGACGACATCGGCGCGCTGGGCAACGACGCGACCTGGATCCGCCAGACCTTCGAGCGCGAGAACCTGTTGCCCGAAGTCGTGCGGCAGCAGTGCCTGCGCTGGAGCCGCTAGCCGAAAATGCCCCCACGGCCGCTGAAAATCGGCCTGTCAGCGCGCCTGTTGCACGCGCCGCCCCGCGAGCTGGGCTTCCGCAACAAGGTGCTGCAGTACCTCGAACAGTCGATCGCGCACTGGATCCTCTCGCACGGCGCGCTCGTCTTCATGATCCCGACGATCGGCGCGAGCGCCGAGGTCTCGCGCCGCGGAATCTCGCTGCGCAGCTACGTGCGCGAGCTCGACGGCCTGGTGCTGCAGGGCGGCGCCGACGTGAGCCCGCGTTCCTACGGCACGCAGCCGCTGCGCGGCGAATGGGCCGGCGACATCATCCGCGACCGCTACGAGATGGAGCTGCTGCACGAGTTCATGGCGCAGGGCCGGCCCGTGCTCGGCATCTGCCGCGGCGCGCAGCTGATGAACGTGGCCTTCGGCGGCACGCTGATCCAGGACATCGCCACGCAGCGTCCGGATTCGATCCCGCACGTCGACGCCGACCTCTACGACCGCCTGTCGCACGAAATCCGCTTCGAGCCGGGCTCGCGCATGGCGCAGCTCTACGAGCCGCTGGCCGTGGCTCGCGTGAACAGCATCCATCACCAGGCCGTCGACCGCCTCGGCGGCGACCTCGTCGTCGACGCCTGGAGCAGCGCCGACGGCATCGTCGAGGCGATCCGCTGGCGCGGCTCCGGCTACGCGCTCGGCGTGCAGTGGCACCCGGAGTTCCACCGCGGCGCGGAGGATCCGCTGCTCGACGGCTCGCCGATCCTGCTCGATTTCCTGGCGGCGGCGGAGAGGATGAGAGAGGAATAGCAGCGGGCGGCGTGGGGCGGGGCGGCGCGTCCCACCACCCGAGCTACAAGATGTAGCGTTCTCCGCTGTGGAATGCGTTCCACGAGCGAAAACGCAACGAACCGTTGCCCGATCGGACCGCAGCTCCGCGCCGGCTCGCCGGACCGCGCGGCGTCCACCCTCGGCCCGGCCTCCAGCCCATCTCAGTAGCCCGCCCCGCGGCCGGTCAGCGCCACGCCGATTCGCGCGAGCAGCAGCGCGATCCGGTTCATCGCCCGTACCGGCCACGGCCGGCGCGAGTAGGTGTCGAGCGCCAGGCGCTCGCCGCCCTCGTCGATCGCGCGGTTCAGCCGCTCGCGCAACTGCCGCGCGAAGCCCGCGTCCTCGACGGCGACGTTCGCCTCGCGCGCGAGCAGCAGCGAGAACGGATCGATGTTCGACGAGCCCACCGTGGCCCAGTCGTCGATCACGGCGACCTTCGCGTGCAGGAAGCTGCGCCGGTACTCGACGATCTCGATGCCTTCGCGCAGCCACGGCTCGTACAGCGCCTGCGATGCGTAGTACTGCAGGCGATACTCGACGCGGCCCTGCAGCAGCAGGCGCACGCGCACGCCGCGCCGCACGGCCGACTTCAGCGCGCGGCGGAAACGCCCGCCCGGGAAGAAATACGCGCAGGCGATCAGCACTTCGCTGCGCGCCCGGCCGATCGCGCGCAGGTACGCCCGCTCGATCGTGCGCCGATGGCGCAGGTTGTCGCGCAGCATCAGCGCCGCGCGTACGTGCCCCGACGAAGCGACGTCGCTGCGCACTTTCTCCGGAAGTTGCAGCGGTTCGCGCGCGGACGCTTCCTTGCCGCCGTGCGCCAGCCGGTTCACGGTCGCCGTCTCCCACCACAGCCGCGCGGCGGCGACGTGCGCGTGCGCGACCAGCGGCCCGCGCACGCGCACCGCGTAGTCGAGCCGCGGATGCTCGAGCGCGCCGTGGTTCGGGTCGTGGTAGTCGTCGAGGATGTTGATCCCGCCGACGAAGGCGACCGCGCCGTCGACGACGGCCATCTTCCGATGCATGCGGCGCAGTCGCTGGCGGTCGAGCGAATAGCGCCGCAGCTCGGGGCGGTACACCTCGAGCAGCACGCCCGCTTCGCGCAGCGCCTGCGCGCGAAGCGGATCGACGTGCGCCGTGCCGAAGCCGTCGACGACGACGTGCACGCGCACGCCGCGGCGGGCCGCACGCCCGAGCGCGGCGCCGATGCGCCGGCCGGTGGGGTCGTCCTCGAAGATGTACGTTTCGAGATAGACGCTCGCGCACGCCTCGTCGATCGCCCGCTCGAGCGCGGGGAAGTACTGGGCGCCCGACTCGAGCAACTCGATCTCGTGGCCGCGTCTCATGCGCGGCTTCAGGCTCTCGTACCAGCGCAGCGAGACCTCGTCTCCGGCGCCGGGTAGCGGTGCGAACGCGAGCTCGACGTCGCGCGACGGCGCCGTATCCGACGCGGCCGCGCGCGGCTCGCTCATGCGTCTTCGGGAAGCTCGAGGTCGGCGACCAGCGGGCTGTGGTCGGAGAGCCTCGCCCATTCGAGCCCGCGCAGCACGCGCGCGGCGGTGACGCGAAAGCCGCGCTGGTAGATCCGGTCCATGCGGAACCAGGGAACCAGCGCCGGATAGGTGCGCGCGGTACGCACCATGCGCGGCAACCGCGACAACGGCGGCGGCTCGAGCGCGCCCACCTCGGCCAGGCGATCGCGCACGAAGTACGCGGCGCGCTGCAGCGATTCCATGCGCGGATGCACGGCGTCGAAGACCTCGACGACGCCGGCACTTGCGCACAGTCGCTGCGACAGCGTGTTGCGCCAGTCGTTGAAGTCGCCCGCCACGATCAGCGGCTGGTCGCCGGGAACCGCCGCGTCGATCCACTCGAGCAGCGCGTCGAGCTGCCGTTCGCGGCTGGCGGCGAGCAGTCCGAAATGCACGACGAAGCAGTGCACCTGCCGGCCGGCGACGTCGACCGTGCAATGCAGGACGCCGCGCTTCTCGAGCGC
>QEVN01000131.1 GCA_003576795.1 Burkholderiales bacterium
GGCCGGCGCGCTCTACGCGCAGTACAACGCCTTCGTCACGCTGAACCTGTTCGGATTCGAGCGCTCGGGCACCGCGCTCGTGATGCTCGTGCTCGGCGGTGTCGGCCGGCTCTACGGCGCGATCGTCGGCGTGCCGCTGTACATGCTGCTCGAGGACCGCTTCGCGAAGATCAGTCCCGAGTTCTGGGGCTTCGGCATCGGCCTGCTGCTGGTCCTCGGCGTGTTGTTCCTGCGCGGCGGGCTGGCGGGCTCGCTTGCCGCGATCTTCGGGCGTGCACGCGGGCCGCGCGGTGGCGGGGCGACCGACGACGTCCGCTTCGGCGGAGGGCAGGGCGGGTGAAGACGCCTGCTGCGCTCGACGCCCGCGGGCTTCGCAAGTCCTTCGGCTCGCTCGTCGTCACCGACGGCGTGGACCTCGCGCTCGAAGAGGGCGCGCGCCACGCGCTGATCGGCCCGAACGGCGCCGGCAAGACGACGCTGGTGAACCTGCTCGCCGGTTCGCTCGCGCCCGATGGCGGAACGGTGCGCCTCGGCGGACGCGACGTCACGCGTTTCGATGCGGCCCGGCGCGCGCGGGAAGGGGTCGCGCGCACCTTCCAGATCAACCAGCTCTTCGATCGGCTCGCCGTCTTCGACAACGTGGCGCTGGCGGTGGCCGAGCGCAACGCGGCGGCGCGCTCGTTGTGGCGAGCGCTCTCGTCGCATCCGCGCATCGTCTCGCGGGTGAACGAGCTGCTCGACGCCTTCGGCCTGGCGGACGTCGCCGGCGAGCCGCTCGGGCACTTGCCGTACGGCCGCCAGCGGCTGGTCGAGATCGCGATCGCGATCGCCGGCGAACCGCGCGTGCTGCTGCTCGACGAGCCGGCGGCGGGCGTTCCTTCCGGCGAGACGCAGCGCATCCTCGACGTCGTCGGCGGGCTCGATCCGCGGATCGCCGTGCTCATCATCGAGCACGACATGGACGTCGTCTTCCGCTTCGCGCGCGAGATCACCGTGCTGGTCGACGGGCGCGTGTACGCGCGCGGAACGCCGGCGCAGATCGCCGCGCACGAAGGAGTCGCCGAGGTCTACCTGGGCGCGCGCAGCGCGGTGCCCTCGCATGGCTGAACCGTTGCTGGCGCTGCACGGCGCCTGGTCCGGGTACGGACGCACGACGGTGCTCGAAGGCCTCGACCTGTCGGTGAACGCCGGCGAGGCGATCGCGATCATCGGGCGCAACGGCGTCGGCAAGACGACGCTGCTCGAGACGATCATGGGGCACCTGCCCCTGGCGCGCGGAACGATGCACCTGAGCGGAGTCGACCTCGCGGCGCAGCCGCCGCACGCGCGCGCCTCGCTCGGCATCGGCTACGTGCCGCAACAGCGCGAGATCTTCCCTTCGCTGTCGGTGCTCGAGAACCTGCGCATCGCGCAGCGCCCGGGCGAGTGGACGATCGCGCGCGCCTTCGAGCTGTTTCCGCGCCTCGCGCAGCGCAGCGCGAGCGGCGGCACGCAGCTCTCCGGCGGCGAGCAGCAGATGCTCGCCATCGCGCGCGGCCTGGTCGCCAACCCGGCGCTGCTGCTGATGGACGAACCCTCCGAAGGCCTGGCGCCGACGATCGTCGCCGAGCTCGCGCGCGTGCTCGCCCGGGTGCGCGCGTCGAGCGCGATGGCGATGGTGCTGGTCGAGCAGAAGACCGGAATCGCCTTCGACTTCGCGCCGCGCTGCGTGGTGATGGATCGCGGACGGATCGCCTACGACGGCGCCAGCGAGCAGCTGCGCGGCGACGCCGATCGTCTCCGGCGCCTGGTCGGGGTGGCCGGGCGCTCGTAGCGCGCTAGGTCTCGATCTCCGGCTTGCCCGGATACCAGCGCGCCGCGCGTTTCTCGCGAAACGAAGCGAAGCCCTCGGCGGCTTCGTCGGACTGCCGGCGCGCGGCGTGCTGCGCGACCAGGCGCGCGAACGACTGCGCGGAGAGGTCGCCGTGCGCCTGCTCGAGAATCGCCGCCTTTGTCTGCGCCGTGGCCTCGGGCGCGTTCTGCAGCAGCTGATCGACGATGCGCTCGCCCGTCCCGGCGAGCGCCGCGGGCGGCACGACTTCGTGCACGAGCCCGATGCGCAGCGCTTCGGCCGCATCGAAGCGTTCGCCGGTGAGGGCGTAGCGGCGCAGCTGCCGCACGCCGATCGCGTCGGCGAGCTGCGGGACGATGATGTTCGCGATCAGGCCCCAGCGCGATTCGGCGATCGCGAAGATCGCGCTGGAGGCGGCGACCACGATGTCGCAGGCCGCGATGATCCCGGTGCCGCCGCCGAAGCACGCTCCCTGGACCAGCGCGAGGGTCGGCAGCGGCAGCGTATTCAGGCGGTGCACCAGCTCGGCGGTGCGGCGCGACGCCCGCACGTTGGCGGCCGCGCTCTCGCCGGCGACGCGCGCGAGCCAGCCGAGGTCGGCGCCCGCCTGGAAATGGCGGCCGTTGGCCTGCACGACGAGCGCGCGCGCCGTGTCGATGCCGGCGAGCCGGTCGAGCGCCCCGAGCACGGCGTCGATCAGCGCGTCGTCGTAGGCATTGTTGATCTCGGGGCGGTTCAGCGTCAGCGTCACGACGCCGCGCCGGTCGATGTCTTCCAGGATGGTCTCGTTCATGACCGGTATGGTAGCCCCGGCAACGCGAAAAAAAAGAGCTGCCGGCAGGCGGCAGCTCCGTGCAGAGGGAGAGAAGACTCAGGAACGCGGCGAGCCGTTCGCGCGCTGCGAGGTCGGGGCGGTGCTGCTGCCCTGCGACTGCGCCGTGCTTCCGCGCTGCTGCGCCCACGCCGGGTCGCTGAAGTCCGGCCAGTGGTTCGAGGCGAACGCGTGCGACATGTCGATGCGATCGGGCGAAGTCTGGATCACCAGCTTGTCGTGCTTCTCGCCGCTCACCGTGATGTTGCTCAACGGAATCGCGACCAGCTTGCCGTCGGTCTGCTTCGCCCACGAATCGTCGAAGTCGGCGATCGCGTATTCGACGTTGCCGCTGTTCGAATCGACGATCAGGTCCTCGATCTCGCCGGCGTCCTTGCCGTTGGCGTCGTCGAAGTTCTTGCCGATCAGGTCGCTCGCGCGAACGAGGGTGCCCGCCTGCTCGCCGTCGTGCCGGCTGCTGGCGCCGTAGTACTTGTCCACCTCGCTGCTGTACTTGCCGTTGCTGGCGAAGTCGGGCCACTTGCTCTTGTCGAAGCCGGGTGCCTTGTCGAGCTGCTCCTTGTTCACGTTCATCACCAGCTTGTCGCTGTTCCTGCCGCTGGTCTCGACCATCGACATCGGGTAGGCGAACAGCTTGTCGCCGATGCCCAGCACGCCGCCGTGCGACAGAACGACGTAGCGCACGCGCTCGTTGCGCGTGTCGACCATCATGTCCTTGATCTCGCCGATGTTGTCGCCGTTGGCGTTCTCGACGCTGGCGCCGATGATCTTGCTGGCGCGCATCGCGTGCGGCTGGGTGATCGCATTCGCGCTCACGCCGTTGCGCGCGTTGTCGTTCGTGCTCGCGTTCGCCTGCGTGCGGTCGGCGGCGGACGAGGCGTTCCTGTCCGAGCCGGAAGAGGCCTGCGAGTTGCCCGACATCGCGCTGCCGGAAGGCGTGGCGGTGTTCGACGACGAGGCGCTCGGGCTGGTGGTCGTAGCGCGATCGCTGCTGCTCGGGCCCGTGCTGCTCGACTGCGCGAGGGTCGCGCCGCTGAAGGCCAGAGCCGAGAACAGCACGCCCGCGGAGATGAGGCGTCTTCCTTTCGGGTTCATGAATCACTCCTTCGTTGCGCCGGGGCGAATCCCGGACCAGAACCTTCCAAAGCGCAATGCCCGTACCCGCGGCGTGCACGGCCGGAAGGCAAGCATTACTCGATCGGGAAACGATTTGCCGCACTTCGGGGAGGTGCGGGCATCCTCTGACCGGGGCGTAAGCGGCGGCGTGCTCGGCGACGTTTGCGACGGGTTTCGATCGATCGCAGCTATCGCCGCGAATTGACAATGAATTGCGTCGAAGGATAAGATTTACGCCACATAAATCTTATGGCGGTCCACGGGAGCATCCGATGACCCACGTCGTCACCGAAGCCTGCATTGCCTGCAAACACACCGACTGCGTCGACGTCTGCCCCACCGACGCGTTTCGCGCGGGCAAGAACATGCTCGTCATCGACCCGGACGAATGCATCGATTGCGCGGTGTGCGTCGCCGAATGCCCGGTCGAGGCGATCTACGCCGAGGAAGACGTGCCGCCCGACCAGCAGGAATACCTGCAGTTGAACGCCGACCTGGCCCCGCGCTGGCCGGTGATCTCGCGCAAGAAGCCCGCGCTGCCCGAAGCCGAGCACTGGGGCGCCGTGCGCGACAAGCGCGCGATGCTCGACCCGCGCGCCGAGAACGAGGAATCGGACGAGAACCAGGCGGCGTGAGCGGAGACACGACTTGGACAGCGCCGTCGCCAGCCTGCTGGCCGCTTTCGTACTTTCGATTCTCGGACTGTTCGCTTTCATCGGGTCGCTGCGCAAGGGCCTGCTCGTCGAGAACCCGCGGGCGGCCGGCGTCATCTTCGCGCGCGGCGAGATCGGCCGCGCCGACGACCCGGCGCTCGGCGACGGCGGGCACGATGCGCTGCAGGCGCAGGTCACGCGCCTGGAGCCGCCTCCGGAGGCCACCGACGCATCGCAGCTGAACGCCCGCATCGAGGCCGATCGATCGAGCGCCTTTCCGGTGTTCCTGTTCATCGCCTTCGCCTGCCTGTGGCTGCTGGTCGGCTCGCTGGCCGGCGTGGTCGCATCGATCAAGCTGCACGAACCCGACTGGCTGGTCGACGCGGCGTGGCTCACTTTCGGGCGCATGCGCACCGTGCACCTGAACGCGGTGATCTACGGCTTCGCGTCGAACGGCTGCCTGGCGGTGATCGTCTGGCTGCTGCCGCGGCTGCTGCGCACGCCGTTGCGCGGCGCGAGCTGGGCGATGCTCGGCGGCGCCTTCATCAATGCCGGCGTGGCCGCCGGGATCGGCGCGGTGGCTTCGGGATGGTCCGACGGAATGGAGTTCCTCGAGATCCCCTGGCAGATCGACATCTTCATCTTCGCCGGCTTCGCGATGATCATCCTTCCGGCGCTGTTCACGCTGGCGAACCGCAAGGTCGATCACCTGTACGTCAGCGTCTGGTATTTCGGCGCCTCGCTGTTCTGGATCGCCGTGCTCTTCCTCGTCGCGAACCTGCCCGGCGTGCACTACGGCGTGCAGCAGGCGACGACGAACTGGTGGTACGGGCACAACGCGCTCGGCCTGTGGTTCACCCCGGTGAGCATCGGCGCCATCTACTACTTCCTGCCGAAGATCATCGGGCGTCCGATCCGCTCGTACAACCTGTCGCTGCTCGGCTTCTGGACGCTGGCCTTCTTCTATCCGCAGGTGGGCGCGCACCACCTGATCGGCGGTCCGGTGCCCGGATGGCTCACCACGCTGTCGATCGTGCAGAGCGTGATGATGGTGATCCCGGTGATCGCGTTCACGATCAACCAGGGCGGCACGCTGTGGGGCCGCATGCACCTGGCGCGCTGGTCGCCGACGCTGCGCTTCATGATGTTCGGCGGACTGATGTATCTCGCCTCGTCGGTCGAGGGCTCGCTCGAGGCGCTGCGCAGCGTCAATGCCGTGGCCCACTTCACGCACTTCACCGTCGCGCACGCGCACCTGGGCATGTACGCTTTCGTGTCGATGGTGCTGTTCGGCGCCGTCTACTTCATGCTGCCGCGCGTGCTCGCGCGCGAGTGGCCGTATCCGCGACTGATCGACGTGCACTTCTGGCTCGCCGCGATCGGCATCCTCGTCTACGTGATCGGACTGTCGATCGGCGGCTGGCTGCAGGGCCTGGCGATGCTCGATGCGAGCCGCCCCTTCCTCGACTCGGTCACGCTGACCCTGCCATGGCTGCAGCTGCGCAGCGTCGCCGGCACGGCGATGACGATCGGCCACTTCGTCTTCGTCGCCCACGTGCTCGCAATGGCGCTCGGCTTCGGGCCGCAGCGCTCGGGCGCCGCGCGCTTCTGGGATCCGGTGGGGAGACTCGTTCATGGAAAATGAAGCGAAACTGGCGGCAGGCGCCGCCGTCTCGCTCGGCATCGCCACGGCCGCGCTCGTCGTGCTGCCCTACGTGCAGGTGCGCGACGTCGAGCCGCCGGCGCAACTGAAGCCCTATACCGAGGCGCAGTTGCGCGGCCGGCAGGTGTACATCGCCAACGGCTGCGTCTACTGCCACAGCCAGCAGCCGCGCGACCGCAATCTCGCACCCGACGCCGAACGTGGCTGGGGCCGGCCTTCGGTTCCGGCCGACTACTCGTACGACCGCCCGCACCTGCTCGGCACGATGCGCACCGGGCCGGACCTGCTGAACATCGGCGCGCGCCAGCCGAGCGCCGACTGGCACCTGGGCCACCTGTACCAGCCGCGCGCCTACGTCGGCGCATCGAACATGCCGGCCTACCCTTTCCTCTTCGTGCAGCGCGATCGTGCGCGCGATGACGATCGGGTCGTGTCGCTGCCGCCAGGCGCGGCGCCCGCCGGCAAGGTCGTGGTCGCCACGCGCGAGGCGCTCGACCTCGTCGAATACCTGCTCTCGCTCGATCGCACCTATCCGATCCTGCCGACGGCGAGCGCGGCGACCGAATGAGGCCTTCGTCATGCTGACCGATCCGCAGGCGCTGCCGCGTGCGCAGCAGCGCGAGCAAGAGGAACCTTCCGAAACGATCCGCCCGATTCCGGCGGTGGCCGCGCTGCTCACGCTGATGGCGGTGCTTTTCGGCGCGGGCTATATTCTGTTCTCCGAACCGTTCGGCAACGCCGAGCTGGGCGATCGACGCACTCTCTCCGATCTCGCTCCGGCGGTTGCCGGGGCGGGCGCCGGGGTGGACGGCAAGGCGCTGTACGCGGCACAGTGCGCCGCCTGCCACCAGCCCACCGGCAAGGGCGTGACGGGCGTCTTCCCACCGCTCGACGGTTCCGAATGGGTCGCCGGCAACCCGCAAGTTCTCGCCAACATCCTGCTGCACGGCATCGACGGAGAAATCGAGGTGCTCGGCACGACGTACAAGGGCGCGATGCCCTCGTTCCAGCGCCTGTCCGACGGCGAGCTGGCCGCGATCGC
>QEVN01000004.1 GCA_003576795.1 Burkholderiales bacterium
GTACAAGCGCCGCTACGACGTCGACATCGATCCGTCCACCGAGGCGATCGTCACCATCGGCTCCAAGGAAGGCATCGCGCACCTGATGCTCGCCACGCTAGATCGCGGCGACACCGTGCTCGTGCCGAACCCGAGCTACCCCATCCACATCTACGGCGCCGTCATCGCCGGCGCCGAGACGCGCCCGGTGCGCATGACGCCGGGGGTGGACTTCCTCGAGGAGCTGGAGCGCGCGGTGCGCGAAACCTCGCCGAAGCCGAAGATGATGATCCTCGGCTTTCCGAGCAATCCCACCGCCAAGTGCGTCGATCTCGCGTTCTTCGAGCGCGTGGTCGAGCTGGCGCGCGAGCACGACATCATCGTCGTGCACGACCTCGCCTACGCCGACATCGTCTTCGACGACTACCGGGCGCCTTCGATCATGCAGGTGCCGGGCGCGATGGACGTCGCGGTCGAGTTCTTCACGATGAGCAAGAGCTACAACATGGCCGGCTGGCGCATCGGCTTCATGGTGGGCAATGCGGAACTCGTCGCCGCGCTCGCGCGCATGAAGAGCTATCACGACTACGGCACCTTCACGCCGATCCAGGTCGCCGCCATCGCCGCGCTCGACGGTCCGCAGGACTGCGTCGAGGAGGCGCGCCTGAAATACCAGACGCGGCGCAACGTGCTCGCGCGCGCGCTGCACGAGGCGGGCTGGGAGGTCGAGGTGCCCAGCGCATCGATGTACATCTGGGCGCGCATCCCCGAGCCGTATCGCGCGATGGGCTCGCTCGAGTTCGCGAAGAAGCTGCTCGACGAGGCCAAGGTCGCGGTCTCGCCCGGCATCGGCTTCGGCGAGTACGGCGACGACCACGTGCGCTTCGCGCTGATCGAGAACGAGCAGCGCATCCGCCAGGCGGTGCGCGGCATCAAGGAGATGTTCCGCAAGGACGGCCTCATCCGGATCGCGCGCCGCCACCGCGTCCTCCAACGGAAGACTCGGCCCGGTCCGCGTCGGCCTGCTCGGCATCGGCACGGTCGGCGGCGGCACCTTCGACGTTCTTCGTCGCAACCAGGACGAGATCCGCCGCCGCGCCGGCCGGCCGATCCAGATCGTCCAGGTCGCCGACCTCGACGTCGCCCGCGCGCGCGAACGCGTGGGCGAGGGCGTCGACGTCGTCGACGACGCGCGCCGCGTCATCGCCAATCCCGACATCGACGTCGTCGTCGAGCTGATCGGCGGCTACGGCATCGCGCGCGAGCTGGTGCTCGCGGCGATCGAGCAGGGCAAGCACGTCGTCACCGCGAACAAGGCGCTGCTCGCCGTGCACGGCAACGAGATCTTCCGCGCCGCGTCGCAGCGCGGCGTGATGGTCGCCTTCGAGGCGGCGGTGGCCGGCGGCGTGCCGATCATCAAGGCGCTGCGCGAAGGGCTCACGGCGAACCGCATCGAGTGGATCGCCGGCATCATCAACGGCACGACGAACTTCATCCTCTCCGAGATGCGCGAGCGCAAGCTCGCCTTCGACGTCGTGCTCGCCGAGGCGCAGCGCCTGGGCTATGCCGAAGCCGACCCCACTTTCGACATCGAAGGCATCGACGCCGCGCACAAGATCACCATCCTGTCGGCGATCGCCTTCGGCGTTCCCGTGCAGTTCGACAAGTGCCACGTCGAAGGCATCAGGCAGCTGCAGGCCGAGGACATCCGCTACGCCGAGCAGCTCGGCTACCGCATCAAGCTGCTCGGCATCGCGCGTCGGCGCGAGCGCTCCGACGCCAGCCCCGAGGGTTTCGAGCTGCGCGTGCACCCCACGCTGATCCCGGCTTCGCGCCTGATCGCCAGCGTCGAGGGCGCGATGAACGCGGTGCTGGTCAAGGGCGACGCGGTCGGGCACACGATGTATTACGGCAAGGGTGCGGGCGCCGAACCCACGGCCAGCGCGGTCGTCGCCGACCTCGTCGACGTCGCGCGCATGTTCACCTCCGACCCGGGCAACCGCGTGCCGCACCTGGCCTTCCAGGCCGAGTCGCTGTCCGACCTGCCGGTGCTGCCGATCGACGCGGTGCAGACCGCGTACTACCTGCGCCTGCGCGTGGCCGACCGGCCCGGCGTGCTCGCCGACGTCACGCGCATCCTCGCCGACGGCGAGATCTCGATCGATGCGGCCTTGCAGCGCGAGCCGGGCGAAGGCGAGAACCAGACCGACATCATCCTGCTCACGCATCGCACGATCGAGCGGCGCATCGTCGCCGCCATCGAGCGCATCGAAGCGCTGGAAACCGTGCTTTCGCGCGTCGTGCGCATCCGTCTCGAAGAACTGCAGTGAAGTACCTGTCCACCCGCGGCGGCATGGAGCCGGCGCGCTTCACCGAGATCCTGCTCGGCGGCCTCGCCCCCGACGGCGGGCTCGTCGTTCCCGAGCGCTATCCGAAGATCGACGACGCGACGCTCACGCGCTGGCGCGCGCTGCCCTATGCCGAGCTTGCCTTCGAGATCCTGCGGCTGTACGCCGACGATCTCCCGGTCGAGCAGCTGCGAAGGCTCTGTCGCGAGACCTACACGGCCGAGGTGTTCGGCAGCGACGAGATCACGCCGCTGGCGCCGCTCGAGCCGGGCCTCGCGCTGCTGAAGCTGTCCAACGGCCCGACGCTGGCGTTCAAGGACGTCGCGATGCAACTGCTCGGCGCGCTCTTCGAGCACGTGCTGCGCGAGCAGAAGAGCGAGCTGAACATCCTCGGCGCCACCTCGGGCGACACCGGCAGCGCCGCCGAATACGCGATGCGCGGACGCGCCGGCATCCAGGTGTTCATGCTGTCGCCCTACGGACGGATGAGCGCGTTCCAGACCGCGCAGATGTACTCGCTCACCGACGCGAACGTCTTCAACATCGCGGTCGACGGCGTCTTCGACGAGTGCCAGGACCTCGTCAAGGCGGTCTCCAACGACCTGATCTTCAAGCGGCGCCATTCGATCGGCACCGTCAACTCGATCAACTGGGCGCGCGTCGCCGCGCAGATCGTCTACTACTTCAAGGGCTACTTCGCCGCCACGCGCCGCAACGACGAGCGCGTGTCGTTCACCGTTCCGTCGGGCAACTTCGGCAACGTGCTCGCCGGGCACATCGCGCGGCAGATGGGCCTGCCCGTCTCGCGGCTCGTCGTCGCCACCAACGAGAACGACGTGCTCGACGAGTTCATCCGCACCGGGCGCTATCGCCCGCGCGCGGCGCGCGAGACGCACCACACGAGCAGCCCGTCGATGGACATCTCGAAGGCGTCGAACTTCGAGCGCTTCGTCTTCGATCTCGCCGCGCACGACGCGGGCCGCGTGCGCGAGCTGTGGTCCGCGCTGGAGCGCGACGGCCGGTTCGACATCACCGGCAGCGCCGAGGCCGGGCGCTTCCCGGCCTGCGGCTTCGCCTCCGGGCGCAGCACGCACGCCGACCGCGTCGCGACGATCCGCGCCACCCACGAACGCTACGGCGTCGTCGTCGATCCGCACACCGCCGACGGCCTGCACGTGGCGCGCAACTGGCGCGAGCCGGGCGTCACGATGATCTGCCTCGAGACCGCGCAGCCGGCGAAGTTCGCCGACACGATCCGCGAGGCGATCGGCAGCGAAGCGCCGCGTCCGGCCGGCTACGAGGGCATCGAGGCCTTGCCCCAGCGCTACGAGCGCATGCCGGTCGACGTCGAGCGCCTGAAGCGCTACATCGCCGATCGCACCGACGCGCTGCCGTCGAGCGTGGACTGTCGCTGGCGCGCCGACGCCTGAGGGTGCCCTCGCCGGGCACGTGCCCCCGCCCGCTCGGGTATCCTCGATCCCGACATGAAAGTCTTCGGCTTCGCCGGTTATTCGGGCTCGGGCAAGACCACGCTGATCGAGCAGATCATTCCGCGCTTCGTGCTGCGCGGGCTGCGCGTGTCGCTGGTCAAGCATGCGCACCACCTGTTCGACATCGACAAGCCCGGCAAGGACTCCTACCGGCATCGCGAGGCGGGCGCCTCCGAAGTGCTGATCACCTCCGACCAGCGCTGGGTGCTGATGCACGAGCTGCGCGGGGAGCGCGAGCCCTCGCTGCACGAGCAGCTGCAGCGCTTCTCGCCGTGCGACATCGTGCTCGTCGAAGGCTACAAGCACGCCCCGATTCCCAAGCTCGAGGTGCATCGCCCGTCGCTCGGCAAGGAGCCGCTGTACCCAAGCGACCCGAACATCGTCGCCGTCGCGAGCGATGCCGCGCTGGCCACGACGCTGCCGCGCCTGGACCTGAACGACCCCGACGCGATCGCCGAGTTCATCCTCGCGTATCTCGAAGGAACGAATGAAACCCGCATTGCAGCCGTTCGATGAGGCGCTCGCGGCGCTGCTGGCCAACGCGACGCCCGTCACCGAAACCGAGACCCTCGACACGCTCGACTGCGACGTCCGCGTGCTCGCCGCCGACCTTCGCTCGACGCTGAACGTCCCGCCGCACGACAACACGCAGATGGACGGCTATGCCGTGCGCCGCGCCGACCTCTCGCAGGCGAGCGAACAGGCGCCGGTGCGCCTGTTGGTCGCGCAGCGCATTCCGGCCGGCCACGTCGGGCGTCCGCTGGCCGCGGGCGAAGCCGCGCGCATCTTCACCGGCGGGCTCGTCCCCGACGGCGCCGACGCGATCGTCATGCAGGAGCAGGCGAGCGTCGAAGGCGATCACGTCGTCTTCACGCGCTGTCCCGAACCGGGCGAGTGGATCCGCCGCCTCGGCGAGGACATCCGCGCAGGCAGCGTCATCCTGCCCGCCGGCACGCGCCTGTCGCCGCAGGCGACGGGCTTGGCGGCATCGGTCGGCCTGGCGCGTCTGCCGGTGCGCCGGCGCGTGCGCGTCGCGTGTTTCTTCACCGGCGACGAGCTGGCGATGCCCGGCGAGCCGCTGCGCCCGGGTGCGATCTACAACAGCAACCGCTTCGTGCTGGTGTCGCTGCTGCGGCGCCTCGGCTGCGTCGTGCACGACCTGGGCAACGTCCCCGATTCGCTGCAGGCCACGCGCGACGCACTGCGCCGCGCCGCGCGGGACAACGACCTCATCGTCACTTCGGGCGGCGTGTCGGTCGGCGAGGAGGATCACGTGAAGCCTGCGGTGCAGGCCGAAGGCGAGCTGCGCCTCTGGCAGATCGCGATGAAGCCGGGCAAGCCGCTCGCGTACGGCCGGGTGCGACGCGGGCCCCGGGGCGACGCCGACGGCAGCGACGGGTCGAAGGAGGCCGGCGGGCAGGGTGCCGGCAGCGACTTCGCCCACTTCATCGGACTGCCCGGCAATCCGGTGTCGAGCTTCGTCACTTTCGTGCTGATGGTGCGTCCCTTCGTGCTGCGACTGCAGGGCGCCGACGACGTCGCGTCGCGCGCGATCGCGATGCGCGCCGATTTCGACTGGCCGAAGCCCGACCGCCGGCGTGAATTCCTGCGCGTCAGGGTCAACGAACGAGGCGGGCTCGAGCTTTTTCCCAACCAGAGCTCCGGGGTGCTGACCTCCACGGTCCGGGGCGACGGCCTGGTGGACAATCCCGCGCAGCACGCCATTGCTGCGGGGGACGTCGTTCGCTACCTGCCGTTCACGGCACTGCTGAACTGAGATGCGCATCACGATTCTCTATTTCGCGGCGCTGCGCGAGGCGCTGGGCACCGGGCGCGAAACGGTCGAGCTTCCGGAGGGCATCGCCGATGCCGGCCGGTTGCGAGCGTGGCTGCGCGAGCGCGGGGGCGCGTGGGCCGAGGCGCTCGGCGAGCACCGCGCGGTGCGCATCGCGATCGATCAGGCGATGGCGCGTGCCGACGCCCCGTTGCGCGACGGCGCCGAAGTCGCCTTCTTTCCCCCGGTGACGGGCGGTTGACGCGGCTCCCTCATGCGCGCAGAATATGCGCATGAAACATGTCGTTCGCGAACGCAGCGTCCTGTACGATGTCTCGGCGCCGAAGCGCCCGACGAACGTCACCGTCAACGCCGATCTGCTGCGTCGCGCCCGCGAGCTGGACGTCAACCTCTCGCAGACCCTCGAGTCCGCGCTCGTCGTCGAGGTGATGCGTTGCGCTCGTGAGCGCTGGCTCGCCGAGAACCGGGCTGCCATCGAGGCCTACAACGAGGACATCGAGCGGCACGGCTGCTTCGGCGATGCGTTGCGCGCTTTCTAGGGTCCTGACGCCGTGGCGCAGTTCCACGTCTATCGCAATCTCGATCGCTCGTCGCGAGAACGCTTCCCGTTCCTGCTCGACGTGCAGTCCGATCTCCTCGAGTCGCTCGCCACGCGCGTCGTCGTTCCGCTGGGCGAAGCCGACGCGAAGCGCCCGCCGGTCGGCGGGCTCATGCCCGTGTTCGAGATCGACGGCCGCGCCGTGGTGATGCGCACGAGCGAAATCACCGGCATTGCCTGCCGCATCGTCGGCGAGCGGGTCGCGTCGCTCGAGCATCGGCGCCACGAGATCGTCGCGGCGCTCGACGTCCTGATCTCCGGTGTCTGAGACCGTGCGTGCCGATCCCGCATCGTCGCACTGAGGAGGAGGCTCCCGCTTCATGCCCGTCCGCGTACAGACCGAAGACTTCGACGTCGGCGCCGAAATCGATGCGCTGCGCGCCGGCAACCTGAAGGTCGGCGCGGTCGCTACCTTCGTCGGCACCGTGCGCGACGTCAACGAAGGCGCGGGCGTCGGCTCGATGACGCTCGAGCACTATCCCGGCATGACCGAGCGCGCGCTCGAGGAGATCTGCGCGCAGGCGCGCAGCCGCTGGAACGTCTACGACACGCTCGTCGTCCATCGCTACGGGCCGCTCGAGCCGGGCGATCGCATCGTGCTGGTGGTCGTCACCTCGGCGCACCGCGGCGAAGCCTTCGACGCCTGCGAGTTCATCATCGACTACCTGAAGACGCAGGCACCGTTCTGGAAGAAGGAAGCCACCGCGCAGGGCGAGCGCTGGGTGGAGGCGCGCGAAGCCGACGACCACGCAGCGGCGCGCTGGTGAGCGCGCCGCACGCCCCCCGAGCGCGCCTGCGTTGATCGTCCCGCATTTCAGTCTCGCCGGCTTCCTCGCCGTCGGTGTCGGCGCCGTGCTGGGCGCGTGGCTGCGCTGGGCGATCGGCATCTGGCTGAACGTCGTCCATCACGCGCTGCCGCTCGGCACGCTGCTGGTCAACGTCGTCGGCGGACTGCTCGTCGGGGTCGCCGTCGCCTGGTTCGCGCGAAACCCCGATCTCGTCCCCGAGTGGCGCCTGTTCGCGATCACCGGCTTCCTGGGCGCGCTCACCACCTTCTCCACCTTCTCGATCGAGTCCTTCGGCCTGATCACGCGTGGCGCTTTCGGCTGGGCGTTCGCGCACAGCGCGCTGCACCTGTTCGGCTCGCTCGCCGCAGCCGCGATCGGCTATCGCCTCGCGGCCGGATGATCGAAGCGCCGGCGTGGCTGTGGATCGCCTGCACCGTGGCGGGCAACGGCGTGCAGACGATCCGCAACACGATGCAACGCAGCCTCGTCGACTCGCTCGGCACGGTCGGCGCCACGCACGTGCGCTTCCTCTTCGGCCTGCCGTTCGGACTGCTGTTCCTCGCCGCGATGGCGTTCTTCGTCGACCTGCGCGCGCTCGACGTCTCGTGGCGCTTCGTCGCCTGGGCCGCGATGGGCGGCCTCTTCCAGATTACCGCAACCGCGGCGATGCTCGCCGCGATGCGCGAGCGCTCGTTCGTCGTCGCGATCGCCTACGTCAAGACCGAGCCGCTGCAGATCGCGCTCTTCGGTTTCCTGTTTCTCGGCGAGCGGTTGAGCGTGCAGGCGACGCTTGCGATCTCGGTGGCCACGGCCGGCGTGCTGTTGATGTCGATGCCCGTGCGCGTGGTGCGGGAGGCGGCCGGGCCGCTGGTGCCGCGTGCCGCGCTGCTCGGCGTCGCCTCGGGCGCGATGTTCGCGCTGTCGGCCGTCGGCCTTCGCGGCGCCATCCTCGCGCTCGGGGAGGCGCCTTTCTACGCGCGCGCCACCGTCACGCTCGCCGTCTGCCTCTCGCTGCAGACGGCAGTGCTCACCGCCTGGCTCGCATGGCGCGAGCGGGCAGTGCTGCGCGCGATCTTCCGCATGTGGCGCCCGTCGCTGCTCGCCGGCGCCTCGGGCGCGCTCGCCTCGCAACTGCTGTTCCTGGCGTTCTCGCTGCAGACGGCCGCCGCCGTTCGCACGGTAGGCCTGTCGGAGATCCTGTTCGCACAGGCCGTGTCGCACCGGCTGTTCTCGCAGCGTACGACACGCCGCGAGGCGATCGGCATGGCGACGATGGTGGCCGGCGTGCTGTGGCTGCTGGCGACGGCGCCTGTCTGAAGGCGAAGGAGCCGTGATGAAACCGCTCGCTCCCTGGCTGCTCTTCTCGCTCGGCTCGGCGTTCTTCGCCGGCCTCACCGCGATCCTCGGCAAGCTCGGCGTCGAGGGATTGAACTCGAACCTGGCGACGCTGATCCGCACCATCGTCGTCTTCCTCGTCACCGCCGCCATCGTCTCGCTGCGCGGCGAGTGGCAGATGCCGGCGGAGATCGCCCGCCGTCCGCTCGTGTTCCTGCTGCTCTCGGGCGTTGCCACCGGGCTGTCGTGGCTCTGCTACTACCGTGCGCTGCAGCTCGCGCCCGCGTCGCTCGTCGCGCCGATCGACAAGCTGAGCGTCGCCTTCGCCATCGTGCTGGGGGTCGTCGTGCTGGGCGAGCCGATGAGCTGGAGGCTGGCGCTCGGCGGGGCGCTCGTCGTGGCGGGGGCGTTGGTGATTGCGGGGGCGTAGGGGGCAAACCCGGGCTACAAGAACGAGCGTTTTCCGACGTGGAACGCATTCCATAGCGCAAACGGCTACATCTGGTAGCCCAGCAACCTCTCGATCACCTCCCGCGCCTCCCCCAGGCTCCCCACCACGCAATGCGCCAGCCCCGCGTACTCCGGCCGCGGCGGTTGCATATCCGGCACCACGATGCACGCCAACCCCGCCCCGTGCGCCGCGCGCAGCCCGGTGTCCGAATCCTCCAGCGCAATGCAGGCGCTCGGCGCCAGACCGAGTTGCCCGACCGCCGCCAGATACACGTCCGGCGCCGGCTTCGTCTTCGGCACATGGTCTCCGCAGACGATCGTCTCGAAGCGCCCGCGCAGGCCGGCCAGCTCGAGCTTCTCCATCGCCAGCTCGCACAGGGTCGAAGTCGCCACCGCCTTCGGCACGCCGCGCGCATCGAGCCAGTCGAGCAGTTCGACGATGCCCGGCTTCAGCCCGACGCCCTCGCCGCGCAGCCGTTCCAGGTAGCGCAGGCGCCCGCGCTTCGACACCTCGTCCAGCGGAAAACTCCGGCCGCCCGCATCGAGCAGCTTCTGGCGCGACGCGCGATGGTCGAGCCCGACCATCGCCAGGCAGGTTTCGCGCGAGATCTCCCATCCCGACACGCGCGCCGATTCGATCCAGCATTCGACCGCGATGCGCTCGGTATCGAGCATCAACCCGTCCATGTCGAGCACGACCGCGCGAAAGCCGCTCATGGCCGACGTCGTCCGTCGTTCCGCCTGCCGCCGCTCGTCACCGCTGCCCCTGCGTCGTATCCCCGAACAGTCCCCGATGTTCGCGCGGCTCGCTGCGCCAGTACTGCCGCGGCGCCTCCACCTTCGCGCCCAGCTCCGCCGCCGCGTGCCACGGCCAGCGCGGGTCGTAGAGCATCGCCCGGCCCAATGCCACCAGATCCGCCTGCCCGGAAGCGACGATCTCCTCGGCCTGCCGCGGCTCGGTGATCATCCCGACCGCCATCACGCGCGTATCGGGCACCTCGCGCCGGATCGCCTCCGCGAAGGGCAGCTGGTAGCCGGGCCGCAGCGCGATCTTCTGCAGCGGCGAGATGCCGCCGCTCGAGGCGTCGATCCAGTCCACGCCCAGCTGCGCGCAGGCGCGCGCGAAGACGATCGCGTCGGGCAGGTCGAAGCGCTGCGCGGCGGGCAGGTCGTCGCGCCAGTCGGTGGCCGAGATGCGCACGCCGAGCGGCTTGTGCACGGGCCACGCCGCGCGCATCGCGGCGATCACCTCGAGGGGCCAGCGCATCCGGTTCTCAGGCGACCCGCCGTATTCGTCCTCGCGCAGGTTCGACAGCGGCCACAGGAACTGGTGCAGCAGGTAGCCGTGCGCGGCGTGCACCTCGATCGCGTCGAGCCCCAGCCGGTCGGCGCGGTGCACGGACTCGACGAAGCGCATCTTCAGCGCGTCCAGCTCGTCGCGCGACAGCGCGTGCGGCGCGGGCTCGTCCTCGGAGTAGGAAGCCGCGCTGGGCGCCGCCCGTTGCCAGCCGCCCGCATCGACGCCGATCAGCTTGCCGCCCTCCCACGGGCGCGCGCTCGACGCCTTGCGGCCGGCGTGCGCGAGCTGGATGCCGATCGGCGCCTGCGAGACGCCGCGCACGGTGGCCAGCGTGCGAGCGAGCGCCTCCTCGGTGGCGTCGTCGTACAGCCCGAGATCGCCCCAGGTGATGCGCCCGACCGGCTCCACCGCCGTCGCCTCGATCATCACGAGGCCGACGCCGCCCAGGGCGAGATGCCCGAGGTGCACGGAGTGCCAGGGTTGCGCGCACCCCTCCACCGCCGAGTACTGGCACATCGGCGAGACGACGATGCGGTTGGGGAGCACGAGCGAGCGCAGCTGCAGCGGAGCGAATAGCGTGGACATGGCCGAGGGTAGGGAAACGATGATCCGAATATAGCGTTTCGCGATTGCCGCGCCCGGCGACTCTTGAAACCGTCCGGGCTCCCCCTCAGATAGGCGTCAGTTTCAGTGGCCCCTGGCCGCTCCCGCACATCCGGATCCCGAGGACCCCATGCGTCTCGACAAACTCACCACGCAGTTCCAGCAGGCGCTCGCCGACGCGCAGAGCCTGGCCATTGCGAACGACAACCAGTACATCGAGCCGGTGCACGTGCTCGCCGCGATCGCCGGCCAGGCCGACGGCTCGGGCCGCACGCTGCTCGAGCGCGCCGGCGTTCGCTCGCCCGCGCTGAAAACCGCCGCCGACGCCGCGATCAAGCGGCTGCCGCAGGTCTCGGGCACCGGCGGCGAGGTGCAGATCGGCCGCGAACTGGTGAACCTGTTGAACCTCTCCGAGAAGGAGGCCCTCAAGCGCGGCGACCAGTACATCGCCACCGAGATGTTCCTGCTCGCGCTCACCGAGGACAAGGGCGAGGCGGGACGCATCGCGAAGGAAGCGGGGCTCGCGCGCAAGTCGCTCGAAGCGGCGATCGATGCCGTTCGGGGCGGGGCGAGCGTGGACAACGCCGAGGCCGAAGGCCAGCGCGAGGCGCTGAAGAAATACACGATCGACCTCACCGAGCGCGCACGCCAGGGCAAGCTCGACCCGGTGATCGGCCGCGACGAGGAGATCCGGCGCACCATCCAGATCCTGCAGCGGCGCACGAAGAACAATCCGGTGCTGATCGGCGAGCCCGGCGTGGGCAAGACGGCGATCGTCGAAGGGCTCGCGCAGCGCATCGTCGACGGCAGCGTGCCCGAGACGCTGAAGGACAAGCGCGTGCTCGTGCTCGACATGGCGGCGCTGATCGCCGGTGCGAAATATCGCGGCGAGTTCGAGGAGCGCCTGAAGGCCGTGCTCAAGGAGCTGGCGGCCGAGGAAGGCCGCACGATCGTCTTCATCGACGAGATGCACACGCTGGTGGGCGCCGGCAAGGCCGAGGGCGCGATGGACGCGGGCAACATGCTCAAGCCGGCGCTGGCGCGCGGCGAGCTGCACTGCATCGGCGCGACCACGCTCGACGAATACCGCAAGTACATCGAGAAGGATGCCGCGCTCGAGCGCCGCTTCCAGAAGGTGCTGGTCGGCGAACCCACGGTCGAGGACACGATCGCGATCCTGCGCGGACTGCAGGAGCGCTACGAGCTGCACCACGGCGTCGAGATCACCGATCCGGCGATCGTCGCCGCGGCCGAGCTCAGCCATCGCTACATCACCGACCGCTTCCTGCCCGACAAGGCGATCGACCTGATCGACGAGGCGGCGGCGCGCATCAAGATGGAGATCGACAGCAAGCCCGAGTCGATGGACCGGCTCGACCGCCGGATCATCCAGCTGAAGATCGAGCGCGAGGCGGTCAAGAAGGAAACCGACGAGGCGTCGAAGAAGCGTCTCGAAGTGATCGAGCAGGAGATCGCGCGCCTGGAGAAGGAATACGCCGATCTCGACGAGCTGCTGCGCGCCGAGAAGGCCGCCGTGCAGGGCTCGGCGCAGATCAAGGCCGAGATCGACCAGCTGCGCGCGCAGATGGCCGAGCTGCAGCGCAAGGGCCAGTACGACAAGCTCGCCGAGATCCAGTACGGCAAGCTGCCCGAGCTGGAAGGGCGGCTGAAGGCCGCGAGCGAGGCCGAAGCCGCGCGCTCGACCGGGGGCACCGCCGAGCGTCCGAAACTGCTGCGCACGCAGGTGGGCGCCGAGGAGATCGCCGAAGTCGTCTCGCGCGCCACCGGCATTCCGGTGAGCAAGATGATGCAGGGCGAGCGCGAGAAGCTGCTGCGCATGGAGGACTACCTGCACCGCCGTGTCGTCGGCCAGGACGAAGCCGTGCGCCTGGTCTCCGAAGCGATCCGCCGCTCGCGCGCGGGGCTCGCCGATCCGCGTCGTCCCTACGGCTCGTTCCTGTTCCTCGGCCCCACCGGCGTGGGCAAGACCGAGCTGTGCAAGGCGCTCGCCGAGTTCCTGTTCGACAGCGAGGATCACCTGATCCGCATCGACATGAGCGAGTTCATGGAGAAGCACTCGGTCGCGCGGCTGATCGGCGCGCCTCCGGGCTACGTCGGCTACGAGGAGGGCGGCTATCTCACCGAGGCGGTCCGTCGCAAGCCGTACAGCGTCATCCTCTTCGACGAGGTCGAGAAGGCGCACCCG
Source organism: Burkholderiales bacterium (assembly GCA_003576795.1). Lineage (GTDB taxonomy): Bacteria > Pseudomonadota > Gammaproteobacteria > Burkholderiales > Burkholderiaceae_E > Zeimonas. The sequence continues at coordinate 12,893 of QEVN01000004.1, forward strand.
GACGTCTTCGGCGTGCTGCTGCAGGTGCTCGACGACGGGCGGCTCACCGACGGCCAGGGCCGCACGGTGGACTTCCGCAACACGGTCGTCGTGATGACCTCGAACCTCGGCTCGCACGAGATCCAGCGCCTGAGCGCCGATCCGAAGCTGAACGACCCCGAAGTGATCAAGGACGCGGTGATGGTCGAGGTGCGGGCGCATTTCCGCCCCGAGTTCATCAATCGCATCGACGAGATCGTCGTCTTCCACGCGCTGGGGCCGTCCAACATCGCGGCGATCGCGAAGATCCAGCTCGAAGGGCTGCGGCGCAGGTTGGCCGATCGCGACATGGGGTTGGAGGTGTCCGAGGCCGCACTCGAGCAGATCGCGAAGACCGGCTTCGATCCGCTGTACGGCGCGCGGCCGCTGAAGCGCGCGATCCAGCAGAAGATCGAGAACCCGATCTCGCGGCTCGTGCTCGAGGGAAGCTTCGGGCCCGACGACGTGATCGAGGTGGGCTACGCGAACGGGGAGTTCACCTTCGGCGCGAAGGCGGGTTGACGCGGGAGCCGGGGCGATGCGCCCCGGCTCCGGCAGGTTCGGGCGGCGTCGTCGAAGCCGCGGCAGCGGGGAGGGCGGTGTGCCGGCCTGTTGGCCGGACGCGTCGTCGCCCGTTGCGTCGGCGCGCCGTGTAGAGCTGCATTTCCTCTCGCGTAACGAACTGCGCGGTCGGAAGCGCTGCGTTATGCAGCGCGGGCAGGGGCTAGCGGAGGCGTGAGTTCCGAAGATATGGCGATGACGCGCACGAACGCATCACCATTGATCCCGCGGTCATGCCGGGCGAGCCATCCTGCGCAAGCTCGCCGAGGGAGTCGCCGAGGCTGACCTGCTCGATGCGTATCCGAACCTCTGCGTGGGAGACATCCGCGCGGCGAGGGACGTTTGGCCTGTCAGGCTCTTCTTCGACGTGCAGGCTCGTTGACCCGGTGCCGCCCCGGCGATTCGTCGCCGCCCGCCGCTTCCCACGGATCGATCACGTCAACGCCGTAGAAGTCGAAGTCGCGCACATTACGTGTGACAACCCGAAGCTCATGGAACGAAGCCGTCGCCGCGAGCAGGCTGTCGATCGCCGGCGCCGGCCGCCCAAGCGCGGCCAGCAGCCGACCCCATCGATCGGCGACGCGACGATCGACGTCCAGGACACGACCTGCGAAGAATGCCGGCAGCTCACCTTCGAGCCAATCGAGAAGCCTCGTCCGCAGCCGGCGTTCCGTCACGCGCTCGATTCCCTTGCGGATCTCGCCGAGGGTGAGCACGCTCACGAACAGCATGCGCGCCGGTCGCTCCTCGAACCAACGAACGACGTTCCGATCCGGCGATTTGCGCCGCAGCTCGGACAGCACGTTCGTATCGACGAGATAGCTCACAGCGACGTACTCCGCACGGGCGACCTGTCGCGCGGAAAGTCGATCTCTTCGATTTCTCGCAACGGCGAGCGCTGCATGAAGTCGACGAGCGAGCGGCCGCCGACGAGCCGGTCGAACTCCTCGCGCGACAGCAGGATCGCGACAGGGCGTCCATGAACGGTGATTTCCTGCGGTCCGTCGCTGGCGGCCTGTTTGACTAGTTCCGAGAAGCGCGCTTTTGCCTCCTGCAGTTGCCAGGATTGCATCGACATCACCATTGATCTGACTATAATAGTCAGATTGTAGCCTGATGGTCCGCACGCGCAATCGACCTGACGGATCGGCCGACCGGATGCCGCCCGCGCTTCAGTCCCGCGTCACCGACACCACGTCCGCTGCGCTGCCCGTCGCGTCGACCATCGTCACCGTGATCCGGTTGGCTCCCGGCGCGAGCGGTATCGCGCTGCTGTTCCAGGCGAGTCGATCGGCCGGGCAATCCCACACGGCGAAGACTTCTCCGCGAGTGCCGTTGGTGTCGTTGGTCCAGAACATCGAGAACGTCCCCGGTTGGCAGGTGACGGTCGGCTGGGTCGGCGTGCCGCCGGTGCGCACCGAGCCCGCCGGTAGGTCAGCGACTCCGCTCAGGATGATCACCTGCCCATGCGACCCCGGCGGCGGCGCGTTGATCGAGATCGACAGACGAAAGCCGATACCGCTGCCGCAGGCGGAGAGCGCCGCGACGAGCGCGCAGAAGGTGGCTGCGACGAATGCGGATTTCACGATCGCGCTACGCTACACGGATCCTGCCATCCGGAGCACTGATGAACACCGCGCTGTTGATCATCGACATTCAGAACGACTATTTCCCCGGCGGCGCGATGGAACTCGTCGGCAGCGACGCGGCGGCCGAATGCGCCGCGCAGGTGCTCGACGCGTTCCGCTCGAAGGGCCTGCCGGTCGTTCACGTCCAGCATCTGTCGACGAGGCCGGGTGCCACCTTCTTCCTGCCCGGCACGCGCGGCGCGGAGATCCACGAGCGCGTCGCACCGCGTGCGGGCGAGACGGTCATCAGCAAGCACTACCCGAATGCGTTTCGGGAGACGACGCTGCTCGAGCATTTGCGGGGACGCGATATCGGCCGGCTCGTCATCGTGGGGATGATGACGCACATGTGCATCGATACGACGACGCGCGCGGCGGCGGATCTGGGTTTCGAATGCGTGCTGGTGCACGATGCCTGTGCGACGCGCGATTTGTCCTTCGGCGGACGCACGGTGCCGGCAGCGACTGTCCAAGGCGCTTTCATGGCGGCATTGGACGGACTGTTCGCTAAGGTCGAGTCGGCGCCGGAGGCGTGTACGCGACTGCACGATTCAGTCGAGCGCGCCGCGCCGCTGCGCTGATAGCCGCGCCCGTCAACAGCGCGCCAGCGAAGGCATCGATGAAGTAGTGGCCTCCCTCGCTCGGTATCGATACGAGCACACCGAGGTTGACGACCAGCGTGGGCCAGAACAACCATGCGATGCCTCTAGTCACCCAGACGAGAGTGAGAGCAATCGCAGTGTGGAACGACGGAAACGTGACGATCCCCAGTAGCGTGCCGGGCTCGAGGAACCCTGAGGGTGCCATTTCGAAGCGATTCGAATTGCGAAAGGTGATAAGCCTTTTCGAGCCCCATGTCGTATTGGATCCACGCACTCTGCGCGGGCAAGAACCCCGAGAGAACCACCATGGGAAACGATGTCGTGATCAGGAGCATGTTCAACTCGCGAGCGCGGTCTCTGCGGCCCAACAGGCCCAGTGCGAGCAGCAGGAGCACGATATGTACCAAGGAAGATCGGTATAGCAACGCGAGAGCGGACTCGAGCGTCGGGAACGACGATACGAGCCGATACCAGGCCGGCCAGTCGAGGCCGACAAGGCGATCAAGTTCTGCCAACTGCGGATCTACGAGGGGCATTGCAACTGCGGCCAGGACGTAGCTCAACGACGCCACGACGGGCGCATATGCGGCCAGGATCGAAAGCTCCTCGAGCGTTTCGGCCAGACTGCCGTCGTCAATCCGGCGCCATCTCGAATAGAACCAGGAAAGCCCGGCGAGCGCGCATACAAGAATGCCGATCCCTATCCATCCGCGCGAGAGGATGGAAAAGCCGAGTAGCCGACCGACCAGCACGTCGAACAGGAGGACCGCTGCGACGAGCGCCCAGTCGTACGACGGAATCCAAGAGCTTCAGCGCTGGCCACCGAGAGCGCCTCATGCATCTGGCAGCCCCGTTCGTTGCATCGGTCAGGCGGGCCCGTCCGCGATGTTCAACAGGCGCACCGCCAGCACAACGGAAACGGCCGCGAGCGCGAGCCCGCCTGCGCCGTCGACCACGTAGTGCCAGCCCAGTACGACAGTTGAAGCCCAGACGAGCAGCACCCACGGAACGGTGAAGAACAGCGTCCAGCGCGCCGCCCGGGAGAGCCAGTAGGCCGTTACTGCGACCATCGCGACGTGCAGGCTCGGCATGGCCGAGACGCCGCCGAGCAGGATGCCGCCCGAGTGCAAGGCGTCCTCGGGGCGTGAGGCCATCACCTGCGCGACGACGCGCATCGCCTCTGCGGTCACGGATCCTTCGAGATAGGCGAAGACATCCGGACGAAAGAAGCCCGGGCCCATCACCGGGTTCAGCACGCCGAGCAGGCGTCCGAGATAGAAGAGAAGAATCATCGTGACGCAGTAGCGCAGCACGATGCGCGACCCGCGGCCGATGACGACGAGTGCGAATGCCGCTATCAGCTCGATGCCCCAGGCGCTGTGGTAGAGGCGGTCCCAACTGGCCGTATCGATGGAAATGCCGGCGATACGCTGCAACAGCGCGCCTTCGATCTCCCAGAACAACGGATCTCTCCACCGGGTCGTGCTGCCCAGCAATTCGAGGTTCAGCAGCGTGATATTCGACGTGCCGAGAATCGCCAACGAAGTGGCCAGGAGCAGCACGATCGGCCCGGGACCGCAGGTGAAGAAGCGCTTTTCATGCAACTTCTCGACGCTGAGCGGCGGGGCCCGGCCGTTCCGGATTCGTTTCCACAGCGTTTCGGTGACGAGTCCCAGCGAGACCAACGTGCCGTCCCAGACGATCCCCATCAGCAGCAGGAGCGTGAGCACCGCGCCGAGCAGCAGCGGCGTGTCGCTGAACCATAGAACGAACGGCGAGCCCGCAGCAGCGGCGAACGCCCAGGTCAACAATGCGAACGCGACGTGGAGCAGGGCGATGATCGCGAGGCCGCGAAGCGGCGTGAGCGACTTTTGCGGCAGCGCGCTGTTCATCCACGTTTCCGATTCGGAACATACCGTCGGACGGCCGCGGCGACTGCGATGGCGAGCAATGCGCCGGCCAGCACGTCGGCTGGAAAGTGCGCGCCCGTCGACAGCCTCGATACGCAGACCAGCAAAGCGAAGATCGCCAGCGCGATCTGCGCCGCGCGCGCGATGCCCGGCGCGAGGGAGGCTGCGACGAGGACTGCGAACGCGGCGTGTCCGGAGGGAAAGGAATGGGCTGCATCGGGCTTGCCGACGATCGTCACTACGTGTTCGCCGAGCACCGCGAGCGGCCGCGGAAAATCGAGCATGCCCTTCAAGACCGGTACCAGAACCATCGAGAGAACGACGTAGCCGATCGCGAATGTGGCGACGTTGCGCAGGGGGAGCGATGCGGGCCGCCAGGCGTTCCACGACAGCGCGATCGCGAGGTAGAACGGGTATAGCTTCGGATGACCGAGCGCGGTGAGCGCGAGCGCGATCGAGTCGAGGGTCGGCCCGTGATGCCGGTTCACGAGAAGGAACATCGCCTCGTTCAGGCCGCCCCAGCCGTACAGTTCGCTGTCGCGCGTGAACACCGGAGCGCTCAGAGTGTCAGGCGCAGGATCTCGCTCGCGATCGTGGAAAAGCAGCGGTCGAGATCGGTCGCCGTCGCTGCGTGGCAGTACAACCCCTGCGGCTGCGCGTCGTTGCGGGAATCGGAATCGGCCGAGTTCGCCAGGCGCTTCAGGATCGTCGAGCCCTTTTCGTTCGCCAGCGTGTAGCCGCAGTTGCCGCCCGAGAACGACGTTTCGAGCGTGTTCAGTGGATCTCCGAGCCCGATGGTGTAGATGCGGATATCGTCTCCGCGCGCAGTGTTCGCCACTCGCTCAACCATGTTCCGGGCGGCCTTGTTCACGTTGCAGCGCGTGTTCTGGTAAGGCGATCCGGTCAGCGTTCGCTTTCCGTCGAAACTCGCCAGCGGAATTCCGCCGGCGCCGGTGGACGGCAGGCTCGAAATGTTGGTGATCGTCGATCCGGACCCGTCGGCATCGCCGGCGTAGTAGGCATCGTTGCGGGCGTTGTCGCGCCACATCCGGTCCGCTGCGCCGCTGCCGGATCCGCTGATGTCCGAATACAGGTTCCCGGTGATCGGATTCGGGCTTCCGCTGCTGCGCGGGAAGGTGCCGCTGACGAGGTTCGGCGCTCCATCGCTGAAGAAGAGAATGACGCGCAGGCTCGATCGCAGTGCGACCGGCACCGTATTCAGCTCATCGAGCCCCCTGCGCATGCCTTCGGCCGATGCCGTGGCCCCTCCGAGCGGCAGCGCGTTGATCGCGGCCTGGATCACGCCGCTGTCGAATCCTCGCGTCGCGTCGCGGTTGATCGGCACATCGAGCACTGCGCCCGACGAGAACGACACCAGGCCGACCCGATCGCCGCCGGCTCCCGAGCTGAACTTCTTGATGAAGCCGTTGATCGCGGCGCTTTTCAGCGTGGGAAACGTCGATGCCGGACTGTAGGGCGGACCGAGTGAGCCGGAGGTGTCCATCACCAGCACCACGTCCAGATCGCGACGGATCGCCTCGCCGGCTGCCGCCACGCCGACGTCGGTGCGGCCGAGTACGCGGATGAAGCTCGTCGGCATGTTCGCGGTGGCCGATACCGAGACGCGCCATCGCCCGCTCGCCTCGCGCACCGCCGACGTGGTCGGCGCCGAGGGGGTCGAGCCGAGGAAATCGGCCGGGTAGTTCAGCTGGAAGAACCGCGCAGCAGCCGCCTGCGCGTTCGAGATCCGGGCGGCGTCGTCGGCGCCGACGGCCAGCGCGCGTGCGGCCGCGATCGAAGCCGCATCGACCGCCGCGTTCAGCCGCGCCCGTACGCCGTAGGCGCGGCCCGAATCGACTGCAAGTCCGACCGCGCCGATGAGGACGATCAGCGACAGCCCGAAGAGGATGAGGATCTGTCCGCGCTGGTGGATCGAGGACCGGAAACGGTAGCAGCCGGGCCGCAGGATACCGGGTCGTGAAGCCATCTCAGAGGATCGTCAGCGAGTACAGCCGTGGATCGGTGCTGATCACGTAGCGCGTCAGCAGCGTGTAGTCGTAGAAACTCTCCACCGCATACACCGTTTCGCCGTCGAGCAGCGGTACGGTGAGCGAAATGATGGGGCGCGTCGCCGGCATCGTGCAGCTTCCGTCGGCGCGCCATGCGCCAGAGCAGCTCCACAACGTGCTCCCGAGTGCCCGCTTGCCGCCGACCGTTGGTCGGTACTGCTCCTCGACGCGCGCGCGTCCGTCGGGCTCGCCCACGAGTTTCGTGATGTACATCATGCCGTCGGTGTTCATCGTGAGCGGCGTCGCCGTGCTCATCAGCGTGCGCAGGATGTAGTCGGGCGGTTCGGTGGTGCGCGCGGCGAGATTGGCGCCTTCACGAGTCAGATGCACGAGAACGTTGTTGAACTGGATGGCGCGCGAGAGATCGATGACGCCGAGAACGAGCAGCAGCAGGATCGGCAACACGAGCGCGAACTCGATCGTCGCGAGTCCGCTCGCGCGGACGCGCCGGCGTGCACGAGCAGGCGCGTTCGTCACGGGAAAGCCTCGTTCTTCATCGTGGCGCTCACCGAGAATCGGTATTCACCCGCAGTCGCGCTGAAGAAGGGTCGAACGAAGGGCGTGAGGGCGGCGACCTTGCTGTCGACCTGCACGATGATCAGCTGGTTCGCGCCATAGCATGAACCGCTTCCCAGCGTGACGATGTTGCCGGCTGAGTCGATCGTCTTGAAGGTGGTGGTGGACAGGGAGCGGTCGTACATGCCCATCGACTGCTCACGGATCTGCTGGCGCGCGGCGGCGCAGCGGTCGCCCGGGACGGGAGACAGATCGCTTCGTCCGGTGACGGCGTAGCGGGCGCCTTCGCGCACCGCATGCTGCATGGAGAGATTCGCGAAGAAAAGATACGACCAGTCGATGATCGAAAAAAGCAGGGTGAAGAACAACAGGGCGACTAGGCCGAATTCCACGGCCGCAACGCCGTTCTGTCGCGTGCGCATGCCGGGAGGCCGGCGTGTTCCTTTCGACGGAGCGTTCATTCCGAGCGCAGTGTGTCCTTTTTCCGACGAACGGCGGCGGGGTTTTCTCTCATATGCCATTTTGACCCGAAAAAACCACCCTGAGTGTGGAAAAATCCTTCTCCCGCGGCGCGTTTCGTGAATTTCTTCCTGCAACGAGCAGGGTTCGCTGCCAGAGTCGCGTCAACGCCGGGCCGACGAACGGTCCTGCGGATCGGGATCCCGAGCAATCGCTGTCCGCCGGGAGAGAGGGTGGCCGTCCTTTCCGACGGCTGTTTTGTCTGCCGCCCTGGGTGCGGCTTCGTGGGGAGTTTCAACATGGTGCGTTTCATCGAGGCGACGAGGCGTTTTGCCCAAGACGAAGAGGGCGTGACGGCGATCGAATACGGGCTCATCGCGGCGTTGATCGCGGTCGCGATCATTGTCGGCGCTCAGGCCGTCGGCACGAACCTGAACGGCTTGTTCAATTACATCGCGGGCAAGGTTGCGGCTCCCTGATAGCCGATCTCAGCGGGCCGGCGTGGAAGCGATTTTTCAAGTCGCCCCTTGTCCGGTCTGCCCCCTGGGAGGCGCGGAATATGGGCAGGAACGCGATGAAGATCGTGTCGCGAATGCTCGTCGATGAAACCGGCGTCACGGCGATCGAATACGCACTTATTGCCGCGCTGATCGCCGTAGCAATCCTGAGCGGTGTTTCCACGCTCGGAATCGAGATCCAGGCGATGTATCAGGGAGTTTGTACGGCGGTGGTCGGAGCGATCAGCGGAGGCTCGTGTTGACCGGATTCGCCTCGCCGGGCGGCCTCGAGTCGCTGACGCTCTGGCTCGTACGGGTGGTATTCGTCTCGGTTCTCGTTTTCATTTGCAAAAGCGATCTCCGTGAGCGGCGGATTCCGAACCGACTTGTCGGCGTCGGGCTCGCAGTTGCCTTGATGTGGCATGCATTCGCTTCCGCAGGTGCGGGACTGTTCGACGCCGTCGATCCCGGGGCACTGGGTGTCGCCGCTTCCGCGATGGGAGCGCTTGCAGCGTTCGGGCTCTTCATCGTGCTGCATCTGTTCAGGGTAATGGGCGCCGGCGACGTCAAGTTGATGACGATGCTCGGCGCGTTTTTCGGCGTCGCGCTGCTGCCCCCGCTCGTCGCGGCCGTCTTCGCGGCCGGAGGCCTGCTCGTGCTGGTTCGCCTTCTCGATGGTGAACGTCGCCGGGCGGTCGCCGCCAATTTGCGCGTGCTCGCATTCGGCGGGCTCGCAGCACTCGCCGGGCATGCCGGCCCCCGCTTCGATGCAAAGCGCGACACGGCCGATCGTCTGCCCTTCGCGTTCGCCATTGCGGGGGGCGCATTCGCAGTGGCCGCACTGCAATGGTACGGAGCGCTGGCGTGAGCGGGAACCGGACGCCGGCTCGAGGAGGCCGTGCATGGTGAGCGAAGTGCTTCTCGCGCGCGCGGAGCCGGTGCGCATCCCGGTCGAGCCGATCCGGCCGCCGCAGTCGCTCGAGGCCACGGGCCTGTCCGACGCCGTCGTCTTCGATCTCGTGCTGAAGCACCTGCGTCGCCACGGCGATTGCTCGACCGCCGAACTGGCAATGCTGATCGCGCTGCCCGTGCCGGTGCTCGACCGGCTCCTCGGTTTCCTGCGCACCGAGCGGCTCGTGGAAATTCCCGGGCGCGGAAATTTCGACGCCGATGTACGTTTCTCGCTCACCGATCTCGGCCGGGCGCGCGCCGAGGATGCGTTCCAGCGGAACCGGTACATCGGAGCGGCGCCGGTTTCGTTGGCCGATTACGTTGCCCAGGTGGGTCGCCAACGCATTTCCGGTGCACGCATTGCGCCGGACCGATTGGCGCAAGTGCTTCAGCCGCTCGTTCTGCCGCCGGAACTCATCGCCACGCTCGGCGCAGCGGTCAACTCTCAGCGGCCGATGTTCCTGTACGGCCCGAGCGGCGCAGGAAAGACCTGGCTCGCCGAGCACCTGGTCGACGTGATCGAAGGCGCGATCTGGGTGCCGCACGCGATCGAGGTCGACGGGGAGATCATCCAGGTGTTCGACCCGATCGTGCACCGTCCGATCGGCGCGTCGCACGCGGGCGGCTCCTTCGACCGCTCACGCCAGCCCGATGGACGATGGGTGCTCTGCGAGCGCCCGGTTGTCAAGCTCGGCGGCGAGATGACGCTTTCGATGATGGACCTCGAGCTCGATCCGGTCACGCGCTTCTACAAGGCTCCCGCACAGCTGAAGGCCAACAACGGAGCGCTCGTCTTCGACGACCTGGGGCGCCAACGCAGCTCGGCAAGCCAGATCCTGAACCGCTGGATCGTTCCGCTCGATCGTCGCGTCGATTATCTGTCGTTGCATACGGGTACGAGCTTCGAGGTTCCGTTCGACGCGCTCGTGTTCTTCTCGTCGAACCTGTCGCCGGCGAGCCTGGACGATCCCGCTTTCGTGCGACGGCTCGGTTACAAGATCCGGCTCGATGCGCTCGACGAGGCCGCGTATCGCTGCGTCTTTCGCCAGGCGTGCGAGCGCGCCGACGTCGAGCACGACGAGAGCGCCGCCGATTTCCTGATCGACGAGCTGCATCGCCGTTCGGGCATGCCGCTGCTCGCCGCCTATCCGCTCGATCTCGTGCTGAAGATCCGCGACCGCGCGGTGTACGAGGGGAGCGTCGCACGCCTGACGCCCGAGGCGCTGAGCTGGGCATGGGCACTGTATTTCGCAGCGGAATCCGGCGCGGACGACGACTGACCCATCGGGAACGCGTTCACTCGGCCGAAAGAAAAGCATCACAGGGGAAGGAAATGAAGGGCACACGGGCGGTGATCATGCTGCTGCTGTCGCTGATCGCAGGGGTCGCGGCGATGGTTCTGGCGGCACGCTGGCTGAACGAGCAGGGCGCATCTGCCGCCGCTGCGCAGGTCGCGGTGGCCACGCGCGACATCGAACTGGGTCAACCGCTGAACGCGTCGATGGTCGAACTCGTGCCGTGGCCGCCCGGTTCCGTGCCGGTCGGTTCCTTCGCGAAGATCGAGGCGCTCGACGGACGCGTATTGCGAACGCAGATCCTGAAGGGGGAGCCGGTGCTCGAGGCCAAGCTCGCACCGGTCGGTACCAAGGGGGGGCTTTCGGCGGTGATCGGCCAGGGCCGGCGCGCAATCACCGTGAAGGTCAACGAGGTGGTCGGCGTCGCGGGCTTCGCGCTGCCGGGCAACTACGTCGACGTGCTCGTGAACACGCAGGACGAACGCGACCGGCCAGTGTCCAAGATCGTGCTCGAGCGCATTCTCGTGCTCGCCGTGGCGCAGGAAGCGAGCCGCGACGACACGAAGCCCCGAGTGGTCAACGCGGTCACGCTCGAAGTCATGCCCGAGGAGGCCGAACGCATCGATCTCGCGCGCAGCGTCGGAACGCTTTCGCTGGTGCTGCGCAACCAGGTCGACCAGAACCAGGCCCGCACCGACGGCGTGCGCAAGTCCGACCTGCTCGGCGAGGCGTCGTTCACGCCACCGGCGGCGCCCGCACAGGTCGCGGCGGCGCCCGCAGTCGCACCCGCGGCGGCGCCCCGCCGCACGACGCGCGGCTCGCCGCGTCCGGCAGCAGCAGCGCCCGCTCAGAACGTTCGCGTCGAGGTCATCCGCGGCGTGCAGCGCTCGAGCACCGATCTGTAGCGAGGGAAGAAAGAATGAAGAAAAAAAGCTTCGCCGTGGCGACGGTCGCGCTGCTTGCCTCGGCAGCCTTCGCGCAGACGAGCGCGCCGCGCGCGCCCACGGTGATCAAGGGCACGACGCCCGCGAAACCCGTATTCACGCCGCAGATGCCCGCGCTGCCGGACGGCAACATGCCTACCGAGATCGGTCCGGCGATGGAGCTGGTGGTCGGCAAGTCGACGCTCGTGCGCCTGCCCGCCCCGATCGAGCGGATTTCGGTCGGCAATCCGGCAGTGGCCGACGTCACGCTGATCAGCGCTCGCGAGCTGTACCTACTCGGCAAGACTTTCGGCTCCACCAACGTGATCATGTGGCAGCGCAACGGCCCGACGACGATCATAGACGTCTCGGTGAGCGCCGACTCGGGTGCGCTCGAGCGGCGGATCGCGATGCTGATGCCGGGCGAGAACGTGAAGGTGCACGCAGCTTCCGATTCGCTCGTCCTCACGGGTCTCGTATCGAGCGCCGTGAAGGCGGCGCAGGCGGTCGAGATCGCCGAGTCCTTCGTGCGCACCTATTCGCGCGGACTGCAGCTCGAGGTCGTCGCGGGCAACCAGACGGCTCAGCAGGGTCAGGCGATTACCGTCGGACAGGCCGCAGTAACGGGCGGTGGCATGGGCGGCGGGCGATCACAGCAGCAGCAGCCGAAGGTCGTGAACATGCTGCGTGTGGCACAGCCGCAGCAGGTGATGCTGGAGGTCAAAGTCGCCGAAGTCTCGAAGAATCTGCTCGACAAGCTCGGGGTCGGCATCGACGCCACGCGCGCGAGCGGGAGCTGGCGCTATTCGATCATCAGCGACCTGCTGTCGGATTCATCCAGTCTGCTCGGGGCCACGAGAAACAACACGTCGATCGTCGCAGACGCCGAGCGACGCGACGGCCTGATCAAGGTGCTCGCGGAACCGAACATCGTTGCGATCAGCGGCCAGGAAGCGAGCTTCCTGGCCGGCGGCAAGATCTTCATTCCCGTGGCGCGCGAGAACAGCGGGTTCGGCGGCGTGACGATCACGCTCGAGGAAAAGGAGTTCGGCGTCGGCCTGAAGTTCACGCCGGTCGTGCTCGACGGCGGACGCATTCACCTGAAGGTCGCGCCCGAGGTCTCCGAGCTGTCGCAGACCGGCTCGCCGTTCACGACGATCAACGGCGTCACGGCGGTTCTGCCCAGCTTTACTACCCGGCGAGCGCAGACCTCGGTGCAACTGATGGACGGGCAGAGCCTCGCGATCGCGGGCCTGATCAAGAACAACGTCACCGAGACGGTTCGCCGCCTCCCCGTGCTCGGCGAGATCCCGGTGCTCGGCACGCTCTTCCGCAGCAGCGAGTTCCAGAGCGATCGCACCGAGCTGATGTTCCTGATCACGCCGCGCCTGGTGAAGCCGCTGAGCACCGAGGTGGCGCTGCCCACCGACGCGTTCGTGCCGCCTTCGCGCGGAGAGTTCTTCGTCAACGGACAGCTCGAAGGCAGCGGCAGCGGCGACGTGCCGGCCGACCGGCCGTCAGCCGCGCCCGCTCCGGGCGCTACGCCCGCGGCTGCGCCGGCGGGCGGTGGCTTTCAGATCAAATGAGGGAGGCGAACATGAACAATGCGATCCGGCTCGCCGGCACGAGCATCGCCATCACGACGACCGCGGTTCTCCTGGCCGCCTGCTCTGCCCTATCTCCGGTGGAAACGCGCGAGCTCGATGCGCGCTTCGGTGACGCGGTACGCCAGGCGCGGGCGCAGCAGACGCTGAACCCGGAAGCTGGTCGCAATACCGATCCGGTGTCCGGCATCGACGGCGTCGCCGCGCAGAACACGATCGACGAATACCAGAAGAGCTTCAAGGAGCCTCCGCGCACCTTCAACGTTCTGGGAATCGGCGGCACCACCACCATCACCCCGTAGTCGAAATCCCGCAACGCTGCAGCAATCCGGATGAGCCTCAAGCTAACGTTGTTCGCGTCGAGCCCCGAGGCGCTCGCCGAACTGTCCCTGAAATTGCCCCACGCCGACGACTCCACGGCCGTGTCGTCGGCGCTTGGTTCCGTGTCCGCGCTCGCGCTGGAAATCGAACGCGGCCGTCCGGACCTCGTCGTCGCGCAGACGGCCCCATTGGGCGATTCCGAGTTGCGCCAGGTCGAGAGCGCGCTGATCGCCTCGCCGGCGACCTCGATGATCCTGCTTTCGCCGGAGCGTTCGCCCGAATACCTGATTCGCGTGATGCGCGCGGGCGTACGCGAAGTTGTTCCCACGCCTCTCACCAACGGTGAGCTCACGGCTGCCTACGGGCGGCAGATCGAGCGCGTGCTGGCCCAGCGCGGCGGCGGCCGGGTCGGACGCGTGCTCGCATTCCTCCCCGCCAAGGGCGGAAGCGGCTCCACTTTCCTGTCGACGAATCTCGCGTACGCGCTGGCAGCCCGCGGACAGCGCGTCGCGCTGGTCGACCTGAACCTGCACTTCGGCGATGCGGCGCTGTTCCTCAGCGAAGCGAAGCCGGCACAGACGATCGCCGACCTCGCTCGCGAGGCCTCGAGGCTCGATCCGACCTTCGTCGAATCGAGCATGATGCCGGTCGCGCCGAATCTCACGGTGCTTGCCTCGCCCGATACGCCAGAAGGCGCGATGGACGTGACGCCCGAGGCGGTCGAGCGGATCGTGTCGATCCTGCGCGGGCGCTTCGACTTCGTCCTGCTCGACATGGGGCGGATCATCGACGCTGCTGGCGTGCGCGCCCTCGACCAGGCCGAGGCGGTGTACATCACGCTGCAGTTGACGCTGCCGTTCATTCACGACGCGAAACGACTGCTCACGCTGCTCGAGAAGCTCGGCTATGCGCGCGACAAGCTGCACGTGGTCGTGAATCGATGGGAGAAGGGCGGAGAGATCACGTCGGCCGACGTCCATCGCTCGCTCGGCGTGACGGTCGATCTCGAAATCCCGAACAGCTTCGCCGCGGTTGCGCATGCGATCAACCACGGCATCCCGATCCTGAAGAGCGCGCCGAAAGACGCCGTCTCGAAGGCGCTGCGCAAGCTCGCTGATCGGCTCGCGCCGGCGGGTGCAGAGGAGCGGCGCGGCTGGTTCGGTCTTTCGATCCGGTAGGGAAAACGATGTCGCTTCGCGAACGATTGACGACGATCCAGCACTCGCAGCCGCAGGTCTCGGCGCCCGGCGAGGGCGTCGACAGCGCCTCGTACCAGGCGCTGCGCGCCGAGCTGCACGCGCAGCTGCTCGATCGCATCGATCTCGAAGTCATGGGCCGGATGTCTTCGGACCGGCTGCGCGAAGAGCTGCGCATTCTCGTCGAGCGCCTGATCGGCGAAGCGGGCGCCGCGCTGAATGCGAGCGAGCGCAAGCAGATCGTCGTCGACATCCAGAACGAGATCATGGGGCTCGGCCCGATCGAGCCGCTGCTCGCCGACCCGAGCGTCTCCGACATCCTGGTCAACACGTACAAGCAGGTGTACGTCGAGCGTGCAGGACGCCTGGAAGCCACGCCGATCCGCTTCGACAGCGACGAGCACCTCATGAAGGTGATCGACAAGATCGTCTCGCGCGTCGGACGACGCGTGGACGAGTCGAGTCCGATGGTCGATGCCCGCCTGCCCGACGGCTCTCGTGTCAACGCGATCATTCCGCCGCTGGCGATCGACGGTCCGCTGCTCTCCATCCGCCGGTTCGCGGTCGTTCCGCTGAAGATGGACGACCTGATCCGCCATCGCTCGCTCACGCCGAATCTTGCGTTGCTGCTCGGCGGCATGGTCAAGGCGAAGCTGAACATCCTGATCAGCGGCGGCACGGGCACCGGCAAGACCACGCTGCTCAACGTGCTGTCGAGCTTCATCCCGCCCTCGGAGCGGATCGTCACCATCGAGGATGCCGCCGAACTGCAGTTGCAGCAGCCGCACGTCGTGCGCCTCGAGACGCGCCCGCCGAACATCGAGGGCAAGGGCGAGGTCACGCAGCGCTCGCTGGTACGCAACAGCCTGCGGATGCGGCCCGATCGCATCATCGTCGGCGAGGTGCGCGGAGCGGAGACGCTCGACATGCTGCAGGCGATGAATACCGGCCACGAGGGCTCGATGGCCACGGTTCACGCCAACACTCCGCGTGACGCACTCACCCGCATCGAGAACATGCTGGGGATGGCCGGTCTGCAGCTGCCCCAGAAGGCGATGCGTCAGCAGATCGCCTCGGCGCTCACCGCGGTGATCCAGATCGCGCGTCTGAGCGACGGCAAGCGCAAGGTGGTCAGCCTGTCGGAGATCACGGGGCTGGAGGGCGACATCATCACGATGCAGGACATCTTCGTGTACCGGCAGAGCGGTGTCGATGCCAGTGGGAATGTGCTCGGGCGCTTCCAGGCCACGGGCGTGCGTCCGAAGTTCCTCGAGCGTCTTGCAGTGTTCGGCGTGAAGTTGCCCGACGACATGTTCGATCCGAACCGGGTCTACGACTGATCCGACGGAATCGCAGACGGAGCGACGATGGACTGGGCCTTCGCGATATTCCTGCTGGTCTGCTTCCTGGCGGTGGTGCTGCTGCTCGAGGGGGGCTTCCTGCTGTGGAACGACACCCGCGGCGCGGAAGTGCGGCAGCTCGAGCGCCGGCTGCGCGCCCTGCAGGCAGGCGGCCGCGGCACGCAGGCGGCGTCGCTGGTCAAGGCGCGCGAGGCCGACACCGTCGGCCTGCTCGGCAAGCTGCTGCTGCGGCTGCCGCGTGTCTCGATGCTGGAGCGCTCGCTGCAGCAGGCCGGAGTGACGATGCCGACGTCGCGTTTCCTGATGACGACCGGCCTGCTGACGATCGCGGTCGTTCTCGTGGCGCTTGCGCTGCGCCAGCCGCTGTGGCTTGCGCTCGTGCTCGGCGTGGGCTCCGCCCTGCTTCCGTTCGCCGGGCTGTCTATCGCGCGAACGAAACGCCTGAACCGCTTCCAGGCGCAATTGCCCGACGCGGTCGAACTCATCGCGCGAGCGTTGCGTGCCGGGCACGCATTCCCGCCCGCGCTGCAGATGGTGTCCGAGGAACTGCCCGACCCGATCGGCGGCGAATTCGCCACCGCCTTCGAGGAGGTCAACTACGGCATCCCGGTCTCCGACGCGATGCAGAACCTGGCCACGCGCGTGCCGGTGGATGATCTGCGCTTCTTTGCCGTCGCCGTGATCCTGCAGCGCGAGACAGGCGGCAACCTGGCCGAGATTCTCGACAACATCAGCAGGCTGATCCGCGAGCGTTTCAAGCTGCTCGGCACGATCCGCGTGCTGAGCGCCGAGGGCAAGCTCTCCGCCTGGATCCTCACGCTGCTGCCTTTCGCCACCGCGTTGATGATCAATCTCGTCAGTCCCGGGTTCATGGACGTCCTCTGGAAGGACCCGATCGGTTACCGGCTGATCTTCGTCGCGCTGTTCTCGATGGCGGTCGGCGTGTTCTGGATGTGGCGGATCATCAAGATCAGGGTCTAGCAGGCCGGGGAACGCGCCGATGACACAGGAACTCTATCTGGCGCTCGCAGCGCTGTTCGTCGCCGTGGTTGGCGGCGTGTACAGCGTCGGCGCGCTGCTGTCTCGCGGTATGGGCGTCCGTGCGCGGCTGCGCGGCGTCGTCGGCAGCGCCGGCCCGGAAGGGGGTGAGACGCCCGAATGGCAGGCTCGCGTGCTGAAGGCGGCAGGCCCGGTCGCGCGGCTTGCCACGCCGGGCACCGACGAGGAGATCTCGAAGGTACGTGCGAAGTTCCTCCATGCGGGCTTTCGTGACGCCTCCGCGCCGGTGGTGTATTTCGCGCTCAAGGCGTTGCTCGCGATCGCGTTGCCGGTCGTCCTGTTTCTGCTCACCGACGTGCGCGCGCGGGACGGCAATCAGCCGATGCTGATCCTCTTTGCGGCAGCGGCGCTCGGCTACTACCTGCCCAACCTCGTGCTGTCACGGCTCACGTTCGTACGTCAGCGCGAGCTCTTCGAGGCTTTCCCCGACGCGCTCGATCTGATCATCGTCTGCGTCGAGTCGGGTATCTCGCTCGATGCAGCGATCGCGCGCGCCGCGTCGGAGATCGAGCTGCGAAGCCCGAAACTTGCCGAGGAGCTGACGCTGGTCGGGCTCGAGCTGCGCGTGGGCGCTTCGCGGGAGCGCGCCTTGCGTAACCTGGCCGCCCGCACGGGACTGGACGAGGTGTCCAGCTTCGTCGCGATGATGCTGCAGGCCGATCGCTTCGGCACCAGCGTCGCCGATTCCCTGCGCGTGCACGCCGATTCGCTGCGTGTGCGGCGTCGTCAGCGCGCCGAGGAGCAGGCGGCGAAGATCCCGTTGAAGATGCTCTTCCCGCTGATCTTCTGCATCTTCCCGTCGCTGCTGCTCGTGCTGATGGGCCCGGCTCTGGTGCAGATCTACCGGATCCTGTTGCCGACGATATCGGGCGCGGGGTAGGTCGAACATCGCGTCGACGGAGAGCGCAGGGGCGCGCGGCGCGGAATCTGACGAGAACGAAGAACAGGGAGGGCGAAGTGAAGACGATCGGAAAGAACCGCTTCCATCCGATGGCGTTGGGTGCCTGTGCCGTCGCGCTCGTCACCGGTTGCGCCTCCACGGGCACGGGGACGGTTGCGCTCGACGAGCGCAACACGCGCATCGAGTCGGTGTACCGCGTCCAGCAACCCGCCGGCACCGCCGCGGGCCAATACGCGATCGGCCGGATGGACCTCGCCGAAGGCCGCGTCGATGCGGCGATCGAGCGCTTCCGCAATGCGCTGAAGCTCGACCCCGTCTACGTCGAGGCACACAACGGCCTCGGCGTAGCCTATGGGCAGAAAGGCCGCTTCGACGAAGCCGCCGATGCGTTTCATGCGGCGCTCGCATCCGGCCCGGCTTCCGCGCACGTTCTGAACAACCTCGGCTTCGCGCAACTGAAGGCAGGTCGCCTCGCCGAAGCATGGACGTCGCTCGAGCGTTCGTTCGAGATCGATCCCATGAACCGCCACACTCGCGAGAATCTGCGCCTGCTCGCGCGATTGCAGCTCGCCGCAACGGCTGTCGCCAGGGCGCCTGTCGCAGAAGGCGAAGGCACGGCTTCGCCGGCTTCGGTCGTCGTGCAGCAGATTGCCGTTCGGGCAACTTCGGCACCGGTCGAGACCGCCCCCGCGCCCGTCGCGGCAGTGCCTCCGCCCCCGCCGCCCACGTATGAGGTGGCGCTGTCGAAGTCAGGGAGCACCGCGCTCGTACAGCTCTCGGCGAACCTCTATGAGTTGCGTGCCGCGTCGGCGACCGAAGGCGCGACGCGTCCGCAGCCGGCCGTGTCTGCCGCGGTTGCGCGCCCGCCTGTGGCGATGTCGGCTACGGGATCAACCACCGCGGCGCGCAGTGCGGCGTCGGTGCCCGTCGCCGTCGCGAAGGCTCCGCGCGCCGGCGGATCGGCGCCCGCGCAGCCTCGCTTGCAAACTTCGCTCGCCGCGCTCGATCGCTTCGAAGTCAGCAACGGCGCCGGCATTCACAGGCTCGCCGGCCGTACCGCGCGCGAACTCTCGCGGGTGGGCGCCGGAGTCACGCGGGTATCGAATTACGCATCCTTCGATCGAGTGCGCACCGAGATCCACTACCGGAGCGGCTTCCTGGAAGAGGCAAAGCTCGTCCGGGACGCTCTGCCGGTCGATGCGGCGCTTGTGCGCACGCGCAATCTGCATCCGGACGTCAACGTGCGCCTCGTCCTGGGGCGCGACATGGCGACCGGACGCATCGCGTGGGCGATTCCGGGGGACGAGGAACCGAGCGTAGTCGCCCACGCCGGCGACGCCCACGACGGTTGGCGGCACCTGTAGAGGCGGGGGACGGAGTCACCGCCTGGCGTACACGAGGTACTGAGCGCCGAGCGGCAGCCAGTACAAGCTGCGCTCGAGCGGTCGCAGCGCGCGCGCGAAGCGCGGGAAGAAGACGCGGTAGCGAATCTTTGCGTCACGGAATCCCGCATCCCGGAACCGTGCGCGCATCGTACGGGCGCCGATCAGGTGCGCGTTCGCGTCGAAGGGGCAGGTGTTCACCGCGCGCCGGGTCAACGGATTCACCGGATTGTGCTCGTAGATCATCAACAGCGCACCCGGGCGCATCACGCGCCGCAATTCGGCGAGCTTCGCCACGTGCTCGCCGGCGTCGATGTGATGGAAGACGCAGGCGCACAGAACGCAGTCCACGGACGAGGTCGCCAGCGGCAGCGCTTCGCCGTCGAACACGACCTGGCTTGCGTCGGGACATCGAGCCTGCGAGACGCGCAGGCTGCGTTGCGAGACATCGACGTTGACTACCAACGAGCCGGCGAACTCGCGCAACAGGAACTCGGTGCAGTTGCCGACGCCGCCGCCGAAGTCGAGAACGACCGCATGGCGGCCTGCCGGCAAGGAACCGTGCTCGACGGCGAGTCGCCGCAGATCGATCGCCTTGTACTCGGCGAAGTAGGACGGAGCTTCCCCCGATGCGCCGATGTTGCCCGCGTGGAGCGCCTCGTACTCGTCGGCGAACCTGTCGAACTCATCGCGCTTCAAGCATGCCTCCGGCGGACTGACGAGGGTGGTTCCCGCCGCGCAACGCGTCGTGCAGCACCGTCGAGGCGACCGAGTCTTCCACCACGTAACGCGGCCGCCTCTTTGCTTCGAGATAGATCTTCCCGAGGTACTCGCCCACGACGCCGATGCCGAGCATCTGCATGCCGCCGAGCAGGAACATCGGCAATACCGTGGATGCCCAGCCGGGGACCACGGAGTTGCCGACGAAGCGAGCCCAGAGCACCCACGCGGAAACGAGAACCGAGCCGCTGAAGATCACGAAGCCGAGCAGCGTGACGATGCGCAAGGGGACGACGGAAAAGCTGGTGATCGCCTGCCAGGCGAGCGCGAGCATCTTCGACAGCGGGTACTTCGACTCACCGGCGTGGCGGGCGCGGCGTTCGTATTCGATGCAGATGCTTCGCAGGCCGAGCAACGGAACGATGCCGCGCAGGTAGACGTTCACCTCGCGGAACTGCGCGAGCGCTCCGATCGCGCGCCGGCTCATCAGCCGAAAGTCCGCGTGTTCGGGCACGGTCTCCACGCCCAAGGCTTCGAGCAGCCGGTAGAAGGTCCGCGCCGAGCTTCGCTTGAACTTCGTATCGCAGGCGCGCGACGCGCGAACGCCGTACACGACGTCGAAGCCGCGCGCGTGCGCATCGATCATCGCTTCGACCGTCTGCGGGTCGTCCTGCAGGTCGGCGTCCATGCTGATCGTGACGTCCGTAGTCGAATGCTCCAGGCCGCACAGCAAGGCGTTCTGGTGGCCCCGGTTGCGTCCCAGCCGGAGGCCAGCGACCGGCAGTCCGCTTTCGGCGAAGCTCTCGATCCGGTCCCACGTGCCGTCCCGGCTGCCGTCGTCCACGAACAGCAGGTGGCTGCCCGGTGCGATCTTGCCTGCGGTTTCGAGCCGCCGCAGAATCGCGCACAGCTCGGCGCACGTCTGCGTGACCACGGCTTCTTCGTCGTAGCAGGGAATCACGATGGCCAGCGTCGGAACCGCCCGGGCGCCGATCGCATCCGGCGCGTCCTGCGGCCATGGCGTCGGAGGGCGTTTCATCGCGGATGCGGCAGCGAGGGTGGCGCAACGACGTCGCCCAGGTCGGGTCGGCGTCCGTCGTTCCGGATGAGGACGCCGAAGTACGGGTCGGCGTACACGAGCCGGAAGCGCGACGACGCGATCAGTGCCTGCGAGAACGCGAGCCCGGGCGAGCGCGTCAGGATCACATCGACCCGATACCGGTCGATCGTGTCGAGCCAACCGGCGCCCAGTTGCCTCAGGCGTTCGTAATCGGCGATCACGTCAGGGGCATAGGGGTTGTACCGCCCGTCGACGAACACGCGCTGCTTGGGGTACAGCCGATGGATCAGGTAGCCCCCGGCCTCATAGTCGTTGAGGATCCGGCCCTGCAGATCGCTGGCTACGAGGAAGCGCGTTGCCTGTACCGGCACGATCGATGCGACTCTCGCGTCGCGCCAGGCGGCGATCGCGGGCGCCGCCAGCAGCAGGCCGACCACCGCCACCGCGGTCAGCGACCAGTTGAGCGCGTGGACGCCGTCGCCGAGATCGTGGCCTGCACTGCGGCGCAGCGCAATGGGAAGGCGTTCGCTCCAGCGGTTTTCCCAGGGCAGCACTGCCCAGCCGGCAAGCGCGCGTGCCATCAGTGGGGCCATCGCGATCGAGGCGAGTGGCATATGGCGCATCGAATACAGAGCGGCGCTCGTCATCGCGGCGAGCAGGACGATGTCGAGCCAGTCGGCGGCGGTCCGGCTCATCGTGCGCGCGACAACCGTCAAACCGGCGACGGCGAGGAAGGCCTGCGCTCCTGGCAGTCGGAAGTCCGGGCTGTGCCATTCGATCACTCCCGATGCGCTGTTCGTGCCCGTCATGTTGATCGTCGTCGCGACCACGTCGTACCCGATCGGATTCAGACCCAGTGCGGCCACGCTCGCGGCGATCAGAAGCAGGCAACGCAGCGGGGTCAGGGAGCCCTTCGCCGTCGACGCTCCGTCGATCGGCATCCAGCGGGAGAGGAAGTCGGCTACGCAGGTCAGTACGATGAGCCCGAGACCGGTCACGAAGCCGAAATGCAGGTTGACCCAGACGGCCATCACGGGCGGGATCGCCATCAGCCAGCGCGCGTGACCGCTGCAGCGGTATTTCAGGAGCAGAAAAAGCGTCAGCGCGAAGCCGAGCAGCGTGGCGGCCACGGGCCTGGCGACGAAGAAGGTCGCTGCGCCGGCAGCGCTGAGCAGCGTGATTGCCAGTGCCCGCGAACGGTCGGCAACGAAGAGCCGCACGCTTGTCTGCACGACCGACCAGGTGGCGAGCAGCCATGCGACGAAGAACGCACGCACGCCGGTATCGCCGAAGCTGCGGTGCACCCACGCCGTACACAGGTCGAAGAGCCAGCCCTGCACGACCCAGGGCTGTCCGGCCGCAGTGAACGAAAACGGATCCGTAGTCGGGATCGAACCGGTTTCGAGAATCAGGTATCCGGTTCGCAGATGCCAGAAGTAGTCGTAGTCGCTCAGAGGGAACGCGAGTACGCCGAATCCGCAGGCCAGCAGGGCCGCCACGGCGGGCAGTTCGAGTCGGGGTACGCGCATGGGAGCCGAAATGGGAAACTGCGAAGCGACGCATCGGATGGTGCAACACCCGAGCCACGGCGCCTGTGACTAATTCGCCACGCCTCGCCGTTCGATGGAGCCACGCAATCCTGTCGTTGCGCCGTGGACAGACGACTACGGCAACCTGTTCGACGTGCTCGAGCCGCGGCGACAGTAGCCTGCATGGCAGAATCCGCGCCTTCGCATCCGCGTTGCAGAAGCACTCATGCAAGCCGTCTCCCCGCCGCCCGACGCTGCCCCGCGCATCGTCGCCCGCCTCGCCGAAGAACTCTCCGTCCGCCCCGCGCAGATCGCCGCAACCGTCGAGTTGTTGGATGGCGGCGCCACCGTCCCGTTCATCGCGCGCTACCGCAAGGAAGCCACCGGCGGCCTGGACGACACGCAACTGCGTACGCTCGCCGAGCGCCTGACCTACCTGCGCGAGCTGGAGGAGCGCCGCGCCGCGATCCGCGCGAGCATCGCCGAGCAGGGCAAGCTCGATGACGCGCTCGCGGCGCAGATCGATGCGGCGGACACCAAGCAACGCCTCGAAGACCTCTACCTGCCCTACAAGCCGAAGCGTCGCACGCGCGCGCAGATCGCGCGCGAGGCGGGGCTCGAGCCGCTGGCCGATGCCCTGCTCACCGATCCCACGCTCGACCCGCAGACGGAAGCCGCGAAATACCTGCGCGCGCCCGACGAGAACGGCGAGCACGGCGTGGCCGATGCGAAGACCGCGCTCGACGGCGCGCGCGACATCCTCGCCGAGCGCTTCGCGGAGCGCGCCGACGTGCTCGATGCGCTGCGCGAGCGGATGTGGAACGAGGGCTGGGTCGCGGCGAAGGTCTTCGAGGGCAAGGAGGCCGAGGGCGAGAAGTTCCGCGACTGGTTCGATCACGCCGAGCCGATCGCGAAGATGCCCTCGCACCGGGCGCTGGCGCTCTTTCGCGGGCGGCAGCACGGCGTGCTCGCGCTGAAGCTGCAGCTCGAGGCCGCGCTCGAGGAGCAGGTGCCGCATCCGAACGTCGCGCGGCTGGCCGGCATCGTCGGGCTCGCTTCGTCGGTCGCCGCGTCGCGCGCCGATGCGGCGGCGCCGGCGCGACCCGCCGACGCCTGGCTCGCCGACGCCTGCCGCTGGTGCTGGCGCGTGAAGCTGCTTCCGCAGCTCGAGACCGAGCTGTTCGGCCGCCTGCGCGAAGCCGCGGAGACCGAGGCGATCCGCGTGTTCGGCGCCAACCTGAAGGATCTGCTGCTCGCTGCGCCGGCCGGCGCGCGCACGGTGATCGGTCTGGATCCGGGTCTGCGCACCGGCGTGAAGGTCGCAGTGGTCGATGCCACCGGCAAGCTCGTCGACACGGCGACGATCTATCCGCACGAGCCGCGTCGCGACTACGACGGTTCGATCGCGACGCTCGCCGCGCTCGCGAAGAAGCATTCCGTCGCGCTCGTGGCCATCGGCAACGGCACTGCCTCGCGCGAAACCGACAGGCTCGTCGCCGACCTGATGAAGCGGCATCCGGAGCTGAACCTGCGCAAGCTCGTCGTCTCCGAGGCGGGCGCTTCGGTCTACTCGGCGAGCGAGCTGGCCGCGAAGGAGTTTCCCGAGCTCGACGTGAGCCTGCGCGGCGCGGTATCGATCGCGCGCCGACTGCAGGATCCGCTCGCCGAGCTGGTGAAGATCGACCCGAAATCGATCGGCGTCGGCCAGTACCAGCACGACGTCAACCAGCGGGCGCTCGCGCGCCAGCTCGATGCGGTGGTCGAGGACTGCGTGAACGCGGTCGGCGTCGACGTCAACATCGCCTCGGCGCCGCTGCTCGCGCGCGTGTCGGGGCTGGGCGCTTCGGTCGCGCAGCGCATCGTCGAGCATCGCGACGCGAACGGCGCGTTCTCCAGCCGCGAGGCGCTGAAGCGGGTGCGCTCCTTCGGCGACAAGGCCTTCGAGCAGGCAGCCGGGTTCCTGCGCATCCGCGACGGCGAGAATCCGCTCGACGCGTCCGCCGTGCACCCGGAGGCGTATCCGGTCGTGCAGCGCATCCTCGAGAAGGCACAGAAGAGCGCGCGCGAGCTGATCGGCAATCGCGAAGCGCTGCGCCGGCTCGAAGCGCGCGCCTTCGTCGATGAGCGCTTCGGCGAGCCCACCGTGCGCGACATCCTCGCCGAGCTGGAGAAGCCGGGGCGCGATCCGCGCGGCGAGTTCGTCACCGCGTCCTTTCACGAGGGCGTCGAGAAGATCGCCGACCTGAAGCCCGGGATGAAGCTGCAGGGCGTCGTGACGAACGTGGCGAACTTCGGCGCCTTCGTCGACGTCGGCGTGCACCAGGACGGGCTCGTGCACGTCTCCGAGCTGGCCGACCGCTTCGTCAAGGACCCGCGCGAGGTCGTGAAGGCGGGGCAGGTGGTGTCGGTGACGGTGCTCGAGGTCGATGCGCAGCGCAAGCGGATCGCGCTGTCGATGAAGAGCGGAGCGAAGCCGGAGCGCGGGGCGGGGGCGGGCGAGGCGGGCCGCCGGCATGCTGCCGGGAACGAAGGCCGGATGAGCGATCGGCGGCGTTCGTCGGGCGCGAACCCGCGCGATGCCGGATCGCGCGGCGGGCAGCCGCCGACGGCGCTGGGGGATGCGTTGTTGCGGGCGTTGAAGCGGTAGGGGGCGGGGTCCGGTGCGGTCGGTCGGCCGTGCCGCTTCATAAGGCCTTCGGCGCGTCGTGATTCGAGCTACAAACTGAAGCGTTTTCGCTCGTGGAATCGATTCCACGAGCCGAGTCGCTACATTTCGTAGCCCGAGTTTTCGTCGATTTGCCGGCGTCACGCTGCGGGCGCATTTCGGCGCGGGCTTTCCTTGGGCTCAGACCTCGATGGTCTTGCTGAACGGATTTCTGATCTCCAGACTGCGCTCCACGATGAGACCGTCGTGCATGTCCTCGGACCAGAGTCGCGTGCAGCCACTAACCAGGGCCGCTGCGACGATCATGCTGTCGTAGACGGACAGCCGGTATTTCTCGCCGAGCGCAGCGCCGACGTCGTGCATTTCGATGGTGAGATCGACGACAGCGCACAGTTTCCGAATCCCGTGAAGGAATGCGCCCGCTTCCCGCCAGGACATACCGGCCTTGCGGACGCAGTTGACCAGCGTCTCGTTCAGAACCTGCACGCTGATGACCCCGCCTTGGGTCAGCAGCTTTTCTGCACGGTCGGCTTTTTTGCCGTTGTCGAGCAGGTAAAGAATGACATTAGTGTCGAGGAAGTCAGCGGGCATTCGCCTCGTCCCTGTTGAGGCGTTCCGCTGCCGGCAGACGCCCCCGGAATTCGCGCAGTGATTTCAACGTTTCCTCCGGAGTCGGAGGGCGAACCACCCCGAGAGCCCCGTTGAGCGGGCGCAATTCGATTCGGTCTCCGGCCTCGAGACCCATTTCCTCAACCAGCTTCTTTGGTAGCCGGACCGCCAGCGAATTTCCCCATCGGGCGACTTGCATAACTGGCCTCTTGATAGATATACATCTCAGTAGAAGTATATCATCTGGCCACCGACCGCTCCAGCAGCCGCACCAGCGTCGTCAGCACCCGGTTCGCCGGCGTTGCCACGCCGAGCGCCGCGCCGCGGCCCACCACGTAGCCGTTCAGCGAGTCGATCTCGGTGCGCCGGCCGTTGGCCAGATCCTGTTCCATCGACGAGCTGGCTTCGCGCATCGCTTCACCCAGCCGCAGGGCGGCGTCGTAGTGCGCGGAGGCCTCCGCAAGAGGCACGCCGTCGGCCCTCGCCACCGCCACGCACTCCTCGATCGTCTCGCGCATCAGTGCGCGCACGTCGGCGTCGTCGACGATGGCGCCGTAGCGTGAGCGGCCCAGCGCCGAGATCGCGTTGTACGCGCAATTCATCACGAGCTTGTCCCACAGGGCAGGGCGCACATCGGCCTCGACGCGGCAGGGAACGCCGGCGCCTTCGAAGAGGCGCGCGATCTCCAACGTGCGCGGGGAGGGCGAAGCTTCAGGAGTTTCGGCTTTTGCGGACGCGGCGCCCGCGCCCGGTTCGAGCGGTTGCCGGCCGCATTCGCCGACCACCAGGTCGCCGCGCCCCGAGTGCCGCAGGTGCCCGAGTCCCGTCATCGCGGCGGCGACGTAGACGACCGCGCCGAGCGCGTCGATTCCGCTGTCGCGCATCCGCTCGACGTTGTCGACGCCGTTCTGCAGGCTCACGATGACGGCGCCGGGGCGCAGCAGCGGCGCGACCTGCCGGGCCGCTGCGTCCGTGTCGCGCGTCTTCACGCAGAAGAGCACGACGTCGGCATCGCGTACGGCCTCCGGCCGCGTCTCGGCGTCGATGCGGATGCGCCGCTGCGCGCCGGCGCTCTCGAAGAGCAGTCCGTCGCGGCGGATCGCATCGACGTGCGCCGCGCGACCGATCAGCGTGACCGGCGTGCCGGCCTCCGCCAGCTTCGCGCCGAAATAACAGCCGACGGCGCCGGCGCCGTAGACCGCCACGCTCGGCGGTCGATCGTCGGAAGGATTCGAAAGGGGCAAGGTATTCACTCCGTCGGGCAATGGTCGCAGCGCACATGGTGCCGCCGTCGGGCGGGAATCGTAGCCGGGCAAGTCGGCCTTCCGCCGCTCCCGTTGCGCCTCCGGCACGGCCCGGCCGATTTCCGCCGCCCCCGCGCCTCCCCGGTCTTATGATTCACGCCTCGCGCACCGCCCCGTACCCCCGCACCCCGAAGGCCTCAACCGATGCAATTCCGTTTCCCCATCGTCGTCATCGACGAGGACTGGCGCGCCGATTCCGCCAGCGGCCTGGGCATCCGCGCGCTCGCCAAGGCGATCGAGGAGCAGCACTGGGAGGTGGTGGGCGGCTTCACCTACACCGACGTGTCGATGGTGGCCAACCAGGCGGCCCGCGCCTCCGCCTTCATCGTGTCGATCGACGACGAGGAGCTGGGCGAGGATCCCACCGTGGAGCCGGCGGCGGTCACCGAGTTGCGCAAGTTCATCACCGAGACGCGCCGCCGCAACGCCGACATCCCGATCTTCCTCTTCGGCGAGACGCGCACCTCGCAGCACATCCCGAACGAGATCCTGCGCGAGCTGCACGGCTTCATCCACATGTTCGAGGACACGCCGGAGTTCGTCGCGCGCTACATCATCCGCGAGGCGACGAACTACCTGAATTCGCTCGCGCCGCCGTTCTTCAAGGCGCTG